>NZ_JBITTW010000001.1:814345-1019196 GCF_044542195.1 Pseudomonas sp. NPDC079367
CTTGCTCACGAAAGCGGCGGGTCAGGTCAAACATCTGTATCTGACACACTGCCTTCGCGAGCAAGCCAGCTCCCACAGGAGATTTGTGGGTTGGCGGGGATCCGGGTGCAGCCGAAAAACCTGTGGGAGTGGGCTTGCTCACGAAAGCGGCGGGTCAGGTCAAAAATCTGTATCTGACACACTGCCTTCGCAAACAGACTCGCTCCCACATCGGTTAGCGCATATGACTATGGCTGACTGCTGCTCCGGGCATTTTCATCCCCCGGCGTGGCCGGGCGCGGCATGACGTGCTGATGCCCGGTCGGGTCGTTGAGCTGCACGGCATTGCCCTTCTGCCACGCATCAGCCCCTGGTGCGACAGGCGCGGGTTTGATGTCGGCGCGGGCTTTTTTCTTTTCGGCGCTATCGATGCCAAGACGCTGATCGCGCTGGCGGACCATTTGCGCATCCGCTTGGCCGTCAGCAGTGAAGCCCATCATCAGCTGCGGCACGCCCAGCGGCAGTTGCTTGTCCTGATCGGTGTGCCAGGTGTGCCAGGTCTTGCCGTAGGTGTCGGCGAGCTTCTCCATCAATCGCGTTTCTGCCACTTGCGGAATGCCGGGCGCGATCAACTGGCCGGACGTCACTTCGTGGGCGTGGCTGTGCCACAAGGCTTTTTCCTTCGCAGGCAATTGAGTGAACAGACGCTGGCTGATGATGTACTCCACGCCCATCAACTTCGCTTCAGCGCTGTTGCCGTCGTAGATCACACACTGGAAAACTTCCTCGTTGAGCGCCGAGCAGTAGTGGTGTGCTTCCATCTGCGCGCCGGGATGGCCGTTGTAAAAATGGAAACCATCCAGGTACAGGTTCAATGCGCGGATCGGCGGTTTGTCCTGCAACCATTGCGCACCGACTTCGAGCATCTCTGTGTCGGAAGCCTTGGCGTGACCGGGAGTCTGCACCGGCGAATCGGTGTTGCTCATCGCGCAACCGGTCAGCACAGCGACCATGAAACCGATGGGAACCCAACGTCCCTGCGAGGTTGTAGTACGCATGTTTCGCTCCTCAAACATTCAGTGGCGGGCACGTGCTGGCCCTGTTCTGCAACTGAAAGCAGGAGAACGGCAGAGTTCGAAAAAGCTGCGTGCGAATCAGACGGGAGAGATCGTCGCCAGTACGCCAATCAGGATGGTCAAGGTCAGAAAGCCGCCGAGGAAAATCGCCATCTTGTACATGTTGCGCTCCTTGATGCTGAGTGTGCGGTGCACCGGACGCTTCGGAATGAGGTCGGAGGATGAATGTCCGCACTGCCGGGGCATTGTGAGGCTGAGGCTGTACTGAATACAGAGGCAGATGAAACAGAAATATACGGATCAGATGCGCATCTGATCCGCTTCGGGCATATACCGGTATTCAGCCTGAGGCGTGAGGATCCACTTTCGGCCCGGTTGATCTAAAGTCATTGCCCACTGACAACAATAACAACCGGAGTGACCATGCCCGACCTCACCTTGCAGCCCAACGTCGCCGCGTCCCTGAAGCGCTGGCACGAAATGATCCGCAGCGGCAACCTCAAAGCGCTTCCCGAACTGCTCGATGCGCATGCTGTATTCCGCTCGCCCATGGCTCACACGCCCTACCCCGGCGCGCCGGTAGTGGCGATGATCCTCAACACCGTGTTCGAGGTGTTTGAAGATTTTGCTTATCACCGCGAGTTGGCGACGGCGGATGGCTTGAATGTGATTCTCGAATTCAGCGCCAGGGTCGGCACCAGGGAGCTGAAAGGCATCGACATGATCCGCTTCGACGCCAGCGGCAAGATCGTCGAGTTCGAAGTGATGGTGCGGCCGTTGAGCGGATTGCAGGCATTGGGCGAGGAAATGGGAAGTCGTTTGGGAGCTTATCTGGCATCCACAAAAGCCTGAATCCCGTTACCGGTGCGTAGGAGCTGACGAGTGCAACGAGGCTGCGATCTCTTGATCTTGATCTTCAAAACGTCAAAGTCAAAAGATCTCAGCCTCGTTGCACTCGTCAGCTCCTACCAACCAGGCATAAAAAACCCACTGACCGTCGCCGGTTCAGTGGGTTTGGTGTGTCAGGGTTCTGGTTACAGAGCCATGTCACGTGCAGCATTTTCTTTCGGCGCTACAGCTTTTTCAGCCGCAGGTGCCGCTGGAGCAACGACCTGGCCGATCACCGGAGGCGTCGGCAGTTCGAGGATCTTCGCGGTGTAAGCCCACTCGGCAGCGACCTTGGCCGGATCGCTGTTGAGCTGGGTGCCGTAGCTCGGCACGATCTGGTGCAGCTTGGCCTGCCACTCAGGTGTCGCGACTTTATCTTTGAAGACTTTCTGCAGCACGCTCAGCATGATCGGTGCAGCAGTCGACGCGCCTGGCGATGCGCCCAGCAGACCGGCGATCGAACCGTCTTGCGAAGCCACGATCTCGGTGCCCAGTTTCAGCACGCCGCCAGCGGCTTCATCACGCTTGATGATCTGTACGCGCTGGCCGGCTTGCCACAGGCGCCAGTCTTCAGCCTTGGCGTTCGGGAAGTATTCCTTCAGCGCGTTCATGCGGTCTTCATCCGACAGCATCAGTTGACCGGCCAGGTACTCGACCAGCGGGTATTCCTTGATGCCGACCTTGGTCATTGGCCAGATGTTGTGGGTGGTGGTGCTGGTCAGCAGGTCGAAGTACGAACCTTCCTTGAGGAATTTGGTGCTGAAGGTTGCGAACGGGCCAAACAGAATGACGCGCTTGCCATCCAGAACGCGGGTGTCCAGGTGCGGAACGGACATCGGTGGCGAACCCACCGAGGCTTTACCGTAAGCCTTGGCCAGGTGTTGTTCGGCAATCGTCGGGTTTTCGGTGACGAGGAACGAACCACCCACCGGGAAGCCACCGTATTCCTTGGCTTCAGGAATGCCCGACTTCTGCAGCAGGTGCAGGGCACCGCCGCCAGCGCCGATGAACACGAACTTGGCGTCGGTCTCGGTTTTGCTGCCGTCTTTGAGGTTTTTGTAGCTCACACGCCAGGTGCCGTCGGCGTTCTTGGTGATGTCCTCGACTTCGCTCGACAGTTTCAGATCGAAGTTGGGTTTGGTTTGCAGGTGAGCGGCGAACTGGCGGGTGATTTCGCCGAAGTTCATGTCGGTACCCAGCGGGCTCCAGGTGGCCGCGATTTTCTGGTTCGGGTCACGCCCTTCCATCATCAGCGGTACCCACTTCTTGATCACCGCCGGGTCTTCGGAGTACTGCATGCCAGCGAACAGCGGGCTCGCCTGCAGGGCTTCGTAGCGCTTTTTCAGGAACTTGATGTTGTCATCGCCCCACACGAAGCTCATGTGCGGTGTGGTGTTGATGAACGAGCGAGGGTTCTTCAGCACGCCTTGCTGAACCTGCCAGGCCCAGAATTGACGGGAAACCTGGAACGCTTCGTTGATCTCGACGGCTTTCGGGATCGTTACGTTGCCCTTGTCGTCTTCCGGGGTGTAGTTCAGCTCGGCGAGCGCCGAGTGACCGGTACCGGCGTTGTTCCAGCCGTTGGAGCTTTCTTGGGCGACGCCATCGAGACGCTCGACCATTTCCATCGACCAGGTCGGTTCCAGCTCATTGATCCACACACCCAGTGTGGTGCTCATGATGCCGCCGCCGATCAGCAGGACGTCAACTTTCTTGGCTTCGGCAGCATTGGCAGACGACATCCCCATCGCCAAAGCCAGACCGAGCAAGGCTGTGTTCACTTTCTTAAACATCTGTTGCACCTATGATAAAACGCCTTCCGCCCGTCGTTGTTATCAGTCTGCGTTGCGCTGTGTTGACGCTCAGGCTGGCGTCGCGCAATCGGCACACTTCAATATTGACGGGTGGGCACACAAGGCCGACCTGTAGCATCGACCTCAGTTAATGTCCCTTCTGAACTGACTTTTTATCGTTATTGGCTTCAGCTGCTTGAGCGACAGGGATCCCATCGGCCCGCTGAAAAGCAGGCCAACCGAATTAGGTCAAAGCAAATTGGCGCGGAGAATATCACGTCAGGACGAACCCGCGCGTCTGTTCCCGACTTGAAAGTCTTTTTCCGCTCAGGGACTTATCGGCCATCAAGCTCCAAACATGACCCCGCTAAAGCATTGGCCAAGAAAATTCTTGCGCGATGCGCATCGCATCTCAGCGAATTTGCCAACGGCTCGTTGCTCACGTCGAAAATAACCTGCTAAGTTGTACGATGACTGACGAACAACGCGCCAGTTATTCCAATCCAATAACAACAAGGAAACAACATGATCAAATCTCGCCTCCTTATCGGCTTGTTTTGCGCCTTCACCGCTTGCGCCATGGCTGCCCCTGCCCCAGCGGAAAAAGAAGTGGCCCAAGCGGTCGATCACCTGACCCAGGCAATGCTGCACAAAGACATCGCCGAACTGAACGCTCTCACCGCACCGAACCTGACCTACGGCCACTCCAGCGGCAAGATCCAGGACAAGCAGGAATTCATCGCCGATATCGAAACCGGCCGCAGCGCGTTCAAAACCCTGGAAATGCAGAAGCAGACGATCACAATGTCCGGCGATACCGCGCTGGTGCGTCACCACTTTTCTGCGCAGGCATTAAAGGGAACCGAGGTGATTCCGACCGAGATCGAGAATTTTCAGATCTGGCAGAAACAGGGCGGGAAATGGCTTTTGGTCGGGCGGCAGGCGTTCAGGTTTTGATCAAGGGCACATTGGCCTGACCCACATTTGCCCGAGCCGGCCTCTGCGCGAGCAAGCCCGCGCCCACCAAGGACCCGAGATTGCCGAACCTTGTGGGAGCGAGCCTGCTCGCGAAAGCGCCAGATCAGGCATCACAAAACCCTCACATGAATCTCACAACCGAAACCGATCCACCGACCGCGCCAACTGTCCCGCCAGATCCGACAACTCATCCGTGGTCGTCGCCGTCTGCCCGATCACGCGGCTATTGCCCTCGCTCATCCCGGCAATCATCTCCACCTGATGGGCGATTTCGTTACTGGCCATACTCTGTTCGCCAATCGTGCGGGTGATGTCATTGACCAGTTGCGTGGTGTTCAGCGTGGCGTCGAGGATTTCGCGAATCGCCCGCTCGACTTCCGCCGTCACCGCCATGCCCTTGTCGACCTGCGCCACGCCCGCCTCCATGCTGGTTACTGCTTCGCGCGTGCTGCTCTGAATCCGCGCGACCATCGCAGCAATTTCCTGAGTCGAGGCGCTGGTGCGTGCCGCCAGACTGCGCACCTCATCGGCGACCACTGCAAAACCCCGGCCCTGCTCACCTGCCCGCGCCGCTTCGATCGCGGCGTTCAGTGCCAGCAGGTTGGTCTGGTCGGCGATGCTCTTGATCACTTGAATGATGTTGAAGATCGCCTCGGATTCCTGGTCCAGCGTGCGGATCACCTGCGCTGACTGCTGCGCCGAGCGGGCGATGTCGTCCATGTCGCTGACCACTTGATGAATCACCCCGCCACCCTCCTTGGCCAGGGTTTCAGCTTGATTGGCCATGCTCAGGGCGCGCTCGGCGTGGCGGGTGATTTCTTCGATGCTGGCGGTCATCTGACTGGCGGCGGCGGCCATGGTCCCGGCGGCGACGCTCTGCTGCTGGCTACTGTCGGCGACCTGATGGCAGCCGTGGCTCAGTTGCTCGCTCATGCCGCTGACGCCGTGGGCGTTGCGCCGGACCACGTCGATCATATTGCGCAAGTCGCGCTGCATGGTCGCCAATGTCCGAATCAAAACACTGGCTTCGTCCTTGCCGACGGGCTCGACAATCGGCTCGCTGAGGTTGCCATGAGCAATGCTTTCAGCGATGCGGCTGGCAGACTTCAGCGGCCCGAGGATACTGCGCATCACCCAGCGGCCCTGAACCAGCAGCAACAACAGGATGGCGATCAGCACCACGCCAAGGGCGAGATTGGCATTGCGAATGGCGGCTTCGGTGCCTTCGCTGGTTTGTCGGGTGTTGCTTTCAATCAACTCGCTGAGCGCTGCCATCTGTTCTTCGAGCTGGCTGAACGCGCTGTTGAACGTGCCGAGCTGCTGCTGGGCAGCGTCGGGATTGTCCAGCGCCACGCCGACGATCTGCTCGGCGGATTTGATGTAGGTATCGAGGCTCGGCTTGATCTGCTCCAGCGCCGTGCGCAATGCCGGGTTGATCGGCAGCTTCAGGTTGTCATCCAGCACTTCACGAAAATGCCCGGCGTGCTCGGTGAGCGAATCGCGCACTTCTGTGGCGGTGGCGGTGCTTTTGCCCAGGCCGAACAGCATCGCCGAATAGACATCGGCGCGCAGGGCGTCGTGCATCATGTCGGCCTCCATGTGATTGCGCAGCGCGCTCATGCTCACCGTGTTGTCGCCGACCGCCGTGGCCATTCGCAGGTTGCCGACGTAACTGACCAGACTCACGATCAGCGCCGTCAGCAGGCTGGTCGCAATCAGCAGCACCAAACGCAGTTTGATCGACACCGTGGAATCTCCCGTGGGCACGCTGAATTGCGCTTGTCGGAATTCAGTTAAGCCTATTTGCATGGCACTGCCGACAAAGAGCGTATCGGCTGATGTCAGCGGCGACTTGAATCGGGCAAAACTTTTCGACTGCCCGCCCGGTCACACGTTGCAGCGCCTGGATAACGCCCTCATCGCCGGTAAACCCTGGCAGGCTATCAATCCAGCGTTTCGAACATTCATGCAGCTCAAGGAAACGCTTATGAAACGTGCACTGTGGTTTGGTCTGCTCGGCACCCTGGCGATTGGCACCGCACAGGCAGCAACCGAGAAAGTCGCGATCAATCTGGTCAGCGCCGACGGCGCTCCGCGGGCGATCGGCTCGGTGACTATCAGCGAGACGCCGTACGGTCTGCTGTTCACCCCGAACCTGAAGTCATTGCCGGCCGGCATTCATGGTTTCCATGTTCATGAAAACGGCAGTTGCGAAGCCGGCATGAAGGATGGCGTCAAAGGCGCGGCACTGGCCGCTGGCGGACACTTCGATCCGGCGAAAACCGGCAAGCACCTTGGCCCTTACGCCGATGGGCATCTGGGCGATCTGCCGGCGGTGTACGTGACGGCTGAAGGTGTCGCTAACTACCCGGTGCTGGCGCCGCGCCTGAAGAAGCTTTCCGAGATCAAGGGCCACGCTCTGATGATTCACGCCGGCGGCGATAACCATTCCGATATGCCCAAGCCACTGGGCGGTGGCGGTGATCGCATGGCCTGCGGGGTGATCTGACCCATCAGCGCGGCGTGCGACGCCAGCGCGTCAACACCAGCAAGGACAGCCCGGCGCCGAACAGCGCCAGGGCCATGTCCTTCTGCGAATCCCATGGATCATTCTGCGCACCGACGAAAGCCTGGCCGGTGTCGTCACCCAGATAAGCGCCGCCAATCCACTCGATCAACTCGTACACCGCCGACGTCGCCAGCACCACATTCAACGTCATCAGCGCCAGCCACGCGCCACGCAATGGCGTCAGGCGCAGCAGCACTTCACGCATCGGCCAGACCAGCAGCAACCCATAGCTCAGGTGCACCAGCCGGTCATAGTGATTACGTTCCAGACCGAAGACTTGGTTGACGCTGACGCCGGTCAGCAGCGTGCTCCACTGGTCGTATGGCACGCGGGAATACGTGTAATGGGCGCCGACTTCATGAACGCACAGGAAGGCGAAAATCATCCCCAGCGACAGTGTCGACAAACGAAAACGCCGATGCGCCAACAGCAGCGCCAACACCAGCGCCAGTGCCAGAACATTCTCCAACAACCAGTCGACGCGGCTGCGCGGGGCGATGCCGAGGGCAAAGGCCAACAGGACAAATCCGCCGAGCAATGCGGCTTCGATTCGCGGATCTGCGGGGCGGGCAACAGTGGGGCTGACTCTGACGAGCATGGTTCGCTTCTCGGCAATACAGGCATGCGGTAGACCTGGGCCGTTTTACCCGGTTCCTTACCGCTGCGTTGTCGCCGCCACGGAACTCCGGTGCGCCGTTTACCTCTGAGGTTATGTAGTCCCTTCTCTTTTTGCTTCGCGCTTGTGGAGGAACACGTCATGCGCAAGTTAGTCCTGATTTCGTCTCTTATGCTTTGCCTGCCGGTTGGTTCGGCGCTGGCCCGCGTCGATGCGGGTGATGTCGCCACTTCGGCGGGTGTCTCCGCGTCGCTGTACTCGACCTTCAAGGATGACAAAATGGTCATTCCGGCCCGTGACGACGTGTCGGCGTTTGTCGCCAGCGGCGGCGCCATTCGTGGGGTTTATCTTGAGTCGGTACTGCAACAGGTGCGTCAGGCCAACCCAGGCCTTGATGCCAGCGATGAAGACCTGGCCAACGCCATTCTGGTGCAATACGAAGGCGTGCATCAGTAGTCACGCGGGAAGCAGCGGCCGATGGACGGCCGCTGAGTGCGCATAGGCAAATGTGTCCGACGGCCTCTATGATGGAGGCCATGACGACGAACGTGCCCTTGCGCTCACCCTGCCCACCCGGCGCCTGCATCTGCGGGCGCAATCCGTTGCTGGAAACGCCCGGCGCCGATCTGCGCATCCTGCGTCTGACCCGCGCCGAGGAGAAAATCCTCTTGGCGCGCCTGGAACAGCTCAAAGACCTCGACGACCTCAAACGCCTGCAGCAACGCATGTATGAACAGCTGGGCATTCGCGTCAACGTTGCCCCGGGCTTCAATGAAGTGCGCACCATGCGCGGCATTGCCATTCAGATCGACGAACTGCCGGGCTTGTGTCGCAAGACACGAGCGGCGATCCCGGCGGCGATCCGCAAAGGACTGGAAAACCATCCGCAAATCGCCTTCGAACTGCTCAACGCCCACGACTTGCTGCGCGACACCTGATCACTTTTTCATGCCGACCCGTTTGCGCATCTCGGCAGTGATCGTCTGACGGGTTTTCTTCATGTCTGCCCAAGGCTCGTCGCCGACTTCAGTCAAACGTTCATGAACGTTGTAAATGTTCCAGTGATTACCGCCCTTGATTTCAGCGACCTCTTCGCGGTACAGCGGCACGGAGACCGGCATGCCTTCACGAGCGCGTGCGGCGTAGGCGCAGATGGTGGTGGCGCCGAGGCCATTGCGCAGGTAATCGATGAAGATGCGGCCAACGCGGTTTTTCGGGCCGGACACCGCGGAAATACGATCCGGCAGCAACTTGGCCATATGGCTGACGATGGCGTGGCTGAAGTCCTTCACCTCGTCCCAGCCGTGCTTGCGCGTCAACGGCACCACCAGGTGAATACCCTTGCCGCCGCTGGTTTTCAAAAAGGCTTTGAGGCCCAGTTCATCGAGCACGGTGAGAGTCAGTGCAGTGGCTTCCACCATGCTTTTCCACGGCAACGCCGGATCCGGGTCAAGGTCGAGGACAAAGCGATCAGGCTTGTCCAGATCCACCTTCGTGGCGTTCCAGGTGTGCAGCTCGACGGTGCTCATCTGCACTGCGCCGACCAGCGCTTCGGGATTGTTGATCATCATCACTGGCTGGCCGGTCACGTCCTTGTCCAGTGCAGTGATCCCGGGGATGGCCAGGCGATCGGCGTTCTTCTGGAAGAACAGTTCGCCGGCAATGCCGTCCGGTGCACGCACCAGCGCCACGGGGCGATCCTTGAGTTGCGGCAGAATGTATTCGGCGACGCTGGCGTAATACTGCGCCAGTTGCATTTTGGTTGTGCCGCTGACTGCGTCGATCACCCGATCCGGGTGAGTGATGCGCACCTTGCCGCCGGCCAGTCCTGATTGCGACGGTGCGGTTTCGGCTTTGCTGGCAGCGGTTTTCTTCGCCGGTTGCTTGCCAGCGGTTTTGGTTTTTTCGGTCTTCTCGGTTTTTTCCGACTTGGCAGCTTTCACAGGCTTCGCTCGCTCCTCTGTAATGTCCCTGGCCGGTTTGTCATCGCGCAGACCATGGAAGACGGCGTGGCGCACCGAGCCGTCCTTGGTCATCTCGGCGAATGCCACTTCCGCCAGCAGTCTGGGCTTGAGCCAGTGCACGCCTTTGGCCTCGAAACCACTGGGCGGATTGACCACCGCCGCGCTTTTGGTCTGTAACGGTTTGAGCTGGGCAAGGATGCTTTTCAACGTGGTTTCGTTGAACCCGGTGCCAACCTTGCCGGCGTAGCGCAACTCGCCGCTGTCACGGTCGTGCAGGCCAAGCAGCAAAGCGCCGAAGGCACTGCGCGCGCCTTTCGGATCGGTATAGCCGACGATGACGAATTCCTGGCGATGTTTGCACTTGAGCTTGATCCAGTCGCCGCTGCGCCGCGACACATAGGGCGAGCCAAGGCGCTTGCCGATCAGCCCTTCCATCTGCATCTGGCAAGCACTGTTGAGCAGCGCGTCCGGTGTTTCTTCGAAGGCTTCGGAGAAGCGCAGCGATGAAGAGTCTTTCTGTGCGCCAAGGATGGTGCTCAGCGCCGCGCGTCGCTCTTCCACCGGCACGTCGCGCAAGTCGACGCCGTTCAGATATGGAACGTCGAACAGGTAATAAACGATGTTGCCGCTGCGCCCGGCGTCGAAAGCATTTTGCAGCGCCTGAAAATCCGGAACGCCCTGCTCGTTGGCCACCACCATCTCGCCGTCCAGCCACGCAGACTCAAGGCCCAGCGCCGCCAGCGCCTTGGCCTGCAGCGGCAGTTTGTGCGTCCAGTCGTGGCCGTTGCGGGTAAACAGCTGAACCTCATCGTGATCGATCCGCGCCATGATCCTGTAGCCGTCGAACTTTAATAGGCACCTGTACGACCGTTGCGATTCAAGTTTCTTGGATGGAGGCCGTAACACATAAACTGTACCTACCGAGCGTTGCATTTCATGATTATTCACACAGACGCTTTGCCTGACTTCGTCATCGTAGACCCTCATCGCATGCTTCCTCGGTTCTGGGCGACAGCTTGGTCATTGACTATTCAGGGCCATGCCCTCGCCGAGAATACTCGCAAGACAAAACTTCGACACATCGACGCCTTCTACTCTTTCTGTGATGACCGGTTCGGGCTCGATTCGTTCGATTCCGCAGTCAGTCATCGCGATGCTGTAAGGACCCTGGAGTTTGTCGAAGCGTTCTATTTGGAGCTCACGTCGACCCCGGACTACACAACAACGGCGGTGCAGCGCTGGGACGCAGTGCGCGATTTTGTTCAGCGCCTCGCACGACAGCGGGCGCCATCGAGCCAGGCATGGCATTCATTGTCCTCGACGCTATGGGCCATGGGGAAGATACGAAAACCTCGACGAGGTCGTTTTCGATTCATTCGCGCGATTCCTGTCAATACGCTGGTTGACTTGCTGGAGGTTGCGAATCCCATATCTGATCGCAACCCATTTCATAGCGAAAGCGTTCGAGCAAGGAACTGGCTGATCCTCAACCTTTTGCTTCTCACGGGATTACGTCGAGGCGAACTGATGCTGCTTGAGTGTGGTTCTCTCAAGTCCGACGTTGATATCGAAACATACGAGGTTGTCTATTGGCTTGACGTGACAACGACCATAGAACATGACCCGCGCTCTAGCTCGCCAAGCATGAAGACGGAACAGTCACATCGGCAGATACCAATATCGGCGGACCTTGCCTGCCTCTTTGAACAGTACGTAACGGAACACCGACACGACGGGAGTGAGCATGGATTTCTTCTTACAGCGATCACCGGTGATCCTCTTTCTGCGGAGGCAATAACCAAAGTTTTCAACCAACTCTCAAGTGCCATTTCTCCGGAGACGCTTTCTCGGTTTACCGAACGCTCTGGTGGAAAGGCACGAATATCTCCCCACGACCTCAGGCACACCTGTGCCACGGCCCGATATTCCATGTTCATGGCTCATGAGCCAAATAGAGATCTCACGTTCCAACGGTTACGTGCGTTCTTCGGATGGTCTGAGCAATCGTCTATGCCCGAACACTACGCACGTGCAGCGATTCAAGAAGACTTGCTACGTACATGGGGACGACTCTTTGATACCAGAGTAAGCGTGCTGCGGGAACTCAAATCATGAATGAAACACATGACCAGACGAAGATTATTAAGGCTCGTGCTGGTGGAGACGGATATAGTTCAATCCTTGATTGGACATGGCCAGTTGCACCGGCAACGCTTTCAATCTATGACAAGTACTCTGACACTTGCTACATCATTCGCGCGGAGGAAGATACATGGACATTTAGTTACAAAGGCCACGCAGAGTCGATCGTTTTCGCTAGCGGCAACATCGGTTCGCTTCAGAGAAGACTCGCCTTGCTGAGTAGTGGTCGGGCAAGCCCAGGTACTCTCCATCGGACTGGGCGGATGCTCGTGCAGAAGTGGGACATTGTTGTTGCTCTTCTTAATACACGCCCAGAAGTTCTAAGAACAACATGGGATGAGTATGTCACCGAATCGACTCTTGCTGCACTGAGCAAAAAGGTGCTTAAGCTAGCGTGCACAGCTAATGTAGGCCACTGGAGCGGCCGGACGATGCCTTTAGTAAGTAGCCTGGATACGCGAGCCAACTCGGGTGTTGCTAAGAGAACCGGCCTTATTGAGAGCAGGCAATCCCTCGTCAGCGCAAGTCTTCAGGCAGGCATCGTCAAAGTACTGGATGCGGCTGCGTCTAATGGAGACCTTTCCCTCATTCAGCTCGAAGGGGCGGCCGCGCTGGCCCTTATTTATCAGCACGGCGTACGGCCGGTTCAAGTCCTATGCCTCAATGTGCAACACGTCAGATTCTTTAAAGATGCTTCGGACGAGACTGCCTGCATCGTATCTTTCCATGCTGCGAAACAGAAAGGGGGTAAAGAATTCGAGATAATTCGCCAGGTTAAGCCTGAATGGGTTCCTATAGTTGAACGTCTCCATACATCCGCTGTGAATTCAGGTAGATCGCGTCTCTTCGATGCTTCAAATTCTTCGGCCCTATGGTTTCGGGCGAAAGCTGTATGCAAGCTATCGAAGGTAAATCTGAGTTGTACAGCACAGCAGTTTCGACATACAGCTGCTCAGGTATTGGCAGATGCCGGACATACACGCGGGAGTATCCAGCAATTCTTGGGGCATGTGCGCAAAAACACCGCTGCTATTTACATTCGTGCCAGTATGCAACAAGCGAAACTCATCAATTCCGCGCTTGGCGCTTCCAAGCTTTATACAAAAATTCACGGCATCGCTTCAAGAACTTTTGTGACTCTTGAAGAGATGCTTCATGCAGCTGAAGACCAGCAAATCGGTGGGATTGTTGGCGAGAGTTTAGTGGGCGGTATTGGACTATGTAGGGCTGGCCAAAGCCAGTGCAGCTACAACCCAGTGACATCGTGCTATGGCTGTCGGAAGTTCATGCCTTCGTTGGACTCTGATGCCCATAAAGATGCCGTGGAAGGAATGCGTCAGCAAGTTCGAGTGTACTTAGCTCGCGGCGTCCAGCCAGAGAATCCGGCTTATCTCCAACTCACCCGCGCTCTCTCGGGCGCTCAGCAAGCGTTGGACGCCATCGAAGAGTTACATCTGGAGAATCAGTAATGACCGTATCTCAGTTTTCAGCTCCTGAGGGCCCTCGTCCCCAGCAGTTTCAGCAATTTGTCGATAGTCTGCGCCAGGCAGTCGAGGCAAAAGGACTGCAATGGGATATTCCCATGGATGATAAAGGTAAGCCGATTGTAGGTCATGACTGGAACCTACGGATTTTGAACGGTAGTCACGACAGGCATGCTGCTGGAACAGTGGGATTTGGAATCGATAACGAAGTGCGTGAGCTGGCAATTGATGCACAATGGCCATTGTCGCGCTTGCCATCGGGCTCGGTGGTGTCCGACTCGGCTCAAGACTTCATAAAGGCGATTATCGCAAGTCGCTGTCTTAGTGGACGGACCACAGATAATGCCCAAGTCATTGCGAAAGCTGCCAGGCGGTTATTTTCTTGCACCGCAGTGCCGCCTTATAAAGTCGCCCGTGAACATTTCGAAAACCTGCTTTCGCTGAAGTCTTGGAGTGCTAAAGCAAAACGAGACTTTGTCGCTGTCGCGAATGTTATTGACGAAAATTTGTTGTCTGAGCATTGCCCAGTCAAACCGTCATTTGAGTCAAAACCGGAAATTGGACTTCTACCCGAACTCAGCACACGAGCCAACGGAGACAAATTGCCGGACAAAGATGCTTTGTTCGAGTTGACACGAATCGTATTTCAAGAGGTGCCGGCGACATTCAATGATGGCGTATTCTTCTCTATATTTAGGCTGCTTATCCTGACTGGTCTGCGCATTACTGAGGTTCTTACTCTCCCGGATGATTGTCTGGTTTGGGACAATCACATAGACGTAGTGACTGGAAAAAATGTGGCTGACATTGGTGGCGTAGGTCGCTCTCTACGGCTGCGCTACTACGCAGAGAAGCAGAGAGATGGAGCTCCTGATATCTTGATCGAGAGGTATTATCATGTACCATCACGATTTGAAGGCTTTGTCGAAACCACCGTCACCGAAATATTGCACGCAACGGCACCCCTTCGGGAAATCCTGGAAAGGCAGTCATCTGCGCGCAATAACTATCCAGATTCAGATCTTCGAACATTCAAAACTTCTTCAGGATGTGTCGTAGGGACCTGGCAAAGGCTATTTCTAACCACGGGAGCTGTTCTGAGGTTCCCATTGAGCGAGCCGCTCACGTCTGATGCGGCAATTAGCACACCACACCCAGCTCGTATTTATACAGCTCTGGGCAGGACATTAGGGAGCGGTTCGCTCTCATTTTTCAAGAAACACGGTAGTACTCCAGAGGCGAAGAATTTATCGATACAGCCGCACTCTCTACGTCATCTTATGAATACTGAACTCTTCCGTCTAAACGTTCCTGATACTGCAATCACACACCAGTTCGGCCGTGTTTCCGTTGCGCAGAGCTACGAGTATGACCACCGCAGTCTTGCTGAAAAACTGAAGTTCGTTCAGCTTCCTCCGGCCTCCCGCTCACATGTTCCGCCAGGAAGCACTCAGGAGCTTGTGGCTAAAATGGTGGTAAGTGGCGTCGCGGCTACAAGTCATTTGGGACAATCATTCAAACGTATCCAAGCAGAACATGGCGATGCAGCTGCGTTTGCATATCTTGCAGCAAACTCTGATGGCTTTCATGTCACGCCCTATGGGTTCTGTACCAATAGCTTCTCTATTAATCCTTGCACGAGGCACCTGAGGTGTTTTGACCGATGCAAACATTTTGCCGCGAGTGGTTTACCTGAGCATCGGGAAACCTTAATGGACCTTAGGGAGCGTCTTGTGGTGATGCAGCATGCAGCGGAAGCGAAACCATCGCGAACCATGGGCCGAATCAATCAAATTACGCATGCGGTGCGACTCATTGAGGGAGTTCAAGCTGCTCTAGATACCCAACCACACCAAAATGTATTCGCGGACGGGGTTGATTACGCAGCCCCCAACGAAAAGGACGTTTTTGCATGAGAAGATTGCAAGATCCCACCAATGTAGAATTAAAGGCAATTCTGGAGCAGCTGCTTTCCGAAAACGTCGATATTACCGTTCGAGAGGTTGCTCGACGTCACTCTGAGCTGAAGAACGCTTCGGCATTTACGCGAAACAGTGCTCGAATGAGCCTCATCACTGAGGCGCGTCAGAAACAGCTTGAGGCCCGCATTATCGCTGCCAGCTTGACGCCAACTGTCGTACAGGCTGGCGTTGTGGCGAAGCGAACGGTGGAGGTGGCAGCTTTGGAACTCCAAATTAAACGACTTGTAGCTGCGCACGCGGGACTGATTCGTGCCGTTCAATTGGTCGGCGGAATGGGGGCACTCGAGCGATTTTGGAAAGAGTACAAAGAGGTCGGTGATGCTGTACATAAACTCGGCGCTGTGCCTCAAGGGGCTGTGGTTCTGGTGTTTCCGCAAGCTGAGTAAACTGTGGGGTAGCTTCGACAACTAGACATTCTAATCCGCAAGACCGCAAGCACTCGGGATCAGCGCAAACCCGAAGTGCTTGCAGTCCCACCTGTGAAAGCTGTCTTCGCTCGCCAGATACTAGTTTGTCCCCGTTTGCATACGACTTAATCAGTTGTTTGTATCAAGCACTGTCATGCGTTTCGAACGTGTAGATTGAATCAACAGAGTAACCGTCCGGGCAATACACCTTCCTGATGCCATCGCTTAAGGCGATGGTGTCCACCTAAATTTAAGTGGACACCATTTTTAGCCTTTTTAAGCGGACGCCCATGCCACAAGAACGCCGTTCCTATTCCAAATCCTTTAAAGCCCAGGTCATTGCCGAGTGTGCGCAGGCTGACACCTCGATTGCCAATGTCGCCTTGACCCACAACCTCAATGCAAACCTTGTCCATAAATGGATTCGGGTGCATGCGCAGAAAAACCTGGCACTGCAAACTGCCTTTATTCCGGTCAAGGCATTGTCTTCGACAGCGGCCCCTCAAATTCCGGCCACGATTCGAATCGAAGTGCCTCATTCAAAAGGCGTAGTCGTGGTGAGTTGGCCGGCAGAAAGTGCAGCGGCATGTTCCGCTTTTCTGCGAGACCTGCTGCGATGATTCGCATCGACACCATCTGGCTCGCCATCGAGCCCATGGACATGCGCGCCGGCACTGAAACCGCGCTGGCGCGAGTTGTCGCGGTGTTCGGTGCGGCGAAGCCGCACTGTGCTTATCTGTTCGCCAACCGCCGCGCCAATCGTATGAAAGTGTTGGTGCATGACGGCGTGGGGATTTGGCTTGCAGCCCGGCGCTTGAATCAAGGGCGCTTCTTTTGGCCAGGCGTGCGGCACGGCTCTGAAGTCGAGTTGGATGCAGAGCAACTTCAAGCCTTGGTGCTCGGTTTACCTTGGCAACGCGTCGGTTCCGGAGGAGCCATCACGATGCTCTAATTCGTCTGCCATGGCGCGCTTGCCAGCGCAATTGGCCCATCCGTCTATCGCCGCCACTAGCCCTCTCTGGCAAAATCGGCGGCATGACTTCGCATCCGAATCTCGATCAATTAAACCCTGAAGAACTGCGCGCCTTGGCGGCGCAGTTGATCCAGCGCGTCGAGACGATGGACAAGCAAATCACTCATCACAAGTCGGTTAACGAGAAACTGGCCCACGAGATCGCACTGCTCAAACGCTTCAAGTTTGCCAAGCGCAGCGAGCAGTTGAGCCTGGATCAAGCCAGCCTGCTCGACGACTTGATCGATACGGATATCGCCGCTATCGAAGCCGAACTTGAGGCGCTGCAACCGGCACCTGTCGAAGCCAAAGTACGCCAGCAACCCAAGCGCGCACCTCTGCCACCGCAGTTTCCTCGCACGCTGATCCATCACGAACCGGACAACAGCCACTGCCAGTGCGGTTGCGCCCTCAAGCGCATCGGCGAAGATGCCAGCGAAAAGCTCGACTACACGCCCGGCGTGTTCACCGTCGAGCGCCACATCCGTGGAAAGTGGGCCTGCGAACAGTGCGAAACGTTGATCCAGGCGCCGGTACCGGCGCACGTCATCGACAAAGGCATCCCGACAGCGGGCCTGCTGGCTCACATCATGGTGGCCAAGTTCGCCGACCATCTGCCGCTGTATCGCCAAGAGAAAATCTTTGGCCGCGCCGGGCTGCCCATCGCTCGTTCGACCTTGGCGCAGTGGGTGGGCAACTGCGGCGTGCAACTTCAACCGCTGGTTGATGCGCTACGCGAAGCCGTGCTGACGCACGGCGTCGTCCACGCTGACGAAACGCCGGTACAAATGCTGACGCCTGGCGCGAAGAAAACTCATCGCGCTTACGTCTGGGCCTATGCCACCAGTCAGTTCTCCGATCTTGCGGCGGTCGTTTACGACTTCAGCCCGAGCCGTGCTGGCGAACATGCTCGAAATTTCCTCGGCCACTGGAACGGGAAGCTGGTCTGCGATGACTTCGCTGGCTACAAGGCAGGCTTTGAACTGGGCGTTACAGAAATCGGCTGCATGGCCCATGCACGCCGAAAGTTCTTCGACTTGCACGCGACCAACAAGAGCCAGATCGCCGAAAAAGCGCTGCACTACATCGCGGCCTTGTATGAAGTTGAACGAGAGGTACGCGAGCTGGAACCGGGTGTCCGGCAGCGAATACGGCAGGAAAAAGCAGCGCCGATCATCGACGCACTTCATACCTGGATGATCGCCCAGAGGCAGCTTGTGCCTGAGGGATCGGCCATCGCCAAGGCGTTGGATTACAGCCTCAAGCGCTGGATAGCGCTGACGCGCTATCTCAATGACGGTGCTGTGCCCATCGATAACAACTGGTGCGAGAATCAAATCCGGCCGTGGGCTCTTGGGCGCTCGAACTGGCTGTTCGCTGGCTCGTTACGTAGCGGTAAACGTGCGGCGGCGATCATGAGTTTGATCCAGTCGGCGCGGCTCAACGGGCATGATCCGTATGCATACCTGAAGGATGTTCTTACACGCCTGCCGACGCAGCGGGCGAGTGAGATCGCCGAGCTTCTGCCGCATAAGTGGAATCCTATCGAAGCGACTATTTTCCAAGCGTCTAATTTTTAGGAGAGAACCATAAAGGCTTTATCAATTGTACGGCCCAGTGGCGGCCGAATCGCTTCTGGCGAGAAAATCCTCGAAGTCCGTCGTTGGCATCCAGACTTAGATCCTTCCGAGGATCTCCTGATTGTGGAAAACGAGCGATTTCTCCATAACGATGGGGACGAAGACGATAACGGTATTGCCGTCGCAATTGTGCGCGTGAAAGCCGTGCGTCCCTTCATCCTCGCTGACATGCAAGCGGCCTGTGCAAGTTATTTTGAGGATGGCTGGCTCGCATGGGAGTTGAGTGACGTAAGGCCAGTCATACACCCTGTGACCATCCGTGCGGCACGGGGTATCTACGAGGTAGATTTCCTACTCCCAGACAGACGCTGAACATTGAGCAAGATGTGTTGGGCAGACGCTTACTCAACAGAGCCGACGATCAGAGGTTTTTTGACCAAGCAGCTTATCGAATCGATGCGTAAGATGGCGTTACTTGATGGCATCAGGAGGGTGCAAATGGCAGCTAGTAACTCGGACGGCTTTGAGTTGGACCAACAGGCAACCAAGAGCCATACCCCTCCTGGCTGGCCAATCCATACCGTTGAAATTGCACCACGAGGCAAGGCTCCAAAGAAATACGGCCCGACGACGTATCGGTTCGCTGCGACTTTGACGTTGAGTGTCATCCTGCCAAGAAGGGGGTGGACACTCGTGAAGAAGGCCAAAAACTACGTTTATCTCATTCCACCACCAGACCAGACCTCACCTCCGTTCGGCATCTCTATCGCGGTCCCAACACCAGCTGAGTGTTTGGATATCGCGCGCAGAAGCTATGCGAAAGGGTAATCATGGATAGCACAGTTAGGGCAATGGCCTGCTTGGTATCTTCATGAGAGGAATACCGACGTGCAGGAGATGCGGCGTGACCCGGCAACTGGAAAAATGGTGTCTCTTCTTCATGAGAATCCGCCAAAGTCGAGCCTTACTATCGGCGAGTGGGGTGTATGGGAGTTCGATGTCACGGGAATTGCCGGCGACTTTGCAATCGGAATACTTCCCCCTTCCCAAGCATCAGCAACGGCCTACGCCGTCGATAAGTCAACGCTTACAGAAGGAGCTTTGAAGACTGTCGAGCTGACAGTCTATGAGCGAAATGCCACCGCACGCAGGCTGTGCATCGCACATTATGGGCCAACGTGCCAAGCGTGCGGTTTGAACTATGAAGACAAGTACGGCCCGATAGGAGCTGACCTCATTCATGTTCATCATGTAACGCCTCTGTCCGCTATTGGCGAAGCGTATCAGGTAGACCCCGTACGCGACTTGATACCTCTTTGCGCAACTTGCCATCACGTAGTGCATAGGCGCGATCCTCCGTACTCATTAACCGAGATTCGAGCAGCCTTAACAGCCCAAGCCAGCCTAGTGGCCAGGTTTGACTAGGGCATGGATGATCGGCTCCTCTCGGAACTCGCACATTGCCGAATCGTCGTGGATAAAAACCGCATCGAAAACTGAATATGCATCCATGCTCGCCAGCAACGGAGCAAGGTACAACGCAGCTTTGGCAAAATTGACACCCGGCAGCGGCCAGTTGTCGTAGATGAGCAACCAGTTGGTGGGGTACCGCACGAAGCCATCGTCCATCGCTTTAAGGAGTTTCTCCCCGCCGCAGTGGGCCATCGCCGCCGCCCATTCATACTCAGGAGAGTCGCCGCCCCAAGCGCCCCCAGGGGCATCGGCCTCAATCTCGCGCCGAAGTTCTTCGGCCGATTTCTTGGGCTCTCTAGGCGTAGCGTGAGGGATGAAATAAACATCCGGCCCCAAGCCTCGCTCCCGTAGCACCTGGCTGCGGGCGGCATTCACTGGAACGGCTTCCGTATGCTCGATCCCTATGGACCTATTGGACATCTCCAGAAGGAAGTCCGGCTTATCCCTATGGTTAAGGGTCAGCGGAAAAAAGAGCTTTGCAGCCGGCAGGGTTGCAAGCAGGTGCGCAATGCAATAACGCTCCACATGTGGACTCTCACGTCGATCTGAACGTGCTGGAACACTGATGTCCAGTGCGGCAAGCCCGACCTTTAGCTCTTCAAGATTATTCGCGCAGAGAATGATATTCGACACATGCCCTCTCTTGAAGGACATACATGTCCCTGCTTGACCTTTTAATACTTTCACCATCTCGGGAGAGCACATGACCAGACTAACTGCCGAACTTAACTTCGTGATCATCGGAGGCCGCAAATCCGCAATACCTGTCCTTTTTCGTGCGTCGTACCAATCGCTCATCTTGCAAAAGCCAAACTGACTTGCAGAAACTCCACCGCGCCAACAAGCAGATATCTCTGCAAACCGCCAGTCGGAAATGTCGACACACTTAAGCGGATCGCAAGTGGTTCGAGCCATTTCAGCCACAACAACAGTCTGTCGACTATGCTCAATTGGTTGAAGTAAAAGCAGCTTACGACAGAGGTGGGGGCCGACTGCATCGCGAGCACAATGCGGAGGCAGAGATGGCATCAATATCAAGAAGACTCTTCCTGAAGGTAGGAGGTGGGGTTGCTGCAAGCGTGGCGATAGGTTTGCCCGAACTCACGCAAGCCGCGACACCAAAGCCAACGGCGGAGGGTCGAGTCAATCTTCCTTACCAAATGCAGGCGCTCTCCAAAGCTCAGAAATTGCAGGTCAACACACCAGTCCTATTTTCCTATCCCGACGCGGCCTCACCTTGCGCATTGATTAAGATGGGCACGCCCGTTCCAGGCGGTGTCGGCCCAGATCGAGACATTGTGGCCTACAGCACGCTATGCACGCATATGGGCTGTCCGGTGGCCTATGACCCTGGGCAAAAGGTGTTCAAATGTCCCTGCCATTTCAGCATTTTCGACCCTGAGAATATTGGCCAAATGGTTTCCGGACAAGCCACTGAGAACCTGCCGATCATAGTTCTTGAGTACAACCCAAATGACGATTCGGTCCGTGCTGTAGCCGTCGAAGGGTTGATCTACGGACGTCAGTCCAACCTCCTTTGATAAGGAGATTCAAATTGGCAACGAACAAAGATCGTGTGGCACTGCCTCCGACAGATGCCCAAAAGACCAACCTGACATGCCACTTCTGCATCGTGGGTTGTGGCTATCACGTGTACAAGTGGCCGGAAAATCGAGAGGGGGGACGGGCACCCGAAGAGAACGCACTGGGGCTCGACTTCCGCAAACAGTTGCCTCCGTTGGCTATCATCATGACGCCGGCAATGCAGAACACGATCACCGACAAGGACGGCAAGCGCTACAACATCATGATCGTGCCGGACAAGCAGTGCGAAGTTAATAAAGGGCTCTCATCCACACGAGGCGGGCAATTAGCCAAGGTCATGTATAACCCCGATGGCGTAGGCAAGGAGCGGCTACGCAGTCCACGTGTATATGTGGCTGACCAGTGGGTGGATACCAATTGGGATGATGCCTTGGCGCTTTATGCAGGTGTGACCAAGAAGATTCTCGATAGTGACGGGCCAGCCGTGCTCGCCTTTGACTGCTTCGATCACGGAGGCGCCGGAGGTGGATTCGAGAATACCTGGGGCACCGGCAAGCTGATGTTCACGGCGCTACAAACGCCATTGGTACGTATCCACAATCGCCCCGCCTATAACTCCGAATGCCACGCCACACGCGAGATGGGCATTGGCGAACTCAACAACAGCTACGAAGACGCGGAGTTGGCTGACGTCATAGTTGCCATCGGCTGCAACTCATATGAAACCCAAACCAACTACTTCTTGGCGCACTGGGTTCCCAATTTGCAGGGGCAGACGGTCGACAAGCGTAAACAGCGTTTTCCGGGAGAAACCGTTGCTCCTGCCAAGGTGATTTTTGTCGACCCTCGTAGGACGCCGACCATCGCTATAGCGGAGCAAGCCGCAGGTAAGGACAACGTGCTGCACTTGGATATCGAACCGGGAACGGATATCGCTTTGTTCAATGGCCTGCTGACCTACGTGGTCGACCAAAAATGGCATGACGAAGAATTTATCGCGGCCCACACCAAAGCATTTGACCAGGCACTTCAAGCCAATCGAATGTCGCTGGAGGATACCAGTCACGTTACAGGGGTATCGGTAGACAAGCTCAAGCTAGCAGCCGAATGGGCTTACAAACCCAAAGCCTCCGGCCATCGCCCCCATACCATGCACGCCTATGAAAAAGGAATCATCTGGGGCAATGACAACTACCTCATCCAGTCTGCCTTGGTCGACTTGGTTCTGGCGACCCACAACGTCGGACGACGAGGTACGGGTGTGGTACGCATGGGCGGGCATCAAGAGGGTTACACACGCCCCCCTTATCCAGGCAATACCAAGATCTATGTGGATCAGGAGATCATCAACGGCAAGGGCATGATGTACACGGCATGGGGGGCTAATCCCTTCCAAACCACGCTGAATGCTGAGCAACATCGTGCGGTCATTCTGAAACGTGCCAACATTGTCAGGGAGGCCATGGCCAATGTTCGCGGCGGTACAACGGCGCAGATGGTGGATGCGGTCTACGACGCAGTGAAAAACAAAGGTGGTCTCTTCGTCGCCAACATCAACCTCTACCCAACCAAGCTTGCAGAAGCTGCCCATGTGATGCTGCCGGCAGCCCATCCTGGAGAAATAAATCTCACCTCAATGAATGGGGAACGCCGGATGCGCCTTTCACAAAAATTCATGGACCCCCCTGGTTCAGCGAAAGCCGATTGCCTGATCGCTGCGGCTATCGCTAGAACCCTCCGGCAGATGTATACGGACGAAGGGAAACAGGACATGGCTGCGCGCTTTGCAGGGTTCGACTGGAATAGCGAGGAGGACGCCTTCAATGACGGCTTCCGTATGGCTGGCCAACCCGGTGCGGGCCCAATCGACAGTCAGGGCGGGACCACGGGCAACCTTGTCACCTACGAGCGCCTGAAAGCGATGGGCAACAATGGCGTCCAGTTACCCACCAAGGAATATCGAAACGGCAAGCTGATCGGCACCGAAATGCTCTACACCGATTACAAGTTTGACACTCCGGACGGCAAAGCGGAGTTCAAGCCAGCAACATGGCCCGGATTGCCGAAACCGGTGGCAGAACAGAAGGAGAAGCACCAGTTCTGGGTCAACAATGGGCGCATCAATGAAGTGTGGCAAACGCTCTACCACGACCAATACAACGATTTTGTACAGCGTCGCGTGCCGATGGCTTATCTGGAAATCAACCCAGACGATGCACAAGCGCTGACGATTGAATCTGGAGACGTGGTTGAGGTGTTCAACGATTACGGTTCGTCCTATGCGTTGGCCTATCTGGAGCCCGACATCAAACGAAATCAAACCTTCATGCAGTTCGGTCATTTCAACGGTGTGATGGGTGATTTGACTACCCCATGGACCGATCGAAACGTGGTGCCCTATTACAAAGGCACATGGGCGAGTATCCGTCGAATCGGGAAGGTGGAGGAGTTCAAAGAGAATATCAGCTTCAAGACGCGCAGGTTTAGTACGTAAAAACAGTCTTCATGTACTAGCGTGACGCTTTTTTACGAGCGCGTTAAACCAAGCCCCCCCGCCTATGTAAGCGCATATTGCGGGAGGCTTCGTTGTTTGTGCCTACAGTCCAAGCTCTCCTAGGAATGCATACCTGTAACGGCTCGCGTTTGAAATCGGCCGCGCTCGCAATCAATGCGATTCCCGGCTCAGATTAACTGCAACTGACGGAGCAGCCGGGCTCACATTCACTGCGAGTGAGCTTGCATTCAGATGCGTCGGCTTGCATTCCATCATCGTGGGCTCACGCTTTCTGCAATTAACCAGAGCCACTTTCCAGAGGCAAAGCGAATTAGTCGTCGTGACGGGTACTGATCTTTTGTGTGTAGGGGCTATCAGGCTCGAATGCCGCCCTCTTATCCGCGCGAGACATAAAGCGTTGATAGCACTCCAGGCCACAGAAGTGCACGACGTACTCAGAACCTTCCGGCGTAAGTGCGGCGTCAAGGGGAATGTCCTTGCAACATTCGCAGCAGCTGATGGTAGGGGTGTTGTTTGCGTTCATGATGGGGTTCCTCCGTCGTCCAAGAAAACTTAGTAACGCTTCCGTACCCGTGATCGAACCTGTGCGCAGATCGACCTGCGGCCGGTAGTGCAGAAGAATTCCCGGCGCTCCCAACTCTGCCGCAACTCGGCAGCGGAGACCGCGCAGTGGTCTGAGCGGATCACGGCCGCTCCCGAAAGGCCCGCAGTGCCGCTCTCAGAAAGAGGATGAAGAGAACCGCCAGCACGAGCGCAGCGAGGCTCCAATGTTCGCTGACGAAGGCCCCGGCCGCAGTCCCCGAAAGCAGCAATGCCAGCACCGGCAAATGGCAGGGGCAAGTGAGCGCGGCGAGCGCACCCCACGTGTAGGCGCGCCAGCGGGGTATCTTGATTGATTCGGATTGGTTGGTGTTACGCATGGGCGTGACCTTCGACGGCGCAATGGGTCAGCCCGGCCAACTCCGTTTTCACTGCGGCTAAAGCCGCCTGCCGTGTCGCGATTTGCCGAAGCAAGCGCTCGATACACCCGATCACATCGGTACTATCGTGCGCATCGAGCGCTCGACAGAGCCGCGCCAATTCGTCGAGCCCGATACCGGACTCGAAGGCGGCACGCACGAAGCACAGCCGCGCAAGGGACCGCTCATCGAAAATGCCGTAACCGCTTTCCGTGCGCCGCGCGGGGTGCAGCAAGCCGCGCAGCACATAATCTCGGACTATATGGACACTAACGCCCGCGTCCTCGGCCAATCTGGATATGGAGTAGGCATTCATCGCCGACACCCCCGATCTTCACCGCAAACTGGGGCGCTCAGATATCTCCTTCCGGCTAGGCGCTCAGGTAACCAGATGAGCAACGGTGCAGCACCCAGAGCCAGTAGCAGCCACAGCCTGGAGAGATGCTCGCCGTTTTGGTCAAACACATAAGCCAGTAGCGCACCAACCGCGAGCAACAGGAAGTAAGGCCCCGTGATGTAGCAGTGAAGGCGGCGACAACGCGTGGCGTTGACCAGGCAGGCGCCGCCCATCACGGCCAGCGCGGCGCCCGCTGCCAGGAACAACGCGGGGCGTCGATCTGACAGAACAATCGCTATCGTCGCCACGACGGCAGGCAGCCCCCAGAAGCTGACCACCTGCCATGTCTTGCGTAGGCTGTCGCACCTACCGAGATCGCCTGCCGTGTTGCTCATGTTTCAACCTCGCTCTCTCATTACCCTGCGCAGCAGGACAATTGTTTGACGTCCTTGTTAAAGGTCTGTGCGGCGAGCTTCAGCCCCTCGACCATCGTCAGGTAGGGGAACAACTGATCGGCCAGTTCCTGCACCGTCATCCGGGCGCGGATGGCAATGGCGGCGGTCTGGATGATTTCGCCCGCTTCCGGAGTCACCGCCTGCACACCCAGCAGCCGGCCGGAGCCCGCTTCGGCGACCAACTTGATGAAACCCCGCGTGTCGAAGTTGGCCAGCGCGCGCGGCACGTTGTCCAGGGTCAAGGTGCGGCTGTCGGTTTCGATCCCGGCGTGGTGCGCTTCGGCTTCGCTGTAGCCGACGGTGGCCACTTGCGGATCGGTGAACACCACGGCCGGCATGACGTCGAGATTGAGCTTTGCCTCGCCGCCGGTCATGTTGATTGCCGCGCGGGTGCCAGCAGCCGCCGCCACATAGACGAACTGCGGCTGGTCGGTGCAGTCGCCGGCCGCATAGATATCCGCTGCGCTGGTGCGCATGCCCTGATCAATCCGGATTCCACCGCGCTCGTCCAGCTTCACGCCGGCGCCGTCCAGATTCAGGCCCTGGGTGTTCGGCAAGCGCCCGGTGGCAATGAGCAGTTGGTCGGCACGTAACTCACCATGGTTGGTGGTCAGTACGAACTCGCCGTTGGCGTGGGACACCTGGCTGGCTTGCGTTTGCTCCAGCACTTCGATGCCCTCCATACGGAAGGCCTCCGTCACCGCCGCGCCGATGGCCGGGTCTTCACGGAAGAACATCGCACTGCGTGCCAGGATCGTGACCTCGCTACCCAGCCGGGCGAAGGCCTGCGCCAGTTCCACCGCCACTACGGAGGCGCCGATCACGGCGAGCCGCTTAGGGATTGTATCGCTCGCCAGCGCCTCGTCCGAGGTCCAGTACGGCGTGTCTTTCAGCCCTGGAATCGGCGGAACGGCCGCGCTTGCGCCGGTGGCGACCAGGCAGCGGTCGAAGGCTACGATGTGCCCGCCACCCTCGGCCAGTTCCACGCTGAGCGTGTGGCCGTCCTGGAAACGGGCGGTGCCACGCAGCACACTGATGGCTGGGGTGCTCTCCAGAATACCTTCGTATTTGGCGTGGCGCAGTTCGTCGACACGGCCTTGCTGCTGCGCGAGCAGTCGCTCGCGCAGGACCGTCGGCGTCGTGGCGGACAATCCAGTGTCGAACGGACTCTCGCGGCGCAGATGGGCCACATGCGCGGCACGAATCATGATCTTGGAGGGCACGCAGCCCACGTTGACGCAGGTGCCGCCGATGAGACCGCGCTCGATGAGGGTAACGCGGGCACCGCCTTCCACCGCCTTGAGCGCGGCCGCCATCGCCGCGCCACCGCTGCCGATGACCGCAATGTGGAGCCTGCCGTCTTCTTTCCCGGCGCCAGTGCTGCCGCTCAACCAGCCCCGCGCCTTGTCGAGCAGGCCAGGACGGGTTTGTATCGTGGAGTCGTCGAACGCCGCTCGATACCCCAGAGCCTCGACGGCGGCCTGCATTTGCTCTCGGCTTACGCCCTCGTCGGCCTTCAATTCGGCCTTCCCGCTGGCGTAGGAAACCTCCGCCTGATGCACGCCCGGAATCTTCTCCAAGGCATCTTTCACATGCTCGACACAGGAGGCGCAGGTCATGCCGACGATTTGCAGTTTGGTCATAGCGTTATTCCTCAGATGGGTCTCTTTTCGGTATCACTGTTTCTGCGGAGTCGGACAGGAATCCGGCCCGCAACGGCGGTTGGCGGGCGACACCAGATCCCATATCGACACCCCAAACATGAGAGCCAGGCCGATGTAGAGCAACCAGCCACTCCGCCAGCCGTGAGCCAGCATCAAAAACACCGCTGCCAGCATCAGGACAGGGCCGATCAGACTGAGCGCAGTCCGTCGCCACTGCCGATGATTGAGCCAGCCAAGGGCATTAACGAGCAGAGCCAGTCCAGCAAACAGGGGCAGCAGCGTGGTGATGAACAGGCCTTCCCACTGGCTCAAAAAGCCCAGACCGATCGCGGCCCCCAAGCTGGCAAGGGCGGGAAAACACGAGGCGCAACCTATGGCGGAAACCAGCACGCCGACAGAACCGGCTTTGTCACCGATCCGCGTGAACAGATTGAAAGAATTTGCCATTGGAATGCCCGCCTATTGCTTGACGCTGGACGGGTAGCCGGCGTCCTCAGTCGCCTTGGTCAGCGCCGGGGCATTGGTCTTGGTATCGTCGAAGATGACGGTAGCCTCGCGGTTCTCGAAGCTCACCTCAGCCTTGGTCACGCCATCGACCTTGGTCAACGCCTTCTTCACCGTAATCGGGCAGGCGGCGCAGGTCATGCCGGGCACCGACAGGGTAACGGTCTGGATGGCCGCCCAGACAGGTGTGGCGACGAGAGTGGCAAGGGCGAAGGATGCGAGCAGTTTTTTCATGGCGAACTCCTGATCAGTAGAACAAGGGAAGGATGTAAGGGAAGCCGAGCGCAACCAGCGCCAATGCCGCAACCACCCAGAAGAGCAGCTTGTAGGTGGTGCGTACCTGAGGGATGGCGCAGACATCGCCCGGCTTACAAACTTGTTGCGGTCGAAAAATGCGCCGGTAGGCAAAAAACAGCGCGATCAACGCCCCGCCGATAAAGATCGGGCGATAAGGTTCCAGCACGGTCAGGTTGCCGATCCAGGCCCCGCTGAATCCCAGTGCGATCAGTACCAACGGCCCAAGACAGCAAGTCGAGGCGAGAATCGCAGCAAGCGCCCCGGCAACAAGAGGGGCGCGCCCGTTTGATGGTTCAGACATGCATTTCTCCTTTCGAGCATTTGATCGATGGTTTAAGGTTAATCCCGTAGTCAAGTACGGAATCAAGCGGTATGAAAAACAATGTGGAAAGTCTGACCATCGGCGCCTTTGCCAAGGCGGCCGGGGTCAACGTGGAAACCATCCGGTTCTATCAACGCAAGGAGCTGTTGCCCGAACCGGACAAGCCCTACGGCAGCATTCGCCGCTACGGCGAGGCGGATGTCGCACGGGTGAAATTCGTAAAATCCGCGCAACGGCTAGGCTTTAGTCTCGAAGAAGTGGGCGGGCTATTGAGGCTGGATGACGGCTCTCACTGCGATGAAGCGCGCGTGCTCGCCGAGCAGAAGCTCGGGGATGTGCGGGGGAAACTTGCGGATTTAAAGCGGATCGAGTCAGTTTTGGAGCAACTGGTTCACGACTGTTGTGCGAGCCACGGGACTGTTTCCTGTCCGCTGATCGTTTCACTGCATAGGAACAAAGAGCCGCGTTGACCTACGATCTCCAGCTTCGTAAGGCGCCTCTGTTTGTCGGCTGGAGCTTAAAAAAAGCGGCGCTCAATGAGCGCCGCTGAATGGCCAAAGGAGCACTTGCAGAGGCCACAGATGGGTAACTGACATTTACGCTCGCGCCTCATCTGGACAGACTCACGCTGAGTCTGGTCGAGCGGAGCGTGCAGCAGTCGCTCATGTCCTACCTTGCAGATGGACAGGCGGGCTGCTCTTCGACACGGCCAGCCGCCGTGGCCCCTCGTTGCTCAGTCTTCACCACCAAGGCCGCCTCAGCCTTGTCGCGTATAGCAGCCCTCCGCTCAATCAATCGATCGCTCCCGCCTTCGGCCCATATGGTGGATGACAGCAGAGTCGAACCCACTATCAGCAGCAGTCTTAGGTATTTCATAACAGCCTCCTCTCGGGTTTTCTACCCACGACTCGACTCTATCTCCGTAGTTAAGTACGGAATCAAGCAGAGGATAGAGTTGGAGTACCTGGACTATTGCGCTGAGAGGAGATGGCAGGGCTTAAGTGCACTTTCTGTTCCGTTGCTCCTCAGCCCCCAGACTCAGATCGGCAACCCCGCTGCCAGCATCTTGTCCCGCAGCTCAGCGGCGCGCGCCGGATCGAGCGCGTTGCTAAACAGCGCCTTGATCTCATTGGGTCTGGCGTCGAACTGATCTACCAGATCCTTGATGCGGTAACCGTGGCGCGTCAGGGTCGGTTCCAGATCATCCAGTTGACGCGACAGCACTGATTCCACCAGCTCCGCCGAGACCGGTTTCTCGCCAGTCAGGTATCCCATCAACATGGCTTTGTCCAACTATTCAGTGAGAGCCCAGTGTAGTCGGATATTGAAAGCTGGAGACTGTAGCTGGATGTCAGCAATGCGGGTTTGCGCGAGGGTTGCCTGCTGAGAGACGGCCGTCCAACAAACCCTGGTTTATTGGACGGTCTGAGCGAGGGGCGTTCAGTTGCAGAAAGCGTGAGCCCATTGAGATTAAATGCAAGCCGGCGCGGCTGAATGCAAGCTCGCTCGCAGCTAATGTGAGCCCGAGGGCTTCATCAGCCGCAGTTAATCTGAGCTGGAAATTGCATCGATTGCGAGCCCGGCCGTTTTCAAACGCGAGCCGTTACACATACCCTGTAGAGGAGTTCCCTCTCAATGAGCTGGATCAGTTGGAGCCCAAATTGAGTCGCTATACTGGACCGTCTTGCATCGATCCAAGGTTCGTCCGATGACTGATTCGCTGAGCGCTCAATTAGACGTAGTAATTATTGGCGGGGGGCAATCAGCCTTGGCTGTAGCGTATTTCCTGCGCCGCACACTTCTTTCGTTCGTCATCCTCGACGCAGAGGAAGAACCCGGTGGTGCCTGGCTACATGGCTGGAACTCGTTGCATCTATTCTCACCCGCCACTTGGAGTTCGATCCCTGGCTGGATGATGCCCCCTACGCAAGATGGCTACCCTTCACGGAATCATGTGATTGAGTACCTCAACCAGTACGAGCAGCGCTACCAATTCCCGGTTGAGCGCCCGGTACGGGTCACTTCTGTTGAGCGTACGGAATCTGGCCTACGAGTACGTTCTGCTGACAAGCACTGGGATGCCGAGGTTGTTGTCAGCGCTACAGGCACCTGGAGCAATCCCTACGTACCTCACTACCCCAATGCAGAGCTATTCAAAGGTCAGCAGCTGCACTCCGCGAACTATGTCGAAGCGCAGCCGTTCGTGGGCAAAAAGGTGTTGGTGGTGGGTGGAGGTAACTCAGGAGCACAAATTCTTGCCGAAGTTTCAAAGGTCGCTGAGACCACGTGGGTAACCCCAGTAGAACCGATGTTCTTGCCTGACGATGTGGATGGGCGGGTATTGTTCGAGCGTGCAACTGAGCGCTGGAAAGCCCAGCTGGAGGGGCGCGTCATTGAGCAGCCGGTTGGTGGGCTGGGCGATATCGTCATGGTTGCGCCCGTTGCCGAAGCCCGAGAGCGCAACGTGCTCAAGTCTGTACGACCTTTCGAAAGTTTTACGCCTAATGGGGTTGTTTGGGTCGATGGTTCCGAGTCTGCGGTGGACGCGGTGATTTGGTGCACCGGATTTCGGCCAGCCCTTCAGCATCTGGATTCACTGGGGGTGGTCAACTCCGAGGGCCGCGTTAAGGTCGAAGGCACCCACTCGATCAAAAAGCCAGGGCTGTGGCTGGTCGGTTACGGCGAGTGGACAGGTTCAGCTTCCGCCACACTGATCGGTGTAACACGAACAGCACGGAGCACAGTCAATGAGATCGTGGCCGTTCTCGCCGATCAGTCCACCTGAAGTGGCCGGCAGCCGACCTTGAAGTACACCGCTGATAGTTGAGGGGAATCTTGCCTGACATCTTCCACAGAAGCGTAAAGCTCGACACTGGCCATGCACTCGTTTATGCGCTGAAGGAGGATGTCCTTCAGCCGTCCTTGGCTGCTGGCTGGGCAGTCGCTACCCTCTTTCATCGCCAGGGATGCTCGCTTCTCGTCGCGGCCAATCAGACTGTCAAACTCCGCCGTACAATCACCCCATTGCAGGCTGTCGGCGGAAAGCCGAAATGACGGTAGCGCCAAAGCATCCCTCTGGGTATTGCGCCACTCGCCTATAAACCATGTCCCTTCAATCGTCTTGTCCATACCGGACGGACGCTTGGCGGGTGTCTCGCCTTGATCACAAGCGGTCAATGCAACCGCAGTAATCACCACAAAAGACAGTGTAGGTATGTCGATAAACTTGCTCATGACGTGCCTCCGACATGTGTTGATTCAGGCTCTGCCAATTCCTCCACACGCACGTAGCGCGAAGAGGTTCACTCCCTCCTGCCTGACGGTTTCATATCGCCTCAGCATGCCTGGGTAAGGCGATAGAAATTAGAGCGGCCAGCAACACGAATGCGCTCGATATCCACAAGCATGCTTCCAGCCCATACACCTGATAAACCCAGCCGGACAGCACTGTGCCGATCAACCGCCCCATGGCGTTGGACATGTAATAAAAACCCACATCCAGCGACACGCCATCTTCCTTGGCGTAGGACACGATCAGGTAGCTGTGCAGCGACGAATTCACCGCGAACAACGCACCAAAAACCATCAATCCGCCCAGCAGCACCGCCTGTTGCGACAGCCCGGTGTTCAGTCCGAGAGCAATTGCCGCAGGCAGGCCGGCCAGTGCCAGCGCCCAGAGAAATGCCGCACGACCATCCGGCACGTGCCCTCGCTTCTTGCCGGTGATGTTGGGCGCGAAGGATTGCACGATGCCGTAGCCAATCACCCAGGCCGCCAGGAAGCCGCCAACCTTCCAGAAGTCCCAGCCAAACACGCTGCTGAGGTACACCGGTAAGGCCACCACAAACCAGACATCACGGGCACCGAACAGAAACATCCGCGCCGCTGAGAGGATATTGATCGCCCGGCTCTTGGACAGGATGTCGCGAAACTTGGGCTTGGCTTTTGCTTTGCCCAGGTCCTTCTTCAACAGGACCAAGCTGCTGATCCAGATCAGCGCCAAGACACCCGCCATGGCCAACAAGGCGCCTTTGAAGCCGATGAGTGCCAGCAAGGCTCCACCCAGAAAAAAGCCAACCCCCTTGAGTGCGTTTTTCGAGCCGGTGAGGATTGCCACCCACTGGTAGAGCTTGCCCTGTTGCCCATCCGGAACCAGAAGCTTAATGGAGCTTTTGGCACTCATCTTGTTCAGGTCTTTGGCGATCCCGGACAGCGCTTGAGCGCCCATCACCCATGGAATGGTCAGCCAGGCTACCGGAACCGTGAGCATCAACAGCGCGGCGACCTGGAGGCCCAGCCCGATGTTCATGGTCCGGTTCAGCCCTAGCCGGGCGCCGAGGTAGCCACCCACCAGGTTGGTGATCACGCCAAAGAGTTCGTAGAACAGAAACAACGCCGCGATTTGCAGTGGGCTGTAGCCCAACGCGTGAAAGTGCAGCACCACCAACATGCGCAAAGCACCATCGGTGAGGGTGAAGGCCCAGTAGTTGCCCGTCACGAGCAGGTACTGCCGCACTTCCGGAGCGAGGGCTGACAACACTTTCATGACCGCTCCTTAGACTGCCAGGCCAACCATTTTGGCCAGTTCGACGGTACGGTTGGCATAGCCCCATTCGTTGTCGTACCAGGCGTAAAGTTTGACCTGGGTGCCGTTGATGACCATGGTCGACAGCGCATCGATGATCGATGAGCGCGGGTCGGTGCGGTAGTCAATGGACACCAGCGGACGCTCCTCGAAACCGAGGATATCTTTCAGTTCATTCTCGGACGCGTCCTTGAGGAACTGATTCACCTCTTCGACCGTGGTGGCACGCTCGACTTCAAAAACACAGTCAGTCAGCGAAGCATTGGCCAGCGGCACACGTACAGCGTGACCATTGAGGCGTCCACGCAGCTCCGGGAAGATTTCGGCAATGGCAGTGGCCGAGCCGGTGCTGGTTGGAATCAGGCTCATGCCCGAAGCACGTGCACGACGCAGATCCTTGTGCGGCTGATCGAGAATGCTCTGGGTGTTGGTCAGGTCGTGAATGGTGGTGATCGAGCCGTGGCGAATGCCCAGCTTCTCGTGGATCACTTTCACCACTGGCGCCAGACAGTTGGTGGTGCACGAAGCGGCGGTGACGATGCGATGTTCTGCCGCATTGAACAGCTGATGATTGACGCCCATGACGACGTTCAGCGCGCCTTTTTCCTTCACCGGAGCGCAGACCACCACACGTTTAACGCCCTGATCCAGGTAGGCTTGCAACACCGCCACTGTTTTCATCTTGCCGCTGGCTTCAATAACGAGATCGCAACCCGACCAGTCGGTATCGGCAATCGCTTTGTTGGCCGTGACTTTGATCCGCTTACTGTCGATGACGACGCTGTCGCCTTCAGCGCTGGCTTCGTTGTGCCAACGGCCATGTACCGAGTCGAAGTTGATCAGGTGCGCATGAGTCGCCGCGTCACCTGCTGGATCGTTGATCTGTACGAATTCGAACTCAGGCCAACTCCAGGCTGCTCGCAGAGCGAGGCGACCGATCCGGCCAAAACCATTGATGCCAACTTTGATAGTCATGTTGTTGTGCTCTGTATCTGTTTGTCAGTGGGAGTTCGACTGGGTGTCAAACTGGCCGATGTATTCAATGTGGGCAGGATGCTGAATGGCGCGTGGACGCAACGACTGAACATCGCGGATGGCATCACTAAATGGCACACCGCTCTCGATCAATAACTGAGCGGCGACCAAGCCGGTACGACCCGAGCCGCCCTTGCAATGGATAGCAATGGTTTTCCCTTCGGTCAGCAACTGCTGGAGTCGCGGATGATGCTGTTCCCATGCGGCTTTGAATGCTTCGCCAGGCGCTTGATCGTCTTCTACTGGCAGGTGAAACCACTCGATGCCGAGCATTTGGCACTCTTCGGGCAGCAGGTCGATCTCGTTCTGAAGCAACTCTTCTATTGGCATCAGCGTCAAAAGCGCCGATGCCCCCGCGTCCTTGAGGGTTTGCAGCGCCTCGAAAGGCTTGGTGCCCTTCGTGCCTGGACACGGGGTGAAGATCAATTGGCCATTGAACTGTGCCAGGGGCAGTACGGAATATGGGTGTTGTTGCACGGTTAAAAATCCTCAGATGGAGCGCTGATTGACACGTTTCATGAGTTCTTCCGCCGACTCCTTGCGCTCGGAATAACGATCCACCAGATAGTCCTGGCGGTCGCGAAGCAGCAGCGTGAATTTCACCAACTCTTCCATCACATCAACGACACGGTCGTAGAACGGAGAAGGTTTCATCCGGCCGTTGTCGTCAAATTCCATATAGGCCTTCGGTACGGAGGATTGGTTGGGGATGGTGAACATGCGCATCCAGCGTCCCAGCACCCGCAGCTGATTGACCACGTTGAACGACTGCGAGCCGCCACACACCTGCATCACCGCGAGGGTTTTGCCCTGAGTCGGGCGTACAGCGCCCATCACGAGTGGCACCCAATCGATCTGCGCTTTGAACACTGCACTCATATTTCCGTGACGCTCTGGAGAGCACCAGACCTGTCCCTCGGACCACAACACCAAGTCGCGCAGCTCCTTCACGCGTGGATGATCGTCGGGGGCATCATCTGGCAGCGGCAAGCCTGAGGGATTAAAAATCCGCGTCTCGGCACCGAAGTGCTCCAGCAACCGAGCGGCTTCCTCTACCAGCAGACGACTGAAGGAGCGCTCACGAGTCGATCCGTAGAGCAGCAAAATGCGCGGCTTGTGAATGGAGGTCTTTTCGATACCGAGTTTGTCTGCCGATGGAAGATCAACCAGTTCGGTATCGAGCTGGGGAATATGGTCATCAAACATAGTCTTTGTCCTGCGCAACGGCGCTCTTGGATTCGTCGAACCAGCGGCGTTTCAGCCAGAGGGCCACACCGACCAGGGAAATCAGAACCGGCACTTCCACTAACGGGCCAATCACTGTGGCGAAGGCGACCGGAGAAGCCAGGCCGAAGGTGGCAATGGCCACGGCAATCGCCAGTTCGAAGTTGTTGCTTGCGGCTGTGAAAGCCAGTGCGGTGGTGCGTGGATAGTCAGCCTTGAGCAATTTCCCCATCCAGAAGCTGATGAGGAACATCACCACGAAGTAGATCGTCAGGGGGATCGCGATGCGCAACACATCCAACGGCAATTGCAGCACCACGTCACCCTTAAGGCTGAACATGGCCACGATGGTCAACAGCAGCGCCACCAGCGTCAGCGGGCTGATCTTCGGAATGAAGCGCTCCTGGAACCAGTTTTCACCTTTACGTGCGATGAGAATCTTGCGGGTCAAGAAGCCTGCCAGGAACGGCACACCTAGGTAGATCAGGACCGACTCGGCAATGCTGACAAAGCTGGTCTCAATGACACTGCCTTCCAGCCCGAATAACGGCGGCAACAACCCAAGGAATACCCAGGCATACAGACTGAAAAACAGGATTTGAAAGATGCTGTTGAATGCCACCAGTCCGGCGACGTACTGATTGTTGCCACCCGCGATCTGGTTCCAAACCAGCACCATCGCGATGCAACGAGCCAAGCCGATGAGGATCAGGCCGGTCATGTATTCCGGCTGGTCCCGAAGGAAGATGATCGCCAGCGCGAACATCAACACCGGTCCGATGACCCAGTTCTGGACCAAAGACAAAACGAGGATGCGCTTGTCCTTGAAGACTTCCGGCAGTTCCTCATAACGAACCTTGGCCAGAGGTGGATACATCATCACGATCAAGCCGATAGCGATGGGGATGTTGGTGGTGCCCACAGAAAGACTGTTGAGCCACTGCGGCCAGCCTTCGAACAGGCTCCCCAAACCGATGCCCAAGGCCATGGCGAGAAAGATCCACAGCGTCAGGTAACGGTCCAGGAAGGAAAGGCGGCTCTTACTCATGATCATTGCTCCTGTAGTTACAGCGTGCCTATCAGGGCCAGCTCTGCCTTGAGCTGTTCGGCACTCAGTTGGGAAAGAGGTAAAGCCAGGAAGGCTTCAATACGGGTTTTGATCTGCTCCAAAGTGGCTTCAAAAGCCGCCCCGATCTCTTCTTGAGTGCCGAGGTATTCCGAAGGGTCAGCCAACCCCCAGTGCGCCTTGGTGACCGGTCCGAAAAATACCGGGCAGGCTTCACCGGCAGCCTTGTCGCAAACCGTGATGACGAAATCAGGAGCCAGGTTCACATGGACATCGCTGGACTTACTGCACAACCCGAGCGTCGACATACCAGCGTTTTCCAACGTCTTGAGACTCAGCGGATGCACTTCGCCTTTGGGTTGACTGCCCGCGCTGTAGGCTTTCATGCCTTCCGGTGCCAAGTGATTGAAGACCGCTTCACAAAGGATGCTGCGGCAGCTATTGGCAGTGCAGAGAAACAGGATTTTCATCGAGCGGTCTCGTAGTCGAAGGCGGAATCAGGCGATTTGGCTTTCACAGCACACGGCTGCACGTTCAGGGCGGTCACCCATTTCATCAAGGCGTTTGGCATCAGGGCTTAACCAGTGCTTGTTGCTTTCGAGCGCAGTGGTCAGCACTTGATGAACCCAGTCTGGGAGATTCGGGTGCAGTCGGTAATACACCCATTGGCCTTGCCGACGGTCCGACAACAGGCCGCAAGTTCGCAGTTGGGCGAGATGCCTGGAGATTTTTGGCTGACTCTCGTTCAACGCGCAGGTCAGCTCGCAAACACAAAGCTCTCCTTCACGGGTGATGAGCAGCATGGTGCGGACCCGGGTGTCGTCCGCCAGGCATTTGAAAACAGTGGTCGGTGTCAGATGGTCAGCCATATCGATTCTCAGCGTTTGGTTTTCACCAAGACGAACATCTTGATGCGCTCATGAATTTCGTGAAGGGTGTGACGGAACGCGTCGGGTTTGGTGCTGGTCGCCGGGTCCTCAAAGTTCCAAGCCAATGCCTCGCCAGCTCCAGGTAACGACTGGCATTCCGCTGCTGCTTTATCGCACAAGGTGATGACGTAATCGAAACGCTCACCACGGAATTCGTCTACGGATTTGCTGCGCAATCCTTCGGTATTCACCCCAAGGTGGGAAAGTGCGTCGAAGGTGCGCGGATCGACCTGAGTTGGAACGGTTCCGGCGCTGAATGCCTCGAAATGCTCCGAATCAGTATGCCTCAGCAGCGCTTGGGCCAACTGAGAGCGGGCAGCGTTGGCAGTACAAACGAACAGGACACGGGCTTTGCTGGTCATTGTGAAGCCTCAGCTCATATACGATTTATCGAATATATGATTTTATGCATGCGAGGTAAAGCCCCTGCACCGGAAAAATTCGAAAAGGACCAGTTCATGCCGAGCAACCCCCCCTAAAAGCCCTTCTTTCTAGGGCATATGGGATACTCACTCAGCAAAGCGCTTAAGAAACATTTGGAAAATTATATATATGAATATTGTAATAAGTTTGTCATCCATTCGAGGATAGCCTCTGCTCCGATCCAACCAACCAGGAGCCTGGAAGATGAAAAAACTGACGATCACCGCCGCCTTGCTGACTAGCCTGTTTGCGAGCGTTAGCTTCGCGAGCCAGTACGACAAGCCCGGATTCTTTACCAAAGTAGAAGACGGCCGCCTTTGGGTCTTTCGTGAAGGTTCTGAACAACTGAAAGAATTCAAGGCACACGGCGAACCGGCCAAGCAATACACGGAAATTGGGACCGGTCCAGACGGGATGACCGTTAAGTCTGGTGACGAGAACGCGCTCAAGGACTATCTGAGCACGCTTAAGAAATAAAACGATTAAACCTGATCCGCCCCTATCGCAGGGGCGGGTTTCGATGGATGGGTATTAGCCTTTGCAACAACCTGGAGAGGCAAGAGGTGTGACATCAGGATTGCGCCTCCAGCGACGCAACAAGACGCCTGACTTGTCAAAGCCTTCAAACTGTCACCGACTTCAACGAAATCCGAGTCATATACGCCAGTCTCGGGGAGAGCCAGCTCAACCTTATTCGCCAGATGCCAGATGCCAATCGCCAATCAACTCCGCGACGACAGACCAGATCTGTTCATATCCAATCATCGGCAAGATCGTAGGCGGGGCGTCAAGTTAATGAGCGCTCAGGAACAGCACCCTGAGCTGATCTTGATTCCGGAGTCAGCCAGTGCTTCCACGATGGTGCAATCGGGTGCCATTGTTCCGGGACAGCAGGTTTGGCAGTCCTTGGCCATATACAGTAATTCTTGCCTGATGGTTTGCAATCGGGCCAGTTTTGCTTCCACGGACTCCAGATGCTTCCTGACCACCGACAATGCCTCGCCACAAGAACGCTGCTGATCGCCGGAGAGGCTGATCAGTTCGCGGACTTCATCCAGAGGGAATCCAAGCTCCCGTCCTTGGCGGATAAACAGCAGTCGCGCCCGGTGCTGCTCCGTGTAAACCCGATGCCCTCCAGAGGAGCGATTGGCGATGGGCAGTAGGCCAATTTTTTCGTAGTACCGGATGGTTTCGATGTTGCATCCGGTCTCCTTCGACAAGGCGCCGATTCCCCACATGTCGCTTCTCCAAAGAAATCACTTGAACCTGTAGTAGCTACAGATATTACTCTGGTTCGACTGATACTGATAACCAATGCGGCGTGGCCGGCTCGAGATGTTTTTTCCAGAGACTTTCCAATGATGAAGGCGACAACCCTCAATAAAATCGGGGGCGCAGTGGGGCTAGGCTGCCTGGCCTGTTGTGCCACACCCATGCTTGGGCTGATGGGGATCGCCGCAATAAACATAACCGCCAATGCTTGGTGGCTTGGTCTGACCCTCGTGGCCCTATCGGTTGGAGCCTTGGTTTATCGCAATGTTAGCCACAAGCAGCACCGGTGCGCGAATTCGCAAAAGCCATGCAAAGGAGCGGAGTGCCGTGGTCGCTGATATCGTGGGTACCTCCCGCTTGATCGCCCTGCATAAGCACTTGGTACGCGTATGCGTTACGTTTTTGCTGGGTATGTACGCGGGCGCGCTCTGGGCATCCAATGCGAGCAACGTAGTAACTACCGAGCACATGAGTGCGCAATTGGTGGCAGAACACCAGAAGCTGACTCCGGGAAAAACATCGTCGATTGCATTGAAATTGAACCACCATCCACAGTGGCACAGCTATTGGCGTACCCCTGGCGATTCAGGCTTGCCGACGCAGATCAAGTGGAACGTGCCAGAAGGCATCCAAATGGGCGCGATTCAATGGCCCGCTCCTAAGCGACTACCGTTTGGCCCATTGATGAACTTTGGCTATGAGGGTGAAACCTGGCTCATCAGTGACATCACCCTACCTCCGGACTTCGTCAACCCGTCGGTCACGCTGAGTGGCCACGTAGAGTGGCTGGTTTGCTATGACGTCTGCATTCCTGAAGAGGGGCAGCTGACACTAACCCTGCCAGTAGGATTGCCGGGCACTTCTCCAATTGCCAATCCCGAGGCAGTTCGGGGCTTCGAGACGGTGCGAACCCTGTTGCCAAAAAAGGCAAATGATTGGAGCTTTTCTGCGGTATCGACGAGTACCGGTAGCACCCTTTCTATCGCGCCTCCACAAGGGCAATCCTTCCCTCAGAGCGTCAGTTTTTTTCCGTATGATGAGGGGGTGATCGAGCCGAGTGCGGTTCAGACCTTGTCATACGATGACGCTGGCTATCAACTCTCCATGACACGTGCAGTTCAGCCAGTGGCTCCCCTGGTGCGACTTCGCGGCATCGTAGTGACGGAAAATGGCACAGGCTCACCAGAGGCGCTGGAAATCGATATTCCAGTCCAGGGTGCAGAAGTAGCCAAGCCGAACGCGACCATCGATACAAGCGCTCAACTGGGGTTGATTGCTGCGGTGTTGCTGGCTTTTTCAGGCGGGATACTGCTCAACCTGATGCCCTGCGTCTTTCCGATCCTCTCGATGAAGGTATTCGCATTTGCTCGCGAAGCAGATCCATACAAATCGCGCCGAAATGGCCTGTTCTACTCAATAGGCGTCGTCATTTCGTTCTGGCTGCTTGCGATTGTGCTGATGGGATTACGATCTGCTGGGCATGAATTCGGATGGGGCTTTCAGCTTCAATCACCGGTAATAGTCGCCAGCCTTGCGTTGTTGTTTTTTGTGCTTGCGCTCAATCTTTTGGGTGTTTTCGAGATGGGCAGCCTGGTGCCGAGCCCTCTTGCATCCATCAGCCCTCGTCACCCAGACGTCAGTGCATTTTTCTCCGGTGTGCTCGCTGTTGCGGTTGCCTCACCCTGTACAGGCCCGTTCATGGCGGTGGCGCTTGGTTATGCAGTGACCCAGCCCGGATGGACTTCGTTGGCCGTCTTCACCTCGCTGGGCCTCGGTATGGCCTTGCCATACTTCCTGCTGGCTTGGTTTTCCGGCATCAGGAAGTGGTTGCCTCGACCAGGGCCATGGATGGTGCAATTACGTCAATTCCTAGCCTTTCCGCTGCTTGCAACCGTCATATGGCTCGCCTGGGTGCTGGGCGTCCAGGCTGGCGTAAGCCCGTTGATCGACCTTCTTTTGGCACTCTGGTTAATGGGTCTTGGCCTGTGGCTTTTCGGCAGGTTTCCCTCCAGATTGGGTAAAACGATTTCATGGGTTTTGGCGTTGAGCATCCTGATACCGATGGCCAATATCGCCGGCTCCGCGACCTCCGAGTTAACACGCCAAGCTGGTCAGTGGGAGACCTACTCGCAAGCCAAGGTTGAACAGCAATTAGGCGATGGGAAGACCGTATTTGTCGACTTTACCGCTGCTTGGTGCGTGACCTGCCAAGTCAATAAAAAGCTCGTGCTGAATACCGATGAAATCGACCATGCCTTCGAGCAAAGCGGTGTGGTCAGAATGCGGGCCGACTGGACAAATCGAGACCCTGAAATCACCCGTGCCTTGGCGCGCTATGGCCGGTCTGCGGTTCCCATGTATCTCGTTCTCCGTCCAGGCCAATCGCCAGAAATGCTGCCAGAGTTGCTGACTAAATCTCTGGTGAAGGCTGCACTTGCTTCTCCCGAGTCACCTGGCAGTGAGTCATCGAAGCCCATTCTGGGCACTCTTTAACCGAGGAAAAATCAACATGAAAACATCCATCGTCGCGTCAATGACATTACTGCTGGTATCGCTCTGGGCGAACGTGGCGAGCGCTGCGGCAGTCGTAGGGCAAGCGGCTCCGAACTTCACCGTGACAGACAGCAATGGTACTTCTGTCTCGCTGGCAGACTACAAAGGGAAGTACGTGGTTCTGGAGTGGATGAATCCCGTTTGCCCGTTTACCCAAAAGCACTATCGCAGCGGCAACATGCAGGCCTTACAAAGTGAATACCGCGCAAAAGGCGTGGTGTGGTTGTCAGTCAACACCGCAGAGGCAGGAAGCGCTTCTTACCGTCCAGGTTCAGAGATGAACGCTTGGGAAACCGAGATGAAAGCAGCCCCATCTGCCTTGTTGATGGATTCTGACACCAGCTTAGCCAAGCTGTACGGCGCTAAAACGACCCCGCACATGTTTGTGGTCAGCCCTGCTGGCAAGGTGGTGTATGCGGGTGCGATTGATGACAAGCGCAGCACGAACATCGAGGACGTAAAAATCGCAAAGAACTTCGTGAAAACGGCGTTGGATGAAAGCCTGGCCGATAAACCGGTCAGTATTTCTTCAACACAACCTTATGGGTGTTCCGTTAAATATCTGTGATGTTCTTCGCACAGCGTTAGAAATACACGCATCACTCGACGGACGAGTTGCGGTTGCTTAGGCTGACGGCCTTTTTTTGATACCCGAGGGGAGCACTATGGATAGGGATGCACTTGAACAGAACCAGATACCGATCTATTTCGTCGCGGTCATTGCCGCAGCAATCGGTGGGTTCATGGCGCCTGTGGCCGCTCAGGGGCTGAATGCTTTGGTGACTCCAACCATCGCCGTGCTGATGTACGCGATGTTCCTACAGATTCCCTTTCTTGACCTGCGCGAAGGCCTGAGCAATAGACGCTTCATGTCAGCTCTTTTGATCGCCAACTTCGTACTGATTCCACTGCTGGTGTGGGGCCTCACCAGAGGACTCACGGATCATCCGGCGATCCTTGTTGGTGCTCTTCTGGTACTGCTGACACCCTGCATCGACTACGTGGTGGTCTTTACTCATATTGGCAAGGGCGACTCTCGTGGGATCCTTGCGGCCACACCGATCCTGCTGCTACTTCAGCTTGTTCTGCTACCCGTGTACTTGGCCTTCATTTTGGGCAGACAGTCCGAAGTCGTGATCTCGGTAGGCCCGTTTGTTGAAGCCTTTCTCGTGCTGATTGTCGCGCCGTTGTTGTTGGCCGTGGTTACAGCGGCGCTGGCCAAAAAGTCGAAAATCGTCGGCGGTTGGAACGCCGCCTGGGCTTGGCTACCCGTTCCAGCAATGGCGGCGGTTCTGATCGCGGTGGTCGGTTCTCAAATCTCCTCGGTCGTTCGCGACATCGACCAGCTTGCCCCGGTGATCCCTGTGTATATCGGCTTCATGCTGCTGGCACCGTTGGTGGGCGCGTTGGCTTCGAGAGCTTTCAAGCTGCCCTCCACGACTGCCAGAGCGGTCACTTTCAGCTCGTCAACGCGTAACTCTTTGGTCGTTCTGCCATTGGCTCTGGCATTGCCAGAAGAAATTCGAGGCCTTGCTGCCGCTGCTGTGATCACCCAGACGTTGATCGAGTTGGTTGGTGAGCTGATCTACATCCGCGCAATACCGGCACTCGTTTGGCGGAAAAAATCGCAGATTGCGTCGATGACCTCATAGGCATGTGACTTACCTCAAGGGGAGTTAGCTGGACGCTTATCAATGACGACCTGAACTCTTTTGAAAAATATGTGAATCAACCTGACCCGCCTTTGTCGCTAAGGGCGGGTTCGGGGAGGCACTAGCCTTTGCAGCAACCCGACGACGTACGAGGTGCGGCCTGTGGGATTGTCCCTCCAGTACCGCAACAAGACGTCTGGCTTGCCGAAGCCCTCAAGCGATCATCGACTTCATCGAAATCCGAGTTGCAAATGCCCGTCTCCGGGAGGACCAGCTCGACCCTTTTGGCCGCATCCCAATCACCCGCCAGCGCCGCGACGACAGAGCGAACTTGCTCATACCCCGTCATCAACAAGAACGTTGGCGCTCGGCCATAGCGTACCGAACACTCCGCAAAAAAGGATGCTTGCCTGACGGTGTTTGTAATCACTTCAGGTGTGAACATATGAACAAGTTGAGCCGTCGTGGGTTGAAAAAGAATACCTGCGAGCGCTGGAGATAAAAACGCGCAACCGCGACTAGCTGGTAGCACCTGTTTACGCTGCATCGCCTGAGGATCTTGAGCGTGCGGCCGCATCTGGAAAAACAGTACTTCGCGGGTCTGGGCCACTGGTCCGCCCCCGAAGATTCAAATCGCTTCAGGACGAACCTGAAAAATCAAAATCCACTAATTGAATTGAGTTCTATTGTTCGTTTGCCTTTCCCAAAACTGCTTCAGTGCAGCGTCAGTCTGGATCAGGGCTTTTTCATCCCCACCCGCCGCTGCATCTCGGCCGTAATCGTCTGCCGGGTTTTCTTCATGTCTGCCCAAGGTCCATCGCCCACTTCGGCCAGGCGTTCATGCGCATTGTGAATGTTCCACTGGTTGCCGCCCTTGAGCGATTCGACCTCTTCACGAAAAATCGGCATCGACACCGGCAACCCTTCTCGCGTACGCACGGCGTAGGCGCAGATGGTGGTCGCGCCCAAGCCGTTGCGCAGGTAATCGATGAAGATCCGTCCCACCCGATTCTTCGGCCCGGACACTGCGGAAAAACGCTCCGGCAGCATCTTGGCCATGTGGCTGACAATGGCGCGGCTGAACTCCTTGACTTCATCCCAGCCGAGCTTGCGGGTCAGCGGCACCACCAGGTGAATGCCCTTTCCGCCGCTGGTCTTGAGGAACGCCTTGAGCCCCAGTTCATCGAGCACCGTCAGGGTCAACTGGGTGGCCTCGACCATGCGTTTCCATGGCAAGGCCGGGTCCGGGTCGAGGTCAAGGACGAAGCGGTCGGGTTTGTCGAGGTGGTCCGAGGTGGCGTTCCAGGTGTGCAGTTCGACGGTGCTCATCTGCACGGCGCCGATCAACGCCTCGGCGTTGTTGATCACCATCATCGGTTGGCCCGTGAGCTTCTGGTCTAGGGTGGTGATGTCGGGAATGGCCAGGCGCTCGGCGTTTTTCTGGAAAAACAGTTCGCCGGCGATGCCATCCGGCGCGCGCACCAACGCCACGGGGCGGTCCTTGAGCTGCGGCAGAATCCACTCGGCGACGCTGGCGTAATACTCCGCCAGTTGCACTTTGGTCGCACCACTGCTGGCGTCGATGACACGGTCCGGGTGAGTGATGCGCACCTTGCCCTGGTCAAGGCCGATCTGGGACGGCGCAGGTTCGGCTTTCTTCTTCGCGGCGGAAGGTTGGGCCGCGGCGGTTTTTTTCCCAGGGGCAGTTTTCACGGCAGTCGGACGCTCCTCAGTGATGTCTTTGGCAGGTTTGTCGTCACGCAGGCCATGGAACACCGCATGGCGCACCGAACCGTCCTTGGTCATTTCGGCAAAGGCCACTTCCGCCAGCAGGCGCGGTTTGAGCCAATGCACAGCCTTGAACTCGGCACCGCCGGGCGGGTTGACCACCGCGGGTTTCTTCGTATGCAGGGGTTTGAGTCGTTGATGAATGCTGTTGAGGGTCGCCTCGGTAAACCCGGTGCCGACCTTGCCGGCGTAGCGCAACTCACCGCTGTCGCGGTCATGCAGCCCCAGAAGCAACGCACCGAAGGCATTGCGTGAACCTTTGGGGTCGGTGAAGCCAACGATAACGAATTCCTGTCGATGCTTGCACTTGAGTTTGATCCAGTCACTGCTGCGCCGGGAGACATAGGGCGAACCGAGGCGTTTGCCGATCAGGCCTTCCATCTGCATTTGGCAGGCGCTGTTGAGCAAGGCCTCCGGGTCTTCGCTAAAGGCCTCGGAGAAGCGCAGCAGAGGGTCTTTGCCGGTCTTGAGCACCGTCGAGAGCGCAGCCCGGCGCTCCTCGACGGGCACCTCGCGCAGGTCCACGCCATTGAGGTAGGGCAAATCGAACAGGTAGTAAAGAATATTGCCGCTGCGGCCGGCCTCGAAGGCGTTTTGCAAGGCCTGGAAGTCCGGTACGCCGTGTTCGTCGGCCACCACAACTTCACCGTCAAGCCAGGCCGATTCCAGGCCTAGGGACACCAGCGCCTTGGCCTGGCCGGGCAACTTGTGGGTCCAGTCATGGCCGTTTCGTGTAAAGAGTCGAACCTTTCCATCTTCTATCCTAGCGAGCATCCTAAAACCATCGAATTTGACCTCATAGCTCCATTGACCGCCCGGGGCCTTTTCCACCAAGGTCGCCAGTTCGGGTTTGATCTGGTCTGGCAACTCGGCCTTGCGCGCGCCGGTGAGCTGCGCGGACTGTTCTTTGCGTACTGGCGCTGCGGGCTGCTTGATGGCCTTGGCTTTGGCTGTCTTGGGTGCTTTGGGTGCTTTGGGTGCTTTGGCGACGATAGTCCGTTCGCTGAGCACGCTGTCGGGCTCGGCCGCAACCACGTCGTAATCGTCTACAGCCCGAGCGGCACCGTCCTGATGCTTGATTAGAAACCATTGCTCCTGCTTGCCCGGCATGTGCGTGCGAACCAGGTTCCACACGCCGCCGAGCTTCTCGCCTTGCAGTTCGAACTTGAGCCGGCCCTTGGCATAGGCCTCGACCGGATCGTCCAGGGGAATCCACACGCCACGATCCCAGACGATGACATCGCCCGCACCGTAGTGGCCTTCAGGAATGCGGCCCTCGAAGGTGGCATAATCCAGCGGATGGTCTTCGACATGCACCGCCAGGCGCTTGACCTTGGGGTCCAGCGACGGACCTTTGGGTACCGCCCAGCTCTTGAGCGCACCATCTAACTCCAAGCGGAAGTCGTAATGCAGGCGCGAAGCATCGTGCTTCTGGATGCAGAACTGCAAGGCGTGTGCTTTTCCCTTACGTTTGCCTTTCGCAGGTTTGGCGACGCCGGCAGGTTCGGGGCTCTCTTCGAAGTTACGCATACTGTTGTATTTTTCGAGTTGCTTTTCCATGGTGCCCTCCCCAAAGTGCAGACAACATCAACCTGCTGTTGTCTTGAGACCTCGAATAGGTGTGAGAAGGTTCACTTATGAATTCACCAGATCTGCGCTAATCCGGAAGCGCGGTGACAAGGACAATCAGGATTGCAGTCGCAACCAGTGAAAGCTGTTCGCCCGTGTCGCCTCATTTCAAACGCAACATGTTGGAATTCACTCTGGTGAGCTTTGTGAAAGGCACTGCACCGAAAGGCAACAAAGGAATTTTTTCAATCGCAACACCACTAACGTCGGATCCCGCAAAATAAGGCACCTGAAACGCAACATTTGAAGTGGCACCTATTTAAATTTGATCTCGTAACTCCACTGCCCTTCGGGTGCGCTGTCGACCAGCGTCGCCAGTTCCGGTTTTATCAGCGCCGGCAGCTTGGCCTTGCGCGCGCCGGTGAGCTGCCCGGACGCTTGCTTGCGCGCCTTGGCGGGGGCCTTTTTTACCGGTTTGGCCTTATCGACGGCAGGCGAAGATTTACCGACGATCGTGCGCTCGCTGAGCACGCTGTCGGGCTCGGCCACCAGCACGTCGAAGTCATCCTGCGGGCGCGCGGCGTTGTCCTGGTGCTTGATCAGAAACCATTGTTCCTTCTTGCCCGGCATATGCGTGCGCACCAGATTCCAGACACCGCCAAGCTTCTCGCCCTGCAGCTCGAACTTGAGCCGCCCCTTGGCATAGGCCTTGTGCGGATCCTCCAATGGAATCCACACGCCACGATCCCAGACGATCACATCGCCGGCGCCGTAATGCCCCTCTGGAATGCTGCCCTCGAACGTCGCGTAATCGAGCGGATGATCCTCGACATGAATGGCCAGGCGCTTGACCTTCGGGTCCAGCGACGGCCCCTTCGGCACCGCCCAGCTCTTCAGTGCGCCATCGAGTTCCAGGCGAAAGTCGTAATGCAGGTGCGAAGCGTCGTGCTTCTGGATGCAGAACTGCAAGGCGTGATCCTTGGCCGACTTACGGCCCGGGCGCTTGACCGCCGCCGGTTCCGAAGTCGCAGAAAAATCACGCATGCGGTTGTAATCGTCGAGGTTCCTGTTCATGAGCACACCGATGGCAAGCGGGTTCTGTTATGCAGAAGAGCGATACGGCAGCGGAAAAATTCAATCGAGGTAAAAAAGCCCCGGACGGATGGAATGGCCGAGGCGTTTAGCGACACATCGAGTAACTGCATGAGCTGGCTAAATAGAGTGCAGACGCTAAGGTTTTTTCAGGGTCTTGAAAGGGAGGCAATGGAATGCCTGCTGCTGCAAAAGCCTGTCGTCTGAGAACGGGCCGAAATTCTGAGACCGGAAGAGTTTATTTACTGACCGCTGTGGTTAACCAACGTGAGCGTGTCTTTACCAATTGGCACGACGGAAGATTAGTGGTCAACGAGTTGAGGAGGTGCAGTGAAGCCGGGTTAGCGATCTCTCTGGCTTGGGTCGTAATGCCAGACCATCTGCATTGGCTAGTTGAGCTTAATGAGGGCTCGCTTGCAGATTTGATGTGTCGCGTTAAATCACGAAGTTGCCAGGCATACAATCGACAACATGGTCGCCAAGGACAATTATGGCAGCGAGGGTATTACGATCGTGCCTTGAGACGAGATGAAGACCTCAAAGCCGCTGCGCTCTACGTAGTCAAGAATCCCGTGCGAGCCGGTCTGGTGAGACGCCTTGGGGACTACCCTTTGTGGGACGCCATATGGCTCTGAAGATCAAAGGATCGCAGCCTTCGGCAGCTCCTACAGGTGAACCGTATTTCAAAGGTAGGAGCTGCCGAAGGCTGCGATCTTTATGGATATCAACACGCCTTGCCCGGTGTGCCTTGCGAACCGAGTGGTGGCGCGTTTGGGGGATTACCCTGGGTGAATGCCATATGGTTCTGAAGATCAAAGGATCGCAGCCTTCGGCAGCTCCTACAGGTGAACCGTATTTCAAAGGTAGGAGCTGCCGAAGGCTGCGATCTTTTGCTGTTGATTCAGGCTTGCCCTTTGGCCTGCTGTTCCAGATGCACCTGCAGATCCGGATCGATGCGTAACGCTGCAGCGAGTTCATCCAGATAGCTGCGTTCGGCGGCCTGTTGATCGTCGACCAGCATGATGCTGGCCAGATACATTTCGGCGGCTACAGCCGGATCGCCATTAGCCGATTGCGCGACTTCACCGGCATCCAGCGGTTTGGCAACTTCGGCGTCGAGCCATTGTTGCAATTGCGGATCGGCGGTGTGTTTGCCGATTTCGCTACTGATCAGATGCTTTTCTGCATCGTCTATACGCCCGTCAGCCTTAGCGGCGGCGATCAAGGCGCGCAGCACCGCGTGGCTGTGAGTTTCGATTTGCGGGCCGGCGAGCAGGTCGGCGGTTTGTGGCAGTTCTTGCGGTGCCTTGCTGGCCTGACTGCGTTGCCAGGCTTGATACGCCTGGTAGGCCATCATGCCCAGCGAAGCGAGTGCGGCGTAATTGGTGCCGCCAGAACGGCTTCGGCTACCACCACCGAGGGCGCTTCCCAAGCCACCACCGCCGAGCAGGCCACCGAGTAGACCACCCAGGCCGCCGAGGCCACCCGAAGCAGCCGCGCCCGCCCCGGTCTGACTGCCACCACCCAGCAGGCCACCGAGTAGTCCGCCCAGCCCGCCGCCAGCCGAAGCACCACGTTGTTGTCCCGCCGAGGCCTGGCCTCGCAGCAGTTGTTCGAGCAAATCGCTGGTATTCATGACGTCATCCTCAGGGCCCGGCCCTATTGCGTCAGGCAACGATAGACCGATGCGGCCATAGCGCCAGCACCGTTGGGCTGACGCCCGATAACCGCTGGATCGCCGCGCAAGAAATTTTCCGCCGGCGAGCTAAGATTCAAGGGTGGTGAACCTTATCCCGGCGAAACCGGTCGATAGCTGCAACCCGACCCGGTTTGCCGACGCCCTTTCTGACGATGGGCGATACCCGGCTTGCTTCACTTTCTGGAGAACGCCCCCGTGATATCCACCGTACACATCGCCAGGCTCAAAGCATGGGGCGCCCATGGTTTTACCGCGACCGGCGTGGTCACAGCCTTCCTTGCCACCCTCGCCCTGCTGGAAAACCAGCCAATCCATTGCCTGATGTGGCTGGGCGTGGCGCTGATCGTCGACGGCCTCGACGGCGCTCTGGCGCGCAAGGTCAATGTGCAATCGGTGTTGCCGAGTTTCGACGGTTCGATCCTCGATCTGGTCATCGATTACCTGACTTATGTATTCATCCCGGCATTGTTTATCTACCGCTACATTCCCCTGCCCGATTACACCCTGCTGCTGACGGTGTCGGTGATTCTGGTGTCGTCGCTGTTCTGCTTCTGCAACGTCAACATGAAGAGCAAGGACAACTACTTTGTCGGCTTCCCGGCGGCCTGGAACGTGGTTGCATTGTGTCTGTACATCATCGGCCCGGGGCCGTGGATTACCTTTCTCACCGTGATCGGTCTGGCATTGCTGACGGTGACGCGGATGAAGTTCCTGCACCCGTTCCGCGTGCGCCGCTTCATGCCGATCAATATTGCGGTGACGGCGATCTGGCTGTTGTGCAGCTTGTCGCTGGTGCTCAATCACCCGGTGATCAATCCGTTGGTGATGGGTTTGTGGCTGCTGATGTCGGCTTACTTTCTGGGGATCTGCATCTGGCGCACGGCGCTGGAGTGGTTTGACCGGCCTCAGATGAAATAGGAATCCGGACTGAAATGCAGGTCCTGTGGGGGCGGGCTTGCCCGCGAATGCGGTGTGTCAGTCAACACACAAACCGCCTGATGCACCGCATTCGCGAGCAAGCCCACTTGCACATTCGATTGTCGTACTGACGAATCGAACATCAGCGCTTGGTAATCACCACCTCCAGATACTCACTCGGCACCACCAGCGATTGCTCTCCCGCCCGATTCGATCGGCTGAGCAACTCTGTCAAATCATTCTCCAGCGCCTGCCCGGCCTCGGGCGACAACACCGCAAATGCCTTGTGCACTGGCCCATACCAGTGCCGAAAGATGTCAATGAAATGCGCCGCCGACCGGTAGCGGAAGTTGAAATGGCTGCGCGTCACGCGCACGACAAAATCGCGATCATCGAAATGTTTGTGCAGCCACGCATCCGAGCCCCAGTTCGATGGAGGCTGAGCAACTGCGGGCGGGGGCAGATGCTGGCCGAGAATTTTGAACATCTGGCCGACAAAGCCCTCCGGCGTCCAGTTGGCCATACCGATCCGTCCGCCGCGACGACAGACTCGCCCCAACTCAGTCGCTGCGGTCACCTGATCGGGTGCAAACATCACGCCGAAAGTGGACAGTACGGCGTCGTAGCTTTCATCGGGAAAAGGCAGTGCCTCGGCATCGGCCACCTGAAAAATCACCTCCAGATGCTCGGCCCGGGCGCGGTCCTGGCCACGCTCCAGCAAAGCCGCCACATAATCGGTCGAGGTCACCACACAACCGCGCCGCGCCGCCGCCAGAGTTGCGTTGCCGTTACCGGCGGCGACATCCAGCACTTCCTCATCGCAGCGCAGATCGCAAGCCTCGGCGAGGCTTTCGCCGACGATTTGCAACGTGGTGCCGATCACGGCGTAGTCGCCACTGGCCCAAGCGACTTTCTGACGTTCCTTCAGGGCAGTGAGATCAATCGGGGTACTCATGACAGCGAGCTCCGTGGCAGAGAGAATGCACAGGCGTCGACGCGGCCCGTGCTTGCTCACTATCGCGCCGAGGCTGCCCGGCGTCCCTGTCAATCGTCCGGCAACCCCGTAAACCGGGCACTTTGCCGATGAGCGGCGGGGATCTGTCAAGCGCCTGATACACCTTGCGCATTGCCACCGCCGCTGGATTGGTTTCTGATGCCGGCTCGCCTCAGGAAAGGACTCGACCGATGTCACTTCAACTCGACTGGCTCGCCGCACACATGCAGCACAGCGATCGCTACGCGGCATGGATTCATCATCAATTTCATTACGAGTATGTCGACCAACCCTTGGCTCAATGGCAGCGGGAATTTGCCGAAGGCCAAAGCAATGGCGACTGGTCGTGCCTGATTGCCATCGACGGTGAACGGCTGCTCGGCGGCGCAGCACTGGCGCGCGATGACCTCGCTGATCGAGCCGATCTCGGCCCTTGGCTGGCCTGCGTATTCGTTGATCCCCAGGCGCGTGGTCAAGGCCTGGCCGAGCGGTTGATTGAAGGGATATGCGAAGAGGCGAAAAAACGAGGAGTGGCGCGCCTGTATCTGCACACGCAGGACAAACACGACTACTACAACAGACGCGGCTGGCAGGTGCTGCAGCATTTTCAAGCGTGGGACAAAACGCAATGGCTCATGGTCCGCGACCTTTGAGCCATTGCGTTGTTTTGATCAGGCGGCCGGTGCCTTGGCCTCTTCCAGCAACTGCTTGATCATGTGTTCCTGCGCCTCATAGCGACCTTCGCCGAAGTGGCTGTAGCGCACCTGGCCCTTGGCGTCGATCAGGTAATGCGCCGGCCAGTATTGGTTGTCGAAGTTGCGCCAGATCGCGTAGTCGTTGTCGATGGCCACCGGGTAGGTGATGCCGAGTTTTTTCACCTGATCCTTGACGTTGTCGATGATGCGCTCATAGCCGTATTCGGGGGTGTGTACGCCGATGACCACCAGTCCATCCTTCGCGTATTTCTTCGCCCACTCTTTGACGTACGGCAGGGTGTGCTGGCAGTTGATGCAGTCGTAGGTCCAGAAGTCCACCAACACCACTTTGCCGCGCAGGGATTCGGCGCTCAGCTCTGGTGAGTTGAGCCATTGCACAGCGCCGGCCAGCGACGGCATCGGGCCCTGAGCTTCGTCCATCATCGAGTCGGCGCGGACTTTGCTGACAAAGTAGTCGACCACTTTCGGCACGTTTTCCAGGACGTTTTTCTCCACGCTGGCCACGCCTTCGGACGAGGTATTGGCGAGCAGGGATTTGTCCGCGCCCGTCGCAATCACCGCGACCGTAGCGAGCACCGCCACCCCGGCACCACGGCGCAACCAGCCGCTGAACGGGATCGACGGTTTCAGCCGATTGACCAACCCGCGCCCGGCGAAAATCAGCGTACCCAAGGACAAGGCGCTGCCGGCGCCGTAAGCCAGCAGCAACAGGCTGGTCTGGGCATTTGCGCCTTGCAGCATCGCGCCGGTGAGAATCACGCCGAGGATCGGCCCGGCACACGGCGCCCACAGCAGACCGATGGCGACACCGAGCATGATCGAGCCCATCGGTCCTGCACGTTTACGTGTGTCCTGATCGAGACGGTTGCCCAGCGCGACAAAAGGGCGGGTCAGCCAGTCGCCGACGCGGGCCGAGATCAGTGACAGGGCGAACAGCGCCATCACCAACAGAGCAATGTGGCGGCTGGTGTTGCTGGCCTGAATCACCCACTCGCTGCTGACCACGGCGAGGCTTGCGATCAGCGCGAAGGTGAGCGCCATGCCGCCGAGGGTCAGCAGGATTGAGGAGCGTGTGCGGTTGGCGCCAGCGAACAGAAACGGCACCACCGGCAAGATGCAGGGACTGAGGATGGTCAGCAGACCGCCGAGAAATGCGATGAGGTACATAAGTGGTCACCTTGAAATGGGGGCTGGACACGCAACCGGACAGCGAGGAGAAACACCCCCCTCGCTAGCCTGTTTTGTTAACGCCGTGGCTCATGCGCTCTGGCCATCCAGCCATTGCCCCTGGGGCGTGCGACTGGCACCGTTTTCCGCGACCAGTTGGCCCTGAGGCGTACGGCTGGAACCATCAGCAGCAACCATCTGGCCCTGCGGCGTGCGGCTCGACCCATCAGCAGCAACCATCTGACCTTGCGGCGTGCGGCTGAAGCCGTCAGCGGCGATCAGTGCATCACTGCCCTCCTTCGCCACTGTGGTCAGCTGGAAGCAGGTGCTGCTGGCGCAACTGCTCTGCTCTACGGCACTGTTGGCGTGGGCGGCGGCGCCGGTGAAAGCGAAGGCTGCGGCAGTCAAAAAGCGCGAGACGTTGTTCATGGCAAAACTCCTTGCAGAAAAAGTAGGGATGGCTCAGTTCTGGTTGTTGCAGCCTTCAGCGAATTTGCTGTAGTCGAGCTCGCGGGTTTTGCCGGCAGAATCGAGGTAGGTCATGCGCGCCTCGGTGATGCCACAAGTCACCGAGGTGTCCTCAGTCATCGACAGCACTTTCTTGATATCCAGATGGGTGCCGTAGGTGTAGGTTTGCCGGCTGACGTCAGCTTCGGCGTGGGCCGACAGGGTGCAGATGTTCAGCGCGGCGAACAGGCAAGCGGCGACTACGGATTTGTTGATCATGGTGGTGTCCTCAAGGCTTCAGTGGGTTTGAGCCGAGGCGGTCTGTGTGTGCCTCGATGGAGCCTATTTGAGGCTCTCGAGGTATCGCGTCTGTGTCAGGAAAGGACGAGAATCACTCGTTGTGTATCCACGCCGCGTGTAGATACACAGCGATACAAAACCCGCAGAAAATCGCGTTTTTGCGTCGGCGTGTATCCGCCGTTGCGGCAGATACACTGCAATACAAAGGCAGGCAGGCGTGCAGTTCACGGCGCTATAGACTGCACGGCATTCCCCCTTTGACAGAGGCTTGAACCGATGGAACATGTCGATCACATTCTCATCGTCGACGACGACCGCGAGATCCGTGAGCTGGTAGGCAACTACCTGAAGAAAAACGGCCTGCGCACGACAGTGGTCGCCGATGGCCGGCAGATGCGCAGCTTCCTTGATGCCAACACCGTCGACCTGATCGTGCTCGACATCATGATGCCGGGCGACGATGGCCTGCAGCTGTGCCGCGAATTGCGCGTCGGCAAACACAAGGCGACGCCGGTGCTGATGCTCACCGCGCGCAACGATGAGACCGACCGCATCATCGGCCTGGAAATGGGCGCCGACGATTACCTGACCAAACCCTTCGCCGCCCGTGAACTGCTGGCGCGGATCAACGCCGTGTTGCGCCGCACACGCATGTTGCCGCCGAACCTGGTGGTCACCGAAGCCGGACGCCTGCTGGCATTCGGTCGTTGGCAACTGGACACCTCGGCCCGGCACTTGCTCGACAGCGACGGCACCATGGTGGCCCTCAGTGGCGCCGAATACCGCCTGCTGCGGGTATTTCTCGACCATCCGCAACGGGTGCTCAGCCGTGACCAATTGCTCAACCTGACCCAGGGACGCGAAGCCGATCTGTTCGACCGTTCCATCGATCTGCTGGTCAGCCGCCTGCGTCAGCGTCTGCTCGACGATGCCCGCGAGCCGGCTTACATCAAGACCGTGCGCAGTGAAGGTTACGTGTTTTCACTGCCGGTCGAACTGCTCGGGGCGTCGGCATGAAACTCAAGCTGCAATGGCCGCGCACACTCGCCTCGCGCCTGTCGCTGATTTTCCTGATCGGGCTGATTCTGGCGCAGGGCCTGTCGTTCGGCGCGCAGTATTACGAGCGTTACCAGAGTGCGAAAAGCACCATGCTCGGCAACCTCGAAACCGACGTCTCGACGTCGATGGCGATCCTCGATCGCCTGCCCGCCGCCGAACGCGAGGCCTGGTTGCCGCGTCTGGCACGGCGCAATTACGGCTACCTGCTCAATGAGGGCGAACCGGGCATGCCGGTGACCTCGGCTGAAGAGTCCGTTGCCATTGCCTCGATTACCGCGGCCATCGGCGATACTTATCCAATCGTGTTTACCGAGGTTCCCGGTGGGCAGAGACGACATTTCCAGGGCCATCTGCGCCTGAGCGACGGCAGCCCCGTGACCATCGATATCCGTCCGGCGATGGTGCCGTTGTCACCGTGGTTGCCGGTGGTGCTGCTCGGCCAACTGGCGTTGCTGATCCTCTGCACCTGGCTCGCCGTGCGCATCGCCATTCGTCCCCTCACCCGCCTCGCCAACGCCGTGGAAACCCTCGACCCCAACGCACACCCGGTCAAACTCGACGAGCAAGGCCCGACTGAAGTGGTTCACGCGGCGCGGGCGTTTAACGCCATGCAAACGCGCATTGCCGCCTACTTGAAAGAACGCATGCAACTGCTGGCGGCGATCTCCCATGATCTGCAAACGCCGATCACGCGGATGAAACTGCGCGCGGAGTTCATGGACGACTCGGTCGAGAAAGACAAACTGAGCAGCGATCTCGGCGAGATCGAGCATCTGGTGCGCGAAGGCGTGGCCTATGCCCGCAGCATTCATGGCGCCACCGAAGAAAGCCGCCGTACCGATCTCGACTCGTTCCTTGACAGCCTGGTCTTCGACTATCAGGACATGGGCAAGGACGTTCAGCTCGGCGGCAAAAGCAAAGCGGTAATCGAAACCCGTCCGCAAGCCCTGCGTCGGGTGCTGGTGAACCTGACCGACAACGCCCTGAAATTCGCCGGCGCCGCGCAATTGCAGGTCGAAGCGCAGGGCAACAGCCTGTCGGTGAAAGTCCTCGATCGCGGCCCGGGCATCGCCGAGGCCGAACTGGCGCAGGTGCTGGAACCGTTCTACCGCGTGGAAAACTCGCGCAATCGCGACACCGGCGGTACCGGGCTCGGATTGGCGATCGCCCAGCAATTGGCGATGGCGCTGGGTGGCTCGCTGCTGTTGAGCAATCGTGAAGGCGGCGGGCTCTGCGCTGAACTGAAGTTGCCGCTGCACGGCTGACAGCCACTGTTTAAATTTCCCTCCTGCCGCCCTGCTGTTTCCATCCGAACAGCAGGCATCTGCCTACAACCTCGCCGGAATTTCCCGACTGTTGCGCCCGGGCGAAGCCCCCTATGGTTATGCATGCGCAGACGCCTCGCTACTGTCAGACCTGACAGTAGCGAGGCGTCTGCCCTGTGCTGTTTGATGACGGCTCGCGAACCGTAACGAGGATCAGCCATGACTCTGCTCGAATCCGTCACCCAGGTATGTCATCGGCTGGCGCCCGGCGGCTGGCGTTCGCTGATGTTGGCCCATGGCCTTGATCTGTTGGCAGAGCCACTGGCAGCCGAGCTGCGACGACCCCTGACGGTTAATCGCTGCCTGAGCGGATTCGAAGATTTCGACCCCGACGGAGTCTGCGCAATCGAAGCGGCGGCGCCCTCGCGCAGCTTGCTGTATCACGCGCTGGCATCACCGCAAGTGACCGTCGACGAAACCGGAACGGATCTGCTGCTGTTGCCGACTCAGGGCGAAATCGAAACCGTTCTGAACTATGTCTACAGCATCGCCCCGCCCACCCTCGATCAACTGCGCCTGACCGCCGCTGGCGCGCCCTTGGCGGTAGTGGCCTTTGCCAGTGAATATCGCTGCGCGGCCGACACCGTGCACGGCCGACACGCCGATCTTTGCTTTTCGCGCACCGGCATTGCCCGCGTCGGCACGATGCCTGCCCGGTATGACGCCAGACAGCGATGCTTCCTGCCCTTTGTCGACGGCGACGCCCATGGCATCCGGGTCATGCCGGTGCTCTACAGCGCGTACATTGCCATGCAATTGCGTGGTGATGCGCAGCGCTTCGGGCCGATGGACTTTCAGGCCGACGTCGATCCCGAGCTGGATTTCTGGGTGCCGCTGCACAAGCTGTTCGATGGCGACCAGTGCCTGGCGGGCCTGCAACTGGCGGTGACCCTGGAAAATCATCAGATCAACGAGAAGTTGCGGCACATCCATTTACGTCACAGTGGCACCGGCTGGGCGGAACCGCAGATCAGCCAGCCGCCCTTTGTCGTGACCGATGATCTGGCTGCCTGGGCAACTGTGGAGGATTTCGGCACCGGACTGCTGCTGCCAGAGCCGAAAGCACGGCTGGTCGAGCCCGCCAGACTCGAGGGCCGACCGCTATCGTTTCTGATGCCAGCCAACACCGGCGGCATGGTGCATGGCCGACACAAGGTTGACGCAGACGGCAGCATCAATGATTTGAACAACCACCCCGATGTCGAAGCGCTGGTGCGTGCAGGCGGTTATGAGGCCCTGCACTACCAAGACGCGACAGCTGACGGATGGGTTCGGCCACACTGCCCGGTCCTCAACGACCTGCTGCCGACGGTGGCTGCCTATTCGATTATCGGCCCTCCGGATTTTTACCCACTGTGCAGTCAGCGCAAACTGCTGCGCTGGGTCCGCGAAGAGCCGCTTTTCCCCGATCCCGACATTTGGCACGCCCGCCTCGAAGCGCTTTCCAACGTGCGGTATTGCGCCAACCTGAATCTCAAGGATCAGTTGTTTTCTGACAAGGATCGAGGGGTGACGGCGATTGTCGCTTCGGCTGAACCGCGCCTGCGCACGTCATCGCAAATGCCGCTCGCTCAGAGTTCGCGACCTTCCTCGCTGCCCGACGGCGCCGCCGGGGTTTTCGGTCCGGGCTGGGAAGTAGGCTGGATTCGACAGAAAACTTCCGATGCGCAATGGATCAATGTGTTGGCCGGCTATCAGATGGCAAGCCCGTTTCCCGAAGATGCGAAAATCTGCGCGGCTCTGGGCTCCTTCTGGCCGGGGGTGGCACCGGACTCGGTGCGCGTTTTCGAACCACGTTCAAGTCTGCACACCATCATCCCGTTGACCGATCAGGAAATTAACCAGCACGGTGCCATTGCCTGGGACGATCAGCCGGGTCCGCAACTCATCGTTCAAGACAATCGCCTGTTTGCCCAGTACCACGCCTATGCCCACGCCGATTACACCCAGGTCGCCCTGGACGGGCTTTTTTCCCTGAGCCTGACCGGCCGCACATCACAACCCGCGTATGAGCGGCGGGTCGTTTCGATGCATCGGGTTTATCAGGTGCTTGGCGCTGACGATGACAACGCCCAGCGCAATGCCTGGCCGCTGCTGTCGTTTCTCGAGGTGCAGCAACCGGACAACGAACTCGATACGGCCCAGCAGGAAGCCGGCATTGTTCTCGAGGGCTGGGTGCAGCGTTTTTCGATGTACAAGCGCGGGGCTGTCAGCACTGCCGATGATGATTTCAAATTGCGTCACGTCGAAGTGGAGCGACAGGTCCTGTTGTTCGTCAGCACCGATACCATCCTGATGAAACAGGATGCAGAGGCCTGGCAGATCGCTGATGAAACACTTTGATGTTGTGGTGATTGGCGCAGGCCCTGCGGGCTGCGCCAGCGCCATCAGTTGTGCCCGCCGAGGGTTGCGCGTGGCTTTGCTCGAACGGCACGCGTTTCCCCGATTCCGCCCCGGCGAAAGCCTGCATCCGGGGATCGAACCGTTATTGCGACAGCTCGGCATCGCCGATCTGCTCGGTGCCTCGTCGACTCTGCGCTTTGAAGGCCAATGGGTGCACTGGCACGGCCCGGCGCGTTTCAACGCTTTCGGCACGGATGCAAATGGCCCATGGCGCGGCTTCCATATCAGCCGCGCGCAATTGGACAGGGCGTTGTTGCAGCAAGCGGCGTCCACGGGGGTCGAGGTGTATCAGCCATGTCGGGCGCAGCAGGTGCTCACCCATGGGCGCCGAGTCATCGGTGTGGAGACCGACAGCGGCTGCCTTTCTGCCTCGTATTTGATCGACGCCAGTGGAGCTACCGGCTGGCTTGGCCGCAAACTGCACCTGACGGAACAAATCGATTCTCCTGCGTTGGTGGCTCGCTACGGTTATTTGCAGGGTCGCTGCGAGCCCTACGCAAGCCATCCGCATTTGCTGGCTACCCCTGATGGCTGGACCTGGATCGCTCAGGTCAAGGCACAGTTGCTGCACTGGACACACCTGACGCTGGAAGCCGAGGCTACGCCGGGGATAAATCCTTGCCTGCGAATATTGCCCGCAGACCTGCAGGCATTACCGCAGGCGGGCCCGATACGCGGTGCGGATGTGAGCTGGCGCATAAGCGAGGTTGTGGCCGGTGATGGGTACTTTCTTGTGGGTGATGCTGCAAGCCGGCTCGACCCGGCTTCGTCGCACGGGGTGCTCAAGGCGTTGATGAGCGGCATGCAGGCCGCTCAAGCCATTCACGACGGCTGGTTCCGACCGCTACTGCGACCGCTCGCACAAGCACAGTATCAGCGATGGCTGCGCTGCTGGTATGAACACGACCTGACACAGCTGCGCAGTTTCTATGGTCAACACCCGTTCCCGCCCCGATGGCTGGGCACTGATTGAGCAAAAGGAGTCTAGACTCATTCATTACCCAGTCGAGGGGGCCGCAGGACTTCTGCTGTGCCCTGCCCCTATCCGTGACCACCGCCCGGTGGCGCCTGCCTCGACATTCAACGCCGCCGGACGGTGATCCTGTTTCAGGAGCACACGTGATGAATGAGGCGAAGCTCAACGAATTCATGGGCAAACTGGTCAACGACATGGGCGGCGCGGCGATGCTGGCCAATGTCATTGTCGGCGAAGAACTCGGTCTGTACCGGGCAATGGCCGACAGCCAACCGATCAGCCCCGAAGCCCTCGCGGCAAAAACCGACTGCAACCCGCGCCTGGTGCGCGAATGGCTGAGCGCCCACGCCGCGTCCGGTTACATGGAGCACCTTGACGGTCAGTTTCGCTTGCCGCAAGAACAGGCACTGGCGCTGGCAGTGGAAGATTCCCCTGTGTACGTGGCCGGCGGCCTCGGCGTGGTCGCGTCGTTTTTCCATGACAAGGACAAACTGGTCAAGGCCATGCGCGGCAACGGCGCTCTGTCCTGGGGCGATCACCACCCGTGCATGTTCAGCGGCACCGAACGCTTCTTCCGCCCCGGCTACAAAGGTCATCTGATCGCGGAATGGCTGCCGGCACTCGACGGTGTGGTGGCCAAACTCGAACGCGGCGCCAAAGTCGCCGACATCGGCTGCGGCCACGGAGCGTCGACGGTGATCATGGCCCAGGCGTTTCCCAAGTCACAGTTTGTCGGTTTTGACTTTCACGTGCCGTCGATCACGGTTGCCACGCAACGCGCCGAAGAAGGTGGCGTGGGCAACCGCGCCAGATTCTTCGAGGGCACGGCGAAAAACTATCCTGGCGGCGACTATGACCTGGTCTGCTTTTTTGATTGCCTGCACGACATGGGCGACCCGGTCGGTGCCGCCCGTCATGCGTATGAGTCACTCAAAGACGACGGAACAGTGTTGCTGGTCGAACCGTTCGCCAACGATAAACTGGACGACAATCTCAACGCGGTCGGGCGCCTGTTCTACGCCGCCTCGACGTTTATCTGCACGCCCAACTCACTGTCTCAGGAAGTCGGTTTCGGGCTCGGTGCGCAGGCAGGTGAATTGCGCTTGCGCAAAGTCTTTGCCGAAGCCGGGTTCAAACAGTTCCGCCGCGCCACGCAAACGCCGTTCAACCTGATTCTGGAGGCGCGCAAGTAACCCATGCGGATCGCGTGCTAACCTGCGAGCACTGTCCAATCTGGAGTGCTGAGCATGCTCGACAGCCCGATCCGTGAACATTTCGACACGCTGCTGCAGGCCATGGCCGAAGACAAGTTTCTAGTGCTGACCGGCGCCGGCATCAGCACACCTTCGGGCATTCCGGACTACCGCGACAGCGACGGCGTGCGTCGCGGACGGCAGCCGATGATGTATCAGGAATTCCTTGCCGCCCCGCAATCACGTCGTCGCTACTGGGCACGGGCCATGCTCGGCTGGCCACGCGTGCGCCAGGCCCGACCGAACGCCGCACATGAAGCGTTGGCGACGCTGCAGCAGCGTGGCCGAATCAGCGCTTTGATCACGCAGAACGTCGACACCTTGCACGATCAGGCCGGCAGCCATGATGTGATCGAACTGCACGGCAGCTTGCATCGGGTGCTGTGCCTGGACTGCGGCCAGCGCAGCCAGCGCGACGAGATTCAGCAGCAGATGGAAGCACACAATCCCTATCTGAGAGGCGTTGACGCGGTGCAGGCGCCGGATGGCGATACCCTGCTTGATCCGGCGTTCGAGGCGCGCTTTCAGGTGCCACAGTGTCCGCATTGTGCGGGTGAGCGGATGAAGCCGGATGTGGTTTTTTTCGGCGAAAACGTGGCGCCGCCAACGGCGGCACGGGCAATGGCGGCTGCCGAAAATGCGGCGGGGTTGCTGGTGGTGGGGTCGTCGTTGATGGCGTATTCGGCGTTTCGCCTGTGCCGGGTCATCGCCGAGCGCGGCAAGCCGTTGATTGCGATCAACCTGGGCAAGACCCGGGCCGACGATTTGCTCGATTTGAAGATTGAAGGGTCGTGCGAAGCGCTACTGCCGCTGCTGGCACAGCGTCTGCAATTCTGAAGCCCATTTCGCAGGTGCTCAGGGCAGCAGACGTTCGCTCAGGTTTTCCTGCTGGAGAATATCGAACAATGCCTGGGCCGCCGCCGAGAGCTCATTGCCCGGCTCGGTCAACACGCCAATTGCCCGCTCGACCGAATCATTCAAGGTCAGACACTGCGCGCCCAGCTCGCGCATTTGCCCCGTACACAACGCCGGCACCGCGCTGACCCCGAGCCCACTGGCCACCATCCGGCCGACCGTCGCCAATTGATGGCTTTCGAATTCCACGGGTAACTTCATCCCGCGCGCCTGCAGATGCTCTTCAAGCATGACCCGCACTGTCGAGGGCCGCTGCAGGGTGATGAACGGTTCTTGCAGCAAGGTCTGCCAATCAATGTCGGCGCGTTTGGCCAGCACTGAATCCGCCGGCACCACTGCGACAAAGCGGTCGACATAAAGCGGCGTGAACGTCACCGAAGTGCTCTGCATTGGCGCGAACGCCACGCCAAGTTCAACCTGACGATCGCGGACCATTTCCAGCACTTGCTCGTTGATCACGTCATTGACCGTCACGTTGACGTTCGGATATCGCGCGCGAAAACTCTTGAGGATCGGCGGCAGCAGATTGCCAGCAAACGACGGCATCGCCGCCAGCGTTACGCGCCCGCGCTGCAGGCTGAAGCGCTGACGCATTTCGTCCTCGGCGTTGTCCCAGTCCGCGATCAACCGGCGCGCCAACGGCAGCAGCGATTCCCCTTCCGCGGTCAGCGCGACATTACGGGTGTTGCGGCTGAACAGGCGCCCGCCCAAGCCTTCTTCCAGCGCCTTGATGGTCAGGCTGAGCGCCGATTGCGACAGGTGCAGACGCTCGCAGGCCACAGCGAAACTGAGGCTATGGGCCACGGCGAGAAAGGCACGGATCTGCTTGATGGTCATAATAAAGGCTCTGAGCATGAAACTCGGTCATGTAGGAGCTGCCGAAGGCTGCGATCTTTTGACGTTGATTTTTTAAGATCAAAAGATCGCAGCCTTCGGCAGCTCCTACAGACAATCATCGATTTCGGCGATCGTTGAGTTTTATCAATCAATCAACCGCAAAAATCAACTTAACAAATATATTTCACGGAGAGACACTCCAGTCATTCGGCTAGCCAGCCGCCCGCAAATAATAAAAGAGGTGCCTATGGCAGGTTTCGACAAGCGTGTGTATTCCTACGAGGAAGCGATGGCCGGGCTGGAAGACGGCATGACCGTTATCGCCGGCGGCTTTGGGCTATGCGGCATTCCGGAAAATCTGATCGCCGAGATCAAGCGCAAGGGCACCCGTGACCTCACCGTGGTTTCCAACAACTGCGGCGTCGACGGTTTCGGCCTCGGCGTGCTGCTCACCGATCGCCAGATCAGCAAAGTCATCGCCTCTTACGTCGGCGAAAACAAGCTGTTCGAGGAGCAACTGCTCAAGGGCGACATCGAAGTTATCCTCACCCCGCAAGGCACCCTCGCCGAGAAAATGCGCGCTGGCGGTGCCGGCATTCCGGCGTTCTTCACTGCCACCGGCGTCGGCACCCCGGTGGCTGAAGGCAAGGAAGTGCGTGAGTTCAAGGGACGCAAGTACCTGATGGAAGAGTCCATCACCGGCGACTTTGCCATCGTCAAAGGCTGGAAGGCTGACCATTTCGGTAACGTCGTTTACCGCCACACCGCCCAGAACTTCAACCCGCTGGCGGCCACTGCCGGCAAGATCACCGTGGTCGAAGTCGAAGAAATCGTCGAGCCCGGCGAACTCGACCCCACGCAGATCCACACCCCGGGCATCTACGTCGATCGAGTCATTTGCGGCACGTTCGAAAAACGCATCGAACAGCGCACCATCCGCAAATAATTCAGGCCTACGGAGAACAACAACATGGCACTTACCCGCGAACAAATGGCTCAGCGCGTCGCCCGCGAAATGCAGGACGGCTACTACGTAAACCTCGGTATCGGCATTCCGACCCTGGTCGCCAACTACATCCCCGAAGGCATGGAAGTCATGCTGCAATCGGAAAACGGCCTGCTCGGCATGGGACCGTTTCCGACCGAAGAAACCATTGATGCCGACATGATCAACGCCGGCAAACAAACCGTGACCGCACGGATCGGCGCGTCAATCTTCAATTCCGCCGAATCCTTTGCGATGATCCGCGGCGGCCATGTCGACCTGACCGTACTCGGCGCGTTCGAAGTCGACGTCGGAGGCAACATCGCTTCGTGGATGATCCCCGGCAAACTCGTCAAGGGCATGGGCGGCGCGATGGATCTGGTGGCCGGTGCCGACAACATCATTGTCATCATGACCCACGCGTCCAAGGACGGTGAATCCAAGCTGCTGGCCAAATGCAGTCTGCCGCTGACCGGAGCCGGTTGCATCAAGCGCGTGCTGACTGACCTCGCCTATCTGGAAATCGAAAATGGCGCTTTTGTCCTCAAGGAACGCGCACCTGGCGTCAGCGTTGAAGAAATCGTCGCCAAAACCGCTGGTAAACTGATCGTCCCGGATCACGTACCGCAAATGCAGTTCGCTGCCGAGTGAGGAATTCGAAAATGCAAGACGTCGTCATTGTTGCCGCCACGCGTACCGCGATCGGCAGTTTTCAGGGCTCCCTGGCCAGCGTGTCCGCCGTAGATCTGGGCGCGGCGGTGATCCGCCAGTTGCTCGAGCAGACCGGCCTCGACGGTGCGCAGGTCGATGAAGTGATCATGGGTCAGGTGCTGACCGCCGGTGCCGGGCAGAACCCGGCGCGTCAGGCCGCGATCAAGGCCGGCCTGCCCCACGCGGTGCCGGCCATGACCCTGAACAAAGTCTGCGGTTCGGGCCTGAAAGCCTTGCATCTCGGGGCACAGGCAATCCGTTGCGGCGACGCTGAAGTGATCATCGCCGGCGGTCAGGAGAACATGAGCCTGTCCAACTACATCATGCCGGGCGCGCGCACTGGTCTGCGCATGGGCCACGCACAAATCGTCGACACCATGATCAGCGACGGCCTGTGGGATGCGTTCAACGATTACCACATGGGCATTACCGCCGAGAATCTGGTGGACAAGTATGAAATCAGCCGCGAACAGCAGGACGCCTTTGCTGCCGCTTCCCAGCAGAAAGCTGCCGCTGCGATTGAGGCGGGCCGCTTCGTTGAGGAAATCACGCCGATCCTGATTCCGCAGCGTAAAGGTGATCCTGTCGCGTTCAAGGTCGACGAGCAGCCACGCGGCGACACCAGCGCCGAATCCCTGGCGAAATTGCGCCCGGCGTTCAAAAAGGACGGCAGCGTCACCGCTGGCAACGCCTCGTCGCTGAACGATGGCGCTGCCGCCGTGATACTCATGAGTGCCGAGAAAGCCAAGTCGCTGGGCCTGCCGGTGCTGGCCAAAATCGCTGCCTACGCCAACGCTGGCGTCGATCCGGCGATCATGGGCATCGGCCCGGTATCGGCCACCCGCCGATGCCTGGACAAGGCCGGCTGGAGCATCGATCAGCTCGACCTGATCGAAGCCAACGAAGCGTTCGCCGCACAATCGCTGGCCGTGGCCAAAGACCTGCAATGGGATCTGGCCAAGGTCAACGTCAACGGCGGCGCCATCGCCCTCGGCCATCCGATCGGTGCATCGGGCTGCCGCGTGCTGGTGACATTGCTGCATGAAATGCTCAAGCGCGACGCGAAAAAAGGCTTGGCGACTTTGTGCATCGGCGGCGGCCAGGGTGTGGCTTTGGCGCTGGAACGCGTCTGATACGAAGTTCAAGGCCAGCGGCGGATCCACGACATCCGCTGTTGGCTGGCAACAAAAAACCCGGTGCGACTTGCGTTGCACCGGGTTTCTTTTTGCCGTCGAGAATCGTAGGGAATGGTCTGGCCCCTTCGCGAGCAGGCTCTCTCCCATTTTGCGATGCATTCCACTGTGGGCGCGGGCTTGTTCGCGAAGGGGCCAGGTCAGCCACCCAATCTATGGCTTGCGCAGCAAATAGGTATCCATGATCCACCCATGCTTCGCCCGTGCCGCTTTGCGCACCCGCTCAATCTCATCGGCGACATCCGCCAGCGTGCCGCTAAGCAGAACCTCGTCCGGCGTGCCCAGGTAAGCCCCCCAGAAAATCTCGGTCTGCCGGTCCGCCACCCGCTGATACGAATCTTCGGCATCAAGCATCACCACAACACTGTCCGCCTCACTCACCTGCCCCGCCGCCAACTGCCGGCCGGTGGTGATTTCCATCGAACGGCCGATCGTATTCAGCGGTATCTTGTGCTGCGCAGCCAGAGCCTGGACGCTGGTAATCCCGGGGATCACCTCGTACTCGAACGCGCAGCGGCCTGATGCCCGAATCGCTTGAAGGATCCGCACTGTGCTGTCGTATAACGCCGGGTCGCCCCAGACCAGGAAACCGCCGCACTGGCCGTCGGACAATTGTTCATCAATCAGCCGTTCGAAGGTCTGTTGTTTGGTGCGGTTCAGTGCATCGACGCTTGCCGTGTAATCGACATCACCCCGGTCGCGCTCCGGACTGCTGGCTTCGACAAAGCGATAAGCGTGATCGGTGATGTAGCGCTCGCAAATCTCGCGGCGCAGATCGATCAGCTTCTGCTTGCCCTCGCCTTTATCCAGCAGAAAGAACACATCGACCCGGTTCAGCGCTTTCACCGCCTGCATCGTGATGTAGTCCGGATTGCCGGCGCCAATGCCGATGACCAGCAGCTGTTTCATCACAATTCCTCTCCGAGAGCCGTGCCCGGCAAGCGTAGTCGCCAGATGCCGTTGAAGCGCAGCTCGATCATCGACAGCGGTTCGACGTCGATCGCGTTGAACGTTACGCCTTGCAGCACCTGCATCAACGCCGCGCGCATGACGAACGGATGGGTGACCGCCATCACGGGCCCCGGCGTTGCGGCGATGCTGTCGAGCCATCTTGAGACCCGTTCCGTCAGTTGTCTGAGCGACTCACCGCCGTGGGGTGCCGCGTCTGGATCGGCCAGCCAAACCCGCAACGCGTCGGCGTGATTGGCCTGCAAACCCTTGATCGACTGGCCGTGCCAGCCTCCCCAATCGCAATCGCGCAGGGCTGAGTCAATGTGCGCATCGACGCCCAGCCACGCCGCCGTCTGCCGGGTCCGCAACTCTGGCCCGCAAATCAGTCGCGATGGCGGAGCGAACCGCGCCTTGAAGGCGTCAGACGCTGCAGGCAAATCTTCAACAGGCTCGTCCGTAGGAAAACGCGCCAGTTTTTGTGCGACGGTTCGCGCATGGCAAATCAATGTCAAACGGCTACTTGGCACAAGCAGGTTCTCGGTTGAAAGTTAATACAAGTGACGGCACAGCCAATCCGCGAGCCATTGTGCCGTAAAACCGTGGGTATCAGGATTGCCGTCCTGCCATCCGCAGAAGCTTGGATAGGCAATGTCTCACACCAACCAAGGCAATGGACTACAACGCCGAGCTACTTCGGTGTAGCCCTTGTTAAACGGGAACCTTGCACGTTTTTGGTGCTCGCTGCACGTGTACAAAAATTCGCTAGACATGTAGCACTCATTACATAAATACTCTTTTTAACGGATTGTGAAACGAATTCGACACCCCATCCAGCAGGAGCACGGATGCCCCCTCTCAGAGACCTGATCACCGATCCCGGCCTGGACCTGACGCCGTCAGAGCGCAAAGTCGTCCGCGCCCTGCTCGATCAGTATCCGCGTAATGGTCTCGGACCGATGGCGAGGCTGGCCGAACATGCCGGTGTCAGCGATCCGACCATAGTCCGCCTGGTGAAAAAGCTCGGTTTCGGCGGTTATGCCGAGTTTCAGGAAGCCTTGCTCAGTGACATGGACCATCGCTTGCGTTCGCCACGCACACTGTTGCAGCCACGCTCGCAGCAGAACAAGGACGATGCCTGGGCCCATTACCTGGCCGACAGCCACCGTTTGCTGGTCGACACCCAAGCCCTGACCCAACCCGAAGATGTGCGAATCCTCGTCGAATGGCTGCTCGACAGCCGTCATCAGGTCTACTGCTTCGGTGGCCGCTTCAGCATTCTCATGGCCCATTACCTGCTCAACCACTTGCGCCTGCTGCGTCCCGGCTGCTTTGCCCTGGAAGACAACGCCCTGTTGCCTGACCGCTTGTTCGATCTGCAACGCCAGGACGTGGTGCTGGTGTTCGACTACCGGCGCTACCAGACCCAAGCCCTGCGTGTAGCCACTGCGGCGAAAAACAATAACGCGCGAGTGGTGCTGTTCACCGATGTCTACGCCTCGCCGTTGCGCGAAATGGCTGATCTGATCATCAGCGCGCCGGTGGAGTCGGCATCGCCGTTCGATACCATGGTGCCAGCGCTGGCGCAGGTCGAGGCGTTGATTGCCTGCCTGACCTTGCGCGTGCCGGATCCGGCCGATCGCCTGGAAGGCATCGATGCCCTGCGCAACGACTTTGCGACTCATCTGCTGGAGGAAAAATAAGGATGTTCAGCCTTCCCCACCGCTCGCCTCGGGATCTGCCGTTTGCGTTCGACCACACGGCTTTGTTGCTGGTGGACATGCAGCGCGCCTGGCTCGAACCGCAATTCGACCCGCACCTGAGCAGGCCCGATGCCGAGTATTTCCTCCGGCGCACGCGCAGCCAGGTGGTGCCTAACCAGCAACGACTGCTCAGCGCCGTTCGCCAAGCGCAGCAGAACGTGCTGCACACGATTATCGAAAGCCTGACCGCCGATGGTCGCGACCGCTCGCTGGATCACAAACTGTCGGACATGCACCTGCCCAAAGGCAGCTTGCAAGCGCAGATCATCGCTGAACTGACCCCGACGGAAAATGAAATCGTGCTGCCGAAGACCTCATCCGGGGTGTTCAACTCGACCACTATCGATTACGTGCTGCGCAACCTGCAAACCCGCCATCTGATCATTGCCGGCATCGTCACCGACCAGTGCGTCGACATGGCCGTACGCGACGCCGCCGACCGTGGCTATCTGGTGACACTGGTGGAGGACGCCTGCGCCACTTACAGCGCTGAACGCCATCACGCCTGCCTCAACGCCATCAAGGGTTACTGCTGGATCACCAATACTCAGACTGTGCTCGGCCGTATACAGGAGATGCAGCCATGAGCGCACGCCTGACGCCGCTGCCGATGACCACGCTGGTCACCACTGACCTGATCGGCATCACCCGTGGCCGTTCGTTTCCAACCGATGAGCTGGAGCATTACCAGGCAGCCGGTTGCGGCTGGGTTCCGGCCAACAGCGCATTGACGCCGCAAGACATCATCGCTTCAAGCAATCCGTGGGGCGCGTATGGCGACCTGCGGCTGGTACCCGATCTGGACAGCCGCGTCACCGTTGGCAGCGGCCCGGATGCCAATGCACCGGTGCTCGATTTCATCCACGCCGATATTCGCGAGACCGACGGCCAAGCCTGGGGCGCTTGCCCACGCACATTGCTGCGCGATGAGATCGAGCGCTATCGCGATGAACTGGGCTTGCAGGTCAACGCGGCGTTCGAACATGAATTCAATCTGCATGCAGGCTTCGCCGAACACGCAGCGTTCTCCCTGGAAGCTCAGCGCCAGGGCGCCGAATTCGGCGGCTGGCTGCTCAGCGCCCTGCGCGCCGGTGGCGTCGAGCCGGAAATGTTTCTGCCGGAATACGGCAAGCACCAATACGAAATCACCTGCCGTCCGACCCTTGGCGTGGCGGCGGCGGATCGCGCGGTCAATGTGCGCGAAATCAGCCGGGAAATCGCCCGGCAGATGGGCCTCGAACTGAGCTTCGCGCCCAAGGCTGCCGCCGAAGCCGTGTGCAACGGTGTGCATCTGCACGTCAGCCTGCACGACCTGGCCGGCCAGCCGATGCTGTACGACGCCGGCACCAGCAATGGCCTGTCGAGCATCGGCCAGCACTGGGCTGCCGGGATCCTGCATTTTCTGCCGGCGCTGTGCGCGTTCACTGCGCCGACGCCGCTGTCGTACGAGCGCTTGCAGCCGCACCACTGGAGCGCGTCGTACGCCTGCCTGGGGCAGCAGAACCGTGAAGCAGCGCTGCGCATCTGCCCGACCGTGACGTTGGGTGGCAAGTCCGCCGCGCAACAGTTCAACCTGGAATTCCGCGCCATGGACGCCACTGCCTCGCCGCACCTGGCCATGGCCGCGCTGCTGATTGCCGGGCGGCTGGGCATCGAGCAGCGCTTGGCGCTGAATGCGATCACCGATGAAATCCCCGATTCACTCAACGATGAGCAACGCAAGGCCCGGGGTATCGTCGCCCTGCCCGCCTCGCTGTCCCAGGCGCTGGATTGCCTGCGCGACAGTGCAGCTTTCAATGAATGGCTGCCAAAGCCGCTGCTCGACACGTATTACGCCCTGAAAACCGAGGAACTGGCGCTGACGGAACAGCTCTCGCCCGCTGACTTGTGTGAGCACTATGCACACCTGTACTGAATCGGCCGAGCTGGGGTTGTTCGCTCGCCCGGTCTACGACCTGAGTCGCGAGGACTCGACGAACCCGTTGATCCTGGTGTGCGAGCACGCCAGTCGTTATATCCCCGAGGCTCTGAACAATCTGGGCCTGGACGAGGCGGCCGCACGCGAACATATCGCCTGGGACATCGGCGCGCTGCAACTGGCTGAAGCGTTGTCGCAACAGCTCGGCGCTACCCTGCTCAGTGCCAACTATTCACGGCTGTTGATCGACCTCAACCGCCCGCGCCATGCGCCGGACAGCATTCCACTGCAAAGCGAGATCTATCAGATCCCGGGCAATCACGATCTGGATGAAGCAGCCCGCGAATACCGCCGGCAGACCCTGTTCAAACCGTTTCATGCGCGTTTGCAGACATTGATCGACGAGCGCATTGCCAAAGGCCAAGCGGTGCGGGTGGTCGGCATTCATAGTTTCACTCCGGTGTATTACGGTCAGCCGCGACCGCTGGAAGTCGGCGTGTTGTTCGGTCAGGCGAAAGCCTACGCCCAGCGCCTGCTCGACGGGCTGCAAGCGCATCCGTTGAAAGTCGCGGGCAACCAGCCGTACAGAATCGATCCTTTGGGCGATATGACCGTGCCGGTGCACGGCGATGCCCGCGGCCTTGAAGCGGTGCTGATCGAGGTGCGCAATGACTTGCTGCGCAGCCCCGCAGAGGTATCGCGGTGGGCCGCCTATCTCGCACCGTTGCTGTAGCAATCGCAGTAAATGATGAACCGACGGAACAACTGAAACGACCGATGGCTGACAAGGAGTTGCGCTTCATGGAAATTGAAGAATTCGGCTACAAGCAAGAGTTGAAACGTAGCCTGACGCTGACCGATCTGGTGGTGTACGGGATGATTTTCATGATCCCCATCGCACCGTTCGGAGTGTATGGCTACGTCAACGCTGAAGCTCCAGGGATGGTGCCGCTGGCCTACATCATCGGCATGGTCGCGATGCTGTTCACCGCGCTCAGTTACGGCAGCATGGCCAAGGCCTTTCCGATTGCCGGCTCGGTATATTCCTACGCGCAACGCGGCCTTAATCAACATGTCGGGTTCATCGCTGGCTGGCTGATGCTGCTCGACTATCTGCTGATTCCGCCGTTGCTGTACCTTTATGCGGCGATGGCGCTCAACCATCTGTACCCGGACATTCCCAAGGTTGGCTTCATCCTGGCGTTTCTGGTCAGTGCGACATTCGTCAACCTGCGCGGCATCACTTTTACCGCGCGAATGAACATCCTGTTCCTGCTGGCGCAACTGGTGGTGTTGGGCATCTTCCTGTTCTACGCCTGGAACGCGTTGCACAACGGCGCGGGAAATGGCGAGCTGACCATGGCGCCGCTGTATCACCCGGAAACCTTCAACTTCGCCCTGCTGATGCAAGCGGTGTCGATCGCCGTGCTGTCGTTCCTGGGCTTCGACGCGATCTCGACCCTTGCCGAAGAAATCAAGGAAGACCCGGGCCGCAGCGTGGGTAGAGCGGCGCTGATTACCCTCGCGGTCATGGGCACGATTTTCGTCGTACAGACGTGGATTGCCACCGATCTGGCGGCGGGCATGGGCTTCAAGTCCGCAGACACCGCATTTTATGAAATTGCTGAAATCGCCGCCGGCAGCTGGCTGGCGACCCTGACTGCCGTGGCGACGGCGCTGGCCTGGGGCGTGGCCGTGGCGATCACCTCGCAGGCCGCCGTCTCTCGTCTGCTGTTCGGCATGGCCCGCGACGGCAAGCTGCCGAAGGTGCTTGCCAGGGTTCACCCGAAACACAACACGCCGTACCTGAGCATCTATCTGGTGGCGGTGTTGTCGTTGCTTATCTGCTACCTGTTCATCAATGCAGTGGACATTCTCACTTCGCTGATCAACTTCGGCGCCCTCAGCGGTTTCATGCTGCTGCATCTGACGGTAATCAACCACTACTGGCGTCGGCAGAAGTCGGGGCAGGTTGTACGCCATCTGCTCTGCCCGGTGATCGGCTTCATCATCGTCGCCGCCATCATGTACAACATGGGCGTCGATGCGCAGAAGCTCGGCCTGATCTGGATTGCCCTGGGTCTGGTTTACCTGTTCTTCCTCAACAAGCTCGGCGCCAGCACCGCGCTGCCCGATCCGAGTAAAGGCTGACAAGAAAAAGAGCGGCGTCTGACAACAAATCAGGTAACCGCCGATTTATCGCGTGGACATCGACAGTGATAGTCAGGTTCGGCGAACGGGCCGAACCTTTTGATACAGGAGTACATCCATGCTGGTCTTACGCCCAGTCGAGCAGAACGATCTGCCCCAGCTACAGCGCCTGGCCCGCGAGAGCATGATCGGCGTCACCTCGCTGCCGGATGACAGCGAACACCTGCGCGAAAAAATCGCCGCCTCGTGCGCCTCCTTCGACAGCGCCGCCACAGCGCAGGGGCCGGAGAACTATTTCTTTGTGCTCGAAGACCTCGAACGCCAGCAACTGCTCGGCTGCTCGGAGATACTTGCCACCGCCGGCTTCAAGGAGCCGTTCTACAGCCTGCGCAATCGCCACTTCACCAGCGCTTCGCGGGAATTGAACATTGAGCACGGCGTGCCGGCGTTGTCGCTGTGCCATGACCTCAGCGGGCACACCTTGCTGCGCGGTTTCCACATCGATGCCGCGCTGGTGCGCACACCCTTTTGCGAACTGTTGTCGCGGGCGCGCCTGCTGTTCATTGCCGCGCATGCACAGCGGTTCTCTGAGGCGGTAATCACCGAGATCGTCGGCTACAGCGACGAGCACGGTCACTCGCCATTCTGGGATGCCCTGGGCAAACACTTCTTCGACCTGCCCTACGCGGAAGCCGAGCGTCTGTGCGGGTTGCAGAGCCGCACGTTCCTCGCCGAACTGATGCCGCAATACCCGATCTATGTGCCGATGCTGCCGCAAGCGGCGCAGGATTGCATCGGTCGCGTGCACCCGGACGGCCAGGAAGCGTTCGACATTCTCGAGCGTGAAGGCTTCGAAACCAACAGCTACATCGACCTGTTCGACGCCGGTCCGACGCTGTATGCGCGTACTGCGAACATTCGCTCGATCGCTGACAGCCAGACCGCCATCGTTCGCCAACAAGCATCGACCGACGCCCGCGGCCGTTATCTGCTGAGCAACGACGGCCTGCATGATTACCGCGCGATTGTCACCGAACTCGACTATCACACCGACCAGCCGCTGCCCCTGTCGCCCGCCATCTGCGCGGCGCTGAAAGTCAGTGATGGCGGTTCGATACGACTGGTCGCGCTGTGAGCCGCGTTTGCCGTGGGTGCCTGAATCGGTACGCAGAAGGAGTTGGAGCATGATAGTTCGTCCGGTAAAAGTCAGCGACCTGCCTGCCTTGATGACCCTCGTCGAACAGGCCGGACCGGGGTTCACCACCCTTCCTGCCAACGAAGACCGCCTGGCGCATCGGGTGCGCTGGGCGCAACGGGCTTTTGCCGAACAGGTGGAGCGGGCCGATGCCGATTACCTGTTCGTGCTTGAAGACGACGAACAGCGCGTCGTCGGTGTCAGCGCGATGGCCGGCGCCGTTGGCTTGCGCGAGCCCTGGTACAACTACCGGCTCGGCATGACGGTCAGTTCGGCACCTGACCTGGGCATTCAGCGGCAGATCCCGACGTTGTTCCTCAACAATGAACTGACCGGTCAATCGGAGCTGTGCTCGCTGTTCCTGCGCCATGACCAGCGCAGCGGCAGCAATGGCCGCCTGTTGTCGCTGGGTCGTTTGCTGTTCGTCGCCGAATTCCCGCATCTGTTTGGCGAGAAAATGATCGCCGAGCTGCGAGGCAGTGCCGATGAAAATGGTTGTTCGCCGTTCTGGGACAGCCTCGGCCGGCACTTCTTCCAGATGGATTTCACCTACGCTGATCACTTGTCGGGCCTGGGCAACAAACCCTTCATCGCCGAACTGATGCCTCGCCAGCCGTTGTACACCTGTCTGCTGACCGAGCAGGCGCAGGCCGCGATCGGCCAGACTCATCCGAATACCCAGCCGGCATTGAAAATCCTTCAGGCGGAGGGTTTTGCGCACCAGGGCTACATCGACATTTTTGACGGTGGTCCGGTCATCGAAGCGCCGATCCGCAGCATCCGCACGGTACGCGACAGCCTCGAACTGGCCCTGAGCCTTGGCACCCCGGACGAGCAGGCACCGCTGTGGCTGATTCATAATCGCCGGTTGGAAAACTGCCGCATCACCGTGGCGCCCGGTCGAATGGTCGGAAACAGCCTGATGGTCGATCGCCTCACTGCCAAACGCCTGCAGCTTCAGCCGGGCAATTCGGTACGCGCGGTGCGCCTGCCCCATCAACAACCACACGCCGTGGCAGCCTGATATTCCCGGCGCGAGAGGTTAAACCTTTCAGCCGCCAGTCCTGCCGCGCAAATTCGTCATGATTCCTGACCCATTCGCGTGATAGCCTTTTCATTCTTCGGCGTTGACACCTTTGCTCAAGCCTTTCCATTTCTTATGTATTGGTGGAACTCGTATGACCAGGCTTTCCCATCAAGATTTGCGCCGTAATTTCCGTCAGCTGCTGGCCTCCGACACCTGCTACCACACGGCTTCGGTGTTTGACCCGATGTCCGCCCGCATCGCCGCTGACCTGGGTTTTGAAGTGGGTATTCTTGGCGGTTCCGTGGCCTCCCTGCAGGTGCTCGGCGCACCGGACTTCGCCCTGATCACCCTCAGCGAATTCGCCGAACAGGCCACGCGCATCGGTCGCGTCGCCCAACTCCCCGTGATTGCCGACGCCGATCACGGCTATGGCAACGCCCTCAACGTGATGCGCACCATTGTCGAACTGGAACGCGCCGGTGTTGCGGCACTGACCATCGAAGACACCTTGCTGCCAGCGCAATTCGGGCGCAAATCCACTGACCTGATTACGGTGGCAGAAGGCGTCGGCAAGATCCGCGCGGCGCTGGAAGCCCGGGTCGACACCGAAATGGCCATCGTCGCCCGCACCAACGCCGGCATTCTGCCGATCCAGGAAATCATCAGCCGCACCCGCCAATATCAAGCGGCCGGCGCTGACGGTATCTGCATGGTCGGCGTGCAGGACTTCGACCAACTGGAACAAATCGCCGAGCACCTGACCGTGCCGCTGATGCTGGTCACCTACGGTAACCCGGCCCTGCGCGATGACAAACGTCTGGCAGAACTCGGGGTGCGCGTGACCATCGACGGCCACGGCGCCTACTTCGCTGCGATCAAAGCGACTTACGACAGCCTGCGCGAACAGCGGCAGATCTTCACCCAGGCCGCCGATCTGAGCGCGACCGAATTGACGCACACCTATACCCAACCCGAGGAATACATTCTCTGGGCCAAGGAGTACATGAGCGTCAAGGAGTAAACGTTGGCTGGGCCAGCGCCATCGCTGGCAAGCCAGCTCCCACAAAGTTTGCGTTGAACCATCAATTGATGTTCAACGCGCAACCTGTGGAGTCTGGCTTGCCAGAAATGAGGGCAGCCGTCACAGCGCTGAACCGGCGTAAGTAACTGAGTAACGTCTCGGCCAATCGATCAATACCGATAAACCGCTGCCGCCCCCGTCTCGGTCGGCATCGAGCGTTCCGGCGGTACAACCACCACCTCACCGCCCTGGCGGATCACCGCCAGAATCAGTTCGTCGAGTACGTCCTTCGAATGAATTTTGCGGCTATCGGCAGCCTCGCGGTTCAGCGCATTGGCCGCAATGGTCCCGGCAATTTCACGTTCGGCCTCAACCAGCAACAAAGCCACCCTGCCCTCTACCGCTGCCTGGGCAATCTCCGACAAATGTTGCCCCACCGCTCCCTGACCGAGCGCCACGCCATAGCGATCGAATGCTTTGTTCAGCCCATCGTCATGACGCTTGCGCAACACAACCGCGCCGGCTGCCGCCAGTTGCGCAGGCTGAAGCGTCGCCGGATCCCGCTCGATGCCGTCGGGTAACAGGAACGGGTTATGGCTCACCGTACGGAAGACCGCCTGGTTCTCCGGCAGCGCAACGAGCACCAGCGGCAGGCTGGACTGGCGCGAGCAATGCTCGGTGACAGCTTTATCGACCGCGCGGAAAAACCGCTCTCGGTCGAGGTTGATTTCATCCTGCTTACCGCCACCGCCCGACTCGTGCATCATCGGATCACCACGCTCCCCCCCACCGCTGAAGCCATCAGGGTGGCCCTGCTGATCGCGTGGCGTGAGCTCGTTACCGAGCGCATCCGCCAGTCGGGTGGGCACCGCTTCGGGCAGCTCGACCTCCTGCATCTGCTGCCCCGTCCCTTGATACATCTGCACGCTGTCACGGGACAGGCACAGCACCTGGCAACGATCAATCACCGGCGCCAGGCGCAGCAACGGCTTGAGATACGGATGGCCGTTGACGATGACCGCTTCGCGAACCGCCTGATGCAGGCCGACCACGATGAAATGCTCCTCGCCGCCGAAAACTGCGATGGACTCGGGGCAGGTATTCCAGAAGGACTGATCATCCAGCAGCTCATGAAATGGCGCGAGCACGCTGTCCCTGGGCGACTCGGGAGAATGTTGTTCGAGCAAACCTTCCAGCTGCCTGACCAGATTCTTGAAACGGATCGGGTCTTGCGAGCGTTCCGGAAAGGTTCGATGCGCCGGCATGTACAGGCTGAGGTTGAGACGGTCATTCAGGGCCAGCAGTGTGCTCAGCGTTTCGTGGGTAAAGGGTTGAATCCGGGCCATGACGACACTCCTTACTCTTTCTCCAGGTCAGCTTGTCTGGCGAGAAACTCGTCTTCGAGCATGGCGTCGATTTCCGCTGGCGAATCCTCCCGAACCGGCGGTGCCGTCAGGCGTCCGGTCGATTCGACGCGCGGCGACAGGCGCCCCACCAGATGCTCCAGCGCATGGGCAATCTTTTTTGCCGCTCCGGCGACGGCCAGCTCCAGACTTTCGGCATGATGGCTGGCCGACAGCGAGGTGTGCCCCTTGGGATGCGCCTCGATCTGGCAGCGCTTGTCTTGCGCACCGGATTTCTGTGCGTTGACGTCGCCAACGTGAATTTCCAATCGGGTCAGAAATGACGAATAGCGGTCCAGTTCATCGACCACCGTACTGCCCACCCACTTCTGCAGTTCGGCGCTGCCTTCGATATGGTTGCTGTCTACTTGTACTTGCATGGTGAAATACTCCGCGTGCTCTGGGCTTGAGGGGTAATCAGCAGCTTCCCGGCGGGATGCCGTCCTTGTTGAAGTCCTTCAAGCGCTCGCGCTCCTGTTCGGTGGAATGCGCAGGCATGGTGTCGTTCGGCTCATTGTTCGGCGGGTTGCTCGGTTGATCTTTCTTCTCATCACTCATGATGACGCTCCCATTGGTTGATACGCATGCGGCGCCTTGCGGGCGCTGGGGCTGGTCGTCTTCCTGGCCTGTCGGTAGTCGAAGCGACGAGATTTTCAGGCAATCGCGCTGCTCACGCGCGAGGCTCTCGAGGGTAAATTCACGCGCGTCATCCGCCGCGTTTATCAGCAACTGCCAATCGTCACGGGTGATCCATTCGTGCAGCAGCAATTCGTCGGCACGCTGGATCAGGGTGCGGTGATAATCGTCGGGGAAATCCAGGCGATAGGCGTCGTCCTCCAGCAACAGACGCCACGCTTTCAGTTCCATTTCAAGATCGGTTTCACTCACGGCGGTGTCCTTCTCGGATCGGTGGTTGCACGTTGTCCTCGGTACAGAACCAGGCGTTGCGCACGGCTCAGCTCACCTGCTTCAGCGCATGTTTGAGCGCTTGGCAATCAGCGGATGGCCACTCACCGTGCAAAGTCGACTGCGCCTATCGTGCGCTCATTCCTCTGCGTCGACGGACGGCGTGATACAGCGAAACGGCCGCATTGAAAGGGCTGCGGCCTCATGGAGATGACAAGCAAGCAATCAGGAAGCTTCGGTTTTTTTGCATTGAAAACCGATGAGCGGATGTAGCTTCAATGGGATTGAAGCGCAGCGAGGTTGGCAGAACCGGCACAATCTCAGCGCTTGTGGCGGCTCTTGCAGTGCGCAAGGAACTGTTTCAGGCACAGGCGCAGCTCACTCGAGGAGCCGCGCTCTGGTCTTTTACCGACTGGTGTTCTGATCGTGCCCACCATCAAGACACCCCATGCTTCATCGCGGTTTGGCCAGTTCCATGATCATCCGCGACAACAGATAAATCCGCGGCGCCACGCTCGCCACTTCGGCATATTCTTGCGGGGTGTGAATATTGCCGCCGACAATCCCGAATCCATCCAGCGTCGGCGTCCCCACCCCGGCAGACAGGCTGGCATCCGCCGCGCCACCGCTGCCCTCTTCCGTCAACTGGCGGCCGATCTCGCCGTAAATCCCCTGCGCCATGGCCATCAAGCGATCCGACTCGGCTGTCTGCGGCATCGGCGGCAAACCGCGTTGCAAGGAAGTCTTCACTTCGGTTTCAGCTATGAGTTTGTCCTGCGAGACCCGCGCCAGATCCTTCTCGATGCGATCGAACTCTTCCGGCACCGCCGCGCGCACATCCGCCTTGGCCGTGGCCTGATCAGGAATCACGTTGGTGCGATCGCCGGCCTTGAGCACGGTGAAGTTGATGGTGGTTTTCTTCGCCTCGTCGCCAAGCTTGCCCAGTTGCAGAATCTGATGCGCCGCTTCCATCGCCGCGTTCCGTCCAAGCTCTGGCGCGACGCCGGCGTGGGCGGCCTTGCCTTTGACTTCGACCAGCGCCGTCGCACTGCCCTTGCGCCACACCACCAGGCCATCGGCCGGGCGGCCCGGTTCGAGGTTGAGGGTCACATCGTGCTGTTTGGCGGTTTTCTTGATCAGGTCGGTAGCAACGTCCGAGCCGGTTTCTTCGCTGGCGTCGAGCAGGAAAGTGATCTGCGCGTAATCCTTGAAGTCGAGGTTTTTCAGCACTTTCAGCGCGTAGATACCGGCGACGATCCCGCCCTTGTCGTCCATCACCCCCGGCCCGTAGGCACGGCCGTCCTTGATGTGAAATGGCCGCTCGGCAGCGGAGCCTTCCTTGAACACCGTGTCCATGTGCGCCATCAGAAGGATTTTTGCCTTGCCGGTGCCTTTGAACGTGGCCAGCACGTGGTTGGATTTTTCCGGCGTGTTCGGCACCAATTCAATGGTTGCGCCAAGCTTTTTGAGCTCATCGATGGCGATGTCGCTGACCTGTTTCAGGCCCGGTTCATAGCCGGATCCGGAGTCGATATTGACCAGTCGTTCCAATAACTTCAGCGCTTCGGGCTGGTACTGCTCGGCATCGGCGAGCACTTGCTTATGCGGTTCAGCGGCGTTTGCGGCCGAGAACGCGAGGGACAGACCGAGGCTGGCGGCCAGCAGGGAGCGGGGAAATGAGAACGTCATGAAGCAGTCCTTGTTTCGTGTCGGAGGGATTCAACCGTAACCGACATTGGCGCAAGGCTCTATAGCGGATGCGACACTTGCCCGACCGCCACCGAACAAATTGCAGGAACTGCCGACATCCATCAAACCGAATCCAGCAGCGCCTGCCTCGGTTTGTTATCGCTGTTGCAGATAACGCGATTGCGCCCACTGGCCTTGGCTTCGTACAAGGCCTGATCGGCATCATCCAGCCACCGCGTTGCGTCGGCATGGCTCGGGTCGTACGCGGCCAGGCCAATGCTCAGACTGACCTTCAGCGCCGGGCTCTGCTCATAGCCCAGAATCGCGAAGCGCTCGCGCAGGGCTTCCATGGCTTGGGCGGCATTGAATAGCGGCAGGTCCGGCAGGATCACGCAGAACTCATCCCCGCCATATCGCCCGGCCACATCGCTGGCGCGCAGGTTGTGCTTGAGCAGTTTGCTCAACTGGCGCAGGACGATATCGCCAGCGACGTGGCCATAGGTGTCATTGATTGCCTTGAAATGATCGATGTCGATCAGCGCAATCGCCGCGCCCTGCTGCTGGCGTGTGCAACGCTGGAACGCAAGGTTCAGTTGATCTTTCCATGCGCCGTGATTGAGCAAACCGGTCAGGCTGTCAGTGCGACTCAACGCCAGCAGCTCACGCTTGTGTCGACCGAGGGTCGAGGCCTGGCGAAAGCAGATCCAGCCCAGCGCCAGCGGATACAGCAACAGCAACGGCAAACAGGCGTAAAGCTGCAGCGGCGTTGTCTGCGGGATGAACGTCGGCGCAAACACCACCAGCCCCACGCCCATACCGAGCAGCTGTGCCGCCGTCCCCGCCAGCAGAAACCGGCCGCCACCGATGGCGACGTTGTTCATGGCCATCATTGAAACCGTGGTTGCACTGGGCAGCGGATTGAACTGCATGGCAGCGACCCAGAAACCGCCCATGAACGCGTCGATCAGTAAATTGCGGTGTTCGGCGCGGAACGGCACGCTCGAGCGGCGCGCCCAATGGAAAGCCAGATGCGGCCAGACCAGGCCGTTGAACAGCATCAGGCCCCACACCCACAGCGGCGGATCGAGGGAATACATTGCGGCGCTGATGCATATGAGCCCGAGCAGCAGCCCGAACACCCGCGACGTATACAGCCTCCTGGCCAGTGAAAGTCCCTTTCCTCGCGTATTTCCCATAAGGGCCTCGACCGCGCGATGCATGGTTACACCCCGACACGGTGTGTTCGGAGTCTATCAGGGCACCGTTAAATAGCCATCACCGGCCAGCGGCCTGAATAGAGCGCTATCAGCGCCGCACACGCGGCCCAGAGTTGGCTATAAATGAAAGAGGGAAAAGGAACGACAATTCTAAGAAGGGGGCCCATGCACACCTACCATGTGTTGATCATCGGCAGCGGTTTCGGCGGCCAGTGCGCAGCGGTCAACCTGCTCAAGGCCGGGATCGATGACTTTCGCATATTGGAACGACGCGAATTTTTCGGTGGCACCTGGTGCCAGAACACCTACCCCGGTGCCGCAGTGGACGTGCCGTCGCCGCTGTATTCTCTGTCGTTCGCGCCCTACCGCTGGTCGCAGATGTTTGCCGAACAGGCGGAACTGCAGCGCTACACCGAACAGGTGATCGAGCAATTCGGTTTGCGCGACCGGGTCGAGTTGCAAGCCGATGTCGAGCGCGTCGAATGGGACGAAGCGGAAAAACACTGGACGGTGCACACCCGCGCCAAGGGCATCTTCCATACGCAATTCCTGATCAATGCTTCCGGGCCGTTGAGTCAGCCGGTCATTCCACACTTCCCTGGGATTGATCGCTTTCAAGGCAAGACTTTTCATACAAATCATTGGGATCACAGCTACGACTATCGCGGTAAACGCGTGGCGATTGTCGGCAGCGGTGCCAGCGCTGCACAGGTAATTCCGGCGATCGCAACCCAGGTCGAACATCTGCATGTGTTCCAGCGCACGCCGCATTGGGTGCTGCCGCGTGCCGATCGTAAATTCGGCCGGCTCCAGCGCTGGCTGCTCGGCTTGAAGCCGGCGTACAAGCTGTTGCGCTGGCTGATCTACTGGCAATTCGAAACCCGGGTCATCGCCTTCAAATACTCGAAACCGGCGATTCACCTGGTCCAGCGACATGCGCTGCGGTTCCTCAAGCGTCAGGTTCCAGACCCGCTGCTGCGGCAGAAGCTAACCCCGGATTTCACCATCGGCTGCAAACGCGTGCTGGTGTCGAGCACGTACTACCCGGCGCTGAACCGCGCCAACGTCACGCTGCACAGTCGCGACCACGGCATCACTTCGATCGACGAAAGCGGGATCAACACCGTAGACGGCGAGCATGTCAATGTTGATCTGATCGTCTGGTCGACCGGTTACGACGCCACGGACGGGGTGATTTCCTACCCGGTCAGCGGCAAAAACGCCGTGCAACTCAGAGATGTCTGGGCCGAATATCCGCGCGCTTACCTCGGCACCAGCCTGCCAGACTTCCCCAACCTGTTTATCGTCACCGGGCCGAACACCGGCATTGGCCACACCTCGGCGCTGTTCATCATCGAATCGCAGATGAACTACATCCTCGACTGCATCCGTACCGTGCAGGCCAAAGGCCTGCGCAGCATCGAAGTGCGCCCTGACGCGGAACGTACCTACACTGCAATGATCCACCGGGAAATGCAGCGCACGGTATGGAAGTCCGGTGGCTGCCACAGTTGGTACCAGAGCAAGAGCGGCCATGTAATCGCGATGTTTCCCGGCTTCAGTTTCAGCTATCACCTGCTGACCCGGGCGCTGAAACCGGCCGACCATATTTTGTCCTGAACACGTATAAGGAAGACGTCGATGCTTTTGCTGTTTGTCGCACTCGCGGTGTTCGTGGCCTGGAGCTGGTTGAGTTACCCAGCGGTGGGCCATTGGCTGTACGACCTGGCCATGGCCATCGAGGCCAAGCTGTACAAACTGCACAAGATCGAAGTGCCGATCGCCGAAATGACCGTGTCGACCTGGCAAGGCGGGCCGTACGAGGCGTCCAGTGCGATTCTGATGCTGCACGGCTTCAGCGCCGACAAAAATCTCTGGCTGCGCTGCGCCCGGCATTTCGTGCGCCAGTACCGGGTGATCATCCCGGATCTGGCCGGCCACGGTGAAACCGGCTTCAAGGCTGGCGGCGGTTATGACATCGCGGTGCAGGCCAAACGCATGATTCAACTGCTCGATGTGTGCGGCGTGGAAAAAGTCCACGTCATCGGCAACTCCATGGGCGGCTACATTGCCGCGTGGCTGGCGGCGACCTATCCGGAGCGAATTGCCTCGCTGGCCTTGATCGACCCGGCCGGCGTCACCGCACCGCAGCCCAGCGACATGGAGCGACACCTGGCGCGCGGGCACAATCCGTTTCTGATCAATTCCCGCGAAGAGTTTCAGCGCTTCTATGCGATGACCATGGAGTCGCCGCCGTGGGTGCCGAAACTGGTGCTCGATGCCGTCGCCCAGCGTTATGAGCAGCAACGTGACGAGCTCGAAGAAATATTCTGCGACTTCCATGCGAGTCCGCCGATGGAGCCGAAACTGGTCGACATCAAATGCCCGGCGCTGCTGCTATGGGGGCGCAAGGATCGCCTGATCGACGTCAGCAGCGTGCCGGTGTGGAGCAAAGGCATCGCCAATCTCGAAGTGGATGTGTGGGATCACGTCGGGCACATGCCGATGGTCGAACAGCCGGGAAATACCGCGCGGCTGTACGGGGAATTTCTGGAACGACAGCGATGAACATGGATATTCGCAATGCCCCAGGTTGCGCAACTGATCGTTCCCATGCTCTGCGTGGGAATGCCTCAGGGGACGCTCTGCGTCCAGTGACGCGGAGCGTCACGGGCTACATTCCCACGCTGAGCGTGGGAACGATCAGCGGAGACAGAAGGTTGGCGTTCCCATGAACATCCTTTACGACGAACGCCTCGACGGTCCCTTGCCCGAGGTGAACAAGGCCGAACTGCTAAAGGCCTTGCAACAAGCCCTGCCGGACCTGGACATCCTCTGGCGCGAAGATGAACTCAAACCCTACGAATGCGACGGCCTCTGCGCCTACCGCACCACGCCAATGCTGGTGGCCCTGCCCCGGCGTCTGGAGCAAGTGCAAACCCTGCTGAAACTGTGCCATCAGAACAATGTGCCCGTGGTCGCGCGGGGTGCCGGCACTGGATTGTCCGGCGGCGCCCTGCCACTGGAAAAAGGCCTGCTGCTGGTGATGGCGCGGTTCAACAGCATCCTGCACATCGACCCCGCTGCTCGCATCGCGCGGGTTCAGCCTGGCGTGCGCAACCTCGCCATCTCCCAGGCCGCCGCTCCGTTCGGCCTGTACTACGCGCCGGATCCGTCCTCGCAGATCGCCTGTTCAATCGGCGGCAACGTTGCGGAAAACGCCGGTGGCGTGCATTGCCTCAAGTACGGTCTGACAGTGCATAACGTGTTGAAAATCGAAGTGCTGACCATCGAGGGCGAACGTCTGACGCTGGGCTCCGAGGCGCTCGATTCAGCCGGTTTCGACCTGCTCGCCTTGTTCACCGGCTCCGAAGGCCTGCTGGGGATCATCACCGAAGTCACGGTGAAACTGCTGCCCAAACCGCAAGTCGCCAAGGTGCTGCTGGGCAGTTTCGACTCGGTCGAAAAGGCCGGCCGCGCGGTCGCCGAAATCATCGCCGCCGGGATCATTCCGGGTGGTCTGGAAATGATGGACAACCTGGCCATTCGCGCCGCCGAAGATTTTATCCACGCCGGGTATCCGGTCGACGCCGAGGCGATTCTGCTCTGCGAACTCGACGGCGTTGAAGCCGATGTGCACGACGATTGCCAGCGGGTGCGCGAACTCATGACAGCGGCCGGCGCGACTGAAGTGCGTCAGGCTCAGGACGAGGCCGAGCGCGTGCGTTTCTGGGCAGGGCGCAAAAATGCCTTCCCGGCGATCGGTCGATTGTCGCCCGATTATTACTGCATGGACGGCACTATCCCGCGCCGCGAATTGCCCGCTGTGCTGCAAGGTATCTCGCGTCTTAGCGAGGAATATGGCTTGCGCGTGGCCAACGTGTTCCATGCCGGCGACGGCAACATGCATCCGCTGATTCTGTTCGATGCCAACCAACCCGGCGAACTGCATCGCGCCGAGGCACTGGGCGGCAAGATCCTCGAACTGTGCGTCAAGGTCGGCGGCAGCATCACTGGCGAGCACGGGGTCGGCCGCGAAAAAATCAATCAGATGTGCGCACAGTTCAACAGCGACGAGTTGCTGCTGTTTCATGCGGTGAAAGCTGCGTTCGATCCGCAGGGCCTGCTCAATCCCGGCAAGAACATCCCGACCCTGCATCGCTGCGCCGAATTTGGCGCGATGCACATTCATGCCGGGCAACTGCCCTTCCCCGAGCTGGAGCGATTCTGATGGCTGATTTCGACGCCGCCAACGCCCTGCTCGATCAGGTCAACGCCGCGCGGGCCAATGCCACGCCGCTGAAGATTCAGGGCGGCAACAGCAAGGCCTTTCTCGGCCGCGAAGTGGCCGGCGAAGTGCTCGACACCCGCGCTCATCGTGGCATCGTTCAGTACGACCCGACGGAACTGGTGGTCACCGCACGTGCCGGCACGCCGTTGTCCGAGCTGCTCGCGGCGCTAGATGACGCCGGGCAAATGTTGCCCTGCGAACCGCCTTCCTTCGCTGATAGCGCCACCGTCGGCGGCATGATCGCCAGCGGACTGTCCGGGCCACGCCGACCATGGTCCGGCTCGGTGCGCGATTTCGTCCTCGGCACGCGAGTGATTACCGGCCTGGGGCAGCATTTGCGCTTCGGTGGCGAAGTGATGAAAAACGTCGCCGGTTATGACCTGTCGCGGCTGATGGCCGGCAGTTTCGGTTGCCTCGGCGTGCTCACCGAAGTGTCGCTGAAAGTCCTGCCGAAACCGCGCCAGTGCCTGAGCATTCGCCTCGATATCGACTGCGCTCGGGCGTTGAGCAAACTAGCCGAATGGTCCCAGCAACCGCTGCCGATCAGCGCCGCGTGTCACGATGGCCAGAGTCTGTATTTGCGTCTGGAAGGTGGCGAAGGCTCGGTGACGGCGGCGCACCAACGCCTCGGTGGTGAGCCGCTGGACTTGGTTTTCTGGCGCGACCTCAACGAACACCGCCTGAGTTTTTTCGACGAAGGCTTGCCGCTGTGGCGCCTGTCATTGCCCAACAACCTCGGCCCGCTTGAGCTGCCCGGCGAGCAACTGATCGATTGGGCCGGGGCGCAACGCTGGCTTAAATCCGACAGCACCGAGATTCATGCACTCGCCCATTCCTTCGGCGGCCACGCGACGTGCTTCACCCATGGCGCCACCGATTCGCCGTTTCAACCCTTGGCGCCGACCCTGCTGCGCTACCATCGGCAACTCAAGGCGCAACTCGACCCGCAAGGGCTGTTCAACCCCGGGCGAATGTACGCGGAGGTCTAGCCATGCAAACCACCCTCAGCGAGCAATCGCGGCAATTGCCGCGCGCTGGCGAAGCGGAAAAGATCCTGCGCACCTGCGTGCACTGCGGCTTTTGCAACGCGACGTGCCCGACGTATCAATTACTCGGCGATGAACTCGACGGGCCGCGCGGGCGCATTTATCTGATCAAGCAAGTGCTGGAAGGCGCACCGGCCACCGAGCAGACGCAACTGCATCTGGATCGTTGCCTGTCGTGTCGCAACTGCGAAACCACCTGCCCATCCGGCGTCGATTACCACAACCTGCTCGACATTGGCCGCGCGGTGGTTGATCGCCAAGTGGCGCGCCCGGCTGCCCAGCGTTTGCTGCGTGAAGGCCTGCGCGCGTTGGCGCCGAATCCGGGGTTGTTCAAAGGCTTGCTGCGCATGGGCGCGACCTTTCGGCCGCTGCTGCCGCGCCGGCTGGAAAGCAAACTGCCGCAGCACGTCGCGGTTATGGGGTCGCGCCCTGCTCCTCGGCATGCGCGCCGGGTGTTGTTGCTCGAAGGCTGCGTGCAGCCGGGCCTTTCACCGAACACCAATGACGCAACCGCGCGGGTGCTCGATCGCCTGGGCATCAGCGTCATAGCTGTGAGCGAAGCCGGTTGCTGCGGCGCCCTCGATTATCACCTCGACGCTCAGGCCAAAGGCCTCGACCGTGCTCGGCAGAATATTGATGCCTGGTGGTCACATCTTGAAAACGGTGCCGAAGCCATCGTGCAGACGGCCAGTGGTTGTGGCGCGTTCATCAAGGATTACGGGCATTTGCTGGCGGATGATCCGGTGTATGCAGAGAAGGCTCGGCAGATCAGCGAAATGACCCGGGATCTGGTGCAAATCCTCGCGGAGGAACCGCTGGAGCAAGTGTGTGCCGCCAGCGAACGACGCATCGCCGTGCATTGCCCGTGCACGTTGCAGCACGCACTGAAACTCGGCGGCGCCGTCGAGGCAGTTCTGACCCGACTCGGCTTCAACCTCACGCCAGTGCCGGACGGCCATTTGTGCTGCGGCTCGGCGGGCACTTACTCGCTGACGCAACCGGCGCTGGCGCGACAACTGCGCGATCAGCGCCTCAACGCTCTGGAAAGTGGCCGGCCCGAGTTGATCGTCACTGCCAATGTGGGCTGTCAGAGTCATCTGGCCAGCGCCGGGCGCACGCCCGTGAAGCATTGGATCGAGTTGGTGGATCAGTCGCTGGCAGAATGAAGTTCGTCGGATTCTTCGTTTGCCCGCGTGGGCGAAGGCTGCGATCTTTTCCAGCACTCATTCCGTGACCATGGCAGGAATTTTTTTCATGACTGTGCAGCCGTTCGTCAGCCCCGACCTGATCCGCCAACGCTTCTCCCGAGCGATGTCCGACATGTACCGCGAAGAGGTGCCACTGTACGGCGCGCTGATGGAACTGGTGGAAAACACCAACCGCGCGGTGCTATCGCAGCAGCCTGATGTCGCCGGACAGCTCAAGCGCAGCGGCGAAATCGAACGGCTGGACATGGAGCGCCACGGCGCCATCCGCGTCGGCACCGCGAGCGAACTGGCCACCCTCGCCCGCCTGTTCGCGGTGATGGGCATGCAACCGGTGGGTTATTACGACCTGACCCCGGCAGGCGTGCCGGTGCATTCAACGGCGTTTCGTGCGGTGCATGAAGAGGCGCTGCAGGTCAGCCCGTTTCGCGTGTTCACCTCGTTGCTGCGGCTGGAGCTGATTGAAGACGCTGAATTGCGTGAGTTTGCCGAATCGGTGCTGGCCGGTCGTTCGATTTTCACCGACTCCGCGTTGCGCCTGATTGAACAGGCGGAAACGGCGGGCGGGCTGAATGACGCCGAAGCCGCAGAATTCGTCCGACAAGCACTGGAGACTTTTCGCTGGCACCACAGCGCCACCGTCAGCGCCGCGCAATATCAGAAACTCAGCGCACAACACCGCTTGGTCGCGGACGTCGTTGCGTTCAAAGGCCCGCACATCAATCACCTGACGCCGCGCACGCTGGACATCGACACTGTGCAGCAACAGATGCCTGTTCATGGCATCACACCGAAAGCCGTGATCGAAGGGCCACCGCGCCGCAACTGCCCGATCCTGCTGCGCCAGACCAGCTTCAAGGCGCTCGACGAGCCGATCGCTTTCATCGATCAGCCCGAAACCCTTGGCAGCCACAGCGCGCGTTTCGGCGAAATCGAACAACGCGGCGCAGCCCTGACGCCAAAGGGTCGAGCGCTGTACGACCGCCTGTTGAATGCCGCACGGGATGAACTGGGCGACTTTCCCAATGAAGCCAACGCCGTACGCTACAACGCGCTGATGAATCAGCACTTTGCGCAATTTCCTGACAGCGTCGAGGGCATGCGTGAACAGGGGCTGGCGTATTTTCGTTATTTCGCTACGGAAAAAGGATTGGCGGCGCACGGACTTGGCGAATCGTCCCTGGAGGACTTGCTGCGCGATGGCTACGTGAAAGCGGAGCCGCTGGTGTACGAAGATTTCCTGCCGGTGAGCGCGGCGGGGATTTTTCAGTCGAACCTGGGGGATGCTGCACAGGCGCATTACGGCGAACACTCCAATCGACAGGCTTTCGAACAGGCGCTGGGGCGTTCGACTATTGATGAACTAGCGTTGTATGCCGAGACGCAACGGCGGTCGATTGAGGAGTGTTTGACCCGACTTGCGCGTTAAAACATCATAAGATCGCAGGCTGCGGCAGCTCCTACAGTGCAAAGTGGCGGGGTTGCATGGATGAAATGTGAGCAACCCAGTTCGTCTGCTTCTTTCAATTTTCAACATCTGTTAAAACGTTAAGCCGATTTGTTTCGGTTTATCCGAGACCATAAGTCGAAAATTTCGAGTCTGAAAACCCAATGAAAACCCGTCACATAATTCTCGCCAACGGATGGACCGCGACCTTCGAAAACATCGGCGAGTTTCGCATGGGCGTCGAGGGCTGGAGCTTGCTTCTACAGGGCCCGGATGATCAGGCGATCAAATACTTTGCCGACCAGATTGTTCTGGCGAACGACGAGGACGGCAACCAAGCCAACACCTGCATCCTGCTCTCGGTCGATGGTGTTTACGGCTATTTGCGTACGGCCGTAGACGGCGACTGGGTGATCGATTTTGCGCGAGGGATGATTGCCCCTCATCGAGTAACGATTCGCCACCATCACGACGTTTACGACGAAAGCCTTGCGCTGTATGAACAGCCGGCCTTCAAACGTGTGCGCCAGTACCTCAGTGTTGCCGGGAAACACATCTATCTGACTTTTCCGCTAACCAGAGATGAGGATTTTCCTAAGTTGTGGGAGCAATACCTGGCAATCCGCAGGCGCCAACTGGATGAGCTTTACTTCGCAAGCTGATGAACGCATGAAGACATCCGGAACACATCCGAACCGTTTTACGTCCTCTCATTCCCCCAGGTTCGACCCTGCCAAATTAAGTTTCACCTAAGCTTCCCCCGCTAGCATCCCGGCTCAACAACCTGTCGTCTTGAGCCGTGGATGAGTCCCTCCGACATGAAAGCCTTCGACCTGCCTGCCCCGCCGCATCCCAACTTCAGCCTCGTCCTGGTCAATTACAAAACCCCGGACATTACTCGCATGTGCCTTGAACTGCTTCGCGAGCATGTTCAGGCGCAGCGCATTCCGGTGTGGGTGGTGGACAACGATTCGGCGGATGCCAGCCTTGATTATTTGCGTTCGCTGGACTGGATCAATCTCATCGAGCGAGCGTCGCCGGGCAAGGAAATGGGGCATATTGCCCATGGCAAGGCGCTGGATCTGGCGTTGGCGAAAGTTGAGACGGACTACTTGTTTCTGCTACACACCGATACCTTCGTCTACGACATGGAAGTGTTCGCGATGATGATGCGCGAGTGCACGAAAAGTGCGGACATGGCGGCGGTCGGTTGTGTGGAGCAACTTGATCGCGGGTTACTTCGCGATACCTGGCGATTAACTTCGCGATTCTGCAAACATCATGTCCGGCGGCTGAAAGTCCATCTTGGCCTGCGTTCTAAACCACCACGTCCGTATAAAGAAACGCATCTGAAAAGTTTCTGCACGCTATGGAATGCGCGCTTGATGAAGTCCCAGGGGTTGCACTTCTGCATGGATGAGGAGGTGCCGGGATACGCCCTGCAGGATCGAATGGTCGAGTTGGGTTATGGCGTCAGGTTCCTCTCGCCGCGGACGATTTTCCGTTACCTCGATCATATCCAGGCCGGGACCGTCGCGGCGGCAGGCACGTATGGCAAGGATCATCGCCGTACGAAGATGTATCAGGCGACGCTCAAACGATTTCAGGGGCAGCAAGGCAAGACTGGCGTGCAAGCTTCGGCTTAATCCACGACAACAAAAAAGGGCGACTTCGAAGTCGCCCTTTTTTGTTGTTGAATTTTGTATACATCTGCTGTCGTGGTGGAGTTCGCCCAGTGTTATGGCCTGGCAATCCATGCACCGGTAAAGAGCCGCGACACTGGGCGAACGCCGAGGATTTTAATTCAAACGAGTGCACATGTCCTCATGCACAAAGATGAAATTTTTGAACTGAAAAGTTAAAAACCGTGTTTTACCGATTTTCCCCCAGAATTGTCTTACAAAATATTTAATATAATTGCTCTCACACACAAAGTTGTACAAGAGCAATAAACTTGTAGAGCTAATACTCAACTATCGTGCTGACTGGTCACTTTCAGGATATCGGTGTAAGTGACAATAACGCTCTGCCCTACTTTGAGATCTTTCAACTTGGCTTGAATCTCCGGCTTCTTCACCTCGAGCGTCTTCGATTGTCCGGAAGGATTTTCCAGAGTGACCTGATGGGTCTTCAAATCAATTTTGCTGATTTTCAGCTGCACCTGAACCTGACGATAGGCCTCACCCCCAGGGTTGTCGCTGCCCGGTGCTTTACGGAGTTCGCCGGTGCGTTCGGTGGTGCCAGGCAGACCTTTATCCACTTCGGTGTCGAGATAGGCGGCGACAGACCGCTGCACCTCGATCTTCACCAGGTCGCCCACTTTAAGATTGGCGAGGTTTTTCGCTTTGTCGCTGAGCTGGACGTGGACCTGACGACCTTCGGGACCTTCCAGCACCACCTGATGGTTGGCCGGGTCAACGGCGAGCACTTTGGTGGTAACGGAATCAGCCTCAACGACGGCGGATAATGGAATGTCGGCAGCCAAAGCGCCGAGACTCACGGCAGAAAGCAGTGTTGCGAGGGTGATGGCCTTGGCCAGTGCGTTGAGCTTCATATGCATTACTTTCCCTGTGATGAAATGGCGAAGCCCGCCGCCGAAGCGACTTCAGCGGCGGGCGTGCCAGTGAGCATAGACGCTGTTCAGGGCTTGACCTGGGTTTGTGGCCCGCGGGTGTGTGGCTCGGCGGTCTCCTGGGCGGTGGACTCGCCACTCGCTGTGCCTTTGCCGCTGTCCTGCCGCTGTTTGGGGTCGGTCGGGCGCAAGGCGTCGTTGTCGCGTTCGGTTTCGCCGGCCGGGCGTGGTTCATCGGGGTTATCGTTTGGCTTGCTGGATTTATTCACGGCGCTAGTCCTCAGGCTTCGGGATCGTCGAGTTCGCGGGCGACGTTGACCTCGGGTGAGTGCCGGTGCAGATCGTCTGCTTTGGCACGCAACAACTGCCATTGCTCAAGATCGATCGCGCCTTGGCCGAGCAGGTCGTCGGCGATGCGCTGCAGATCGAGGTAGTGAGCGTCAGGGGAGTCCTGCCAATAGGCCTGATCGTCGAACAGCCGCTGCCAGGTATCGAGGTCTGGGGGTTGCAGGTCGTCGCTCATGGATGGATCCGAAAATGGCGGGTTTCCAGGTAGAGCGATGGGCGGTGGTGAGAGTTCAGTCAGTTCGCTCAACGGTCACGGCGCTGGCGCCTTCGCGAGCAGGCTCGCCGCCGGCGGGAGAGCGATTCCCGCCGCTAATATCCGGTCATTTCCAGATAACCCTGGCCAGGATGGCTGCCATCGATCTTCACCGGGCCTTCCCAATAGGGAATTCGCAAATCCATCCACGCATTGCGGTTGATCGCGTCGACGCGGATATCGAGTTTCTTGTCTGGAATGCGGATCGACCACGTCACTGGCATCGGTCGACCGGTAACCTTGGCCGTATCCTGCGGCACGAGACTGATCTGCTCGCGGTGCAACGTCTGGATCTGGCCATCTGCGGCGATCCAGGTGCCGGTGAGATAAGGCGCGCCGTCCTTTTGTCGCATGCGATAAAGCATCACGTGTTCGCCGCTGTCCAGGTGCAGCGAGAACCAGTCCCAGCCAGTCTGATTGGCGGTCAGCGGCTGGCTGCTCCATTCGCGATCGAGCCACGCCGGGCCGCTGACGGTGTAAGTCTGGCCGTCGATTTGCAACGTACCGTTGGCCTGGAAAAACGGCTGACTGTAATAGTACGAGGCCTGGCCTTCTTCAGATTTCTGGCTGAAGCCGTTGTTGCCCTGCAGCACCGGCGGGCGACTGGAGGTGAGACGCAGTTGATACGCGAAATGCTTGTCACGGGCACTGAGTTGCATATCGCGCAACGGATCCTGCGCCTGGCTGGCAAACATCCAGTCATCGATCCACGCCTCGAACGGCGCCAGGCGCACGCCCGCCTGCCCTACTCCGCCCCGGGCGTAGCGCTCGGCGGCGTGATGCACCGAGCGCGAGGTGACTGCCGCATGGCCGAGCCAGATCGTCTGATTGCCCCACCCGGCCTGCTCGGCAACCGGTTTCAGGGCGCTGCGAAACAGCGTCCATTGCACGCCGAAATCGTTGCCCTGCTGATCCTTGAGATTGGCGGTGACGTACCACCACTCGATGCGAAAACCATCATGCGCGCCGTGATCGGCCGGGAAGCTGAATACCCGATCGGGCACCACCGGCGTGAACGATTGCGCTTGATCACCCATGCCGGCAAAGCCCTTTTCCTCGGGTGCAGGCTGATCGCAGCCACCGAGCAGCAACGCCAGCATCAGCACGCGCCATTTAATCCTCATGGGCAAACGTCCTCAGCAAATCCGCCGGTTGCGTGCGGTACAGAGAATACAGCGGCCATGCCGACGCCATTAATGTCGCCAGCAAGGCCAGCCCCATCAGTTGCAACAACTGCCACGGGAACACCCGCAACGGCAGTCGCCAGCCGAACGCCTGCACGTTGATCACCGCATCCAGGCACCATGCCAGAGCGATGCCCAACGGCAGCGCCAAGAGCAGGGTCAGCACTGCCAGCAGCCAGGTCTGGCCGAGGTTGAACAACATCAATTGTTTGCGCGTCACGCCCAGCGCCCACAGCGGTGCGAGTTGACCGAGTCGGCTCTGGCTCTGGGTCAGCAGACTGATGAACAGCGCCACGCCAGCCACGGCCAAGGTCAGGCTGTTCAATGCTGCCGTCGCGGCAAAGGTGCGTTCGAAGACTTGCACCGACCAGCCTTTGAGCCGCGCCTGATCGACGATGTGGTTGTCATCCAGCTCAAAGCGCGCCTGCAAGGTCTTGAGCAGCGCCGGAATCTGTTGCGGATCGATGCGCAGATTAAAACGGTTCGGCGTCAGCTGCGGCCAGCCCTGCAACAAGTGCTCACTGCTGATCAGCACGTGCCCTTTCGGATTGCCGTAGTCAGCGTAGATGCCGACGATGCGCGGCGACCACGTGCCGTTCGGCGTGGGAATGGCCAGATGGTCGCCAGCTTTGAGTTTCAGGCGTCGCGCCAGTTGTTCGCTGAGCATCACCGCATCATCCGTCGCCAGCTTCCCCCATGGTTCGCTGCCGCTGCTGTCGAGCAACGGCCAGTGCTGGCGATAGTGCGGGTGGTCGATAATGCCGTAGACATCGGCCGGCCAGCCTTTCAACGTTACCGAGACTTGCCAGTTGGGCAGCACTGCGGCCACGTTGGGCTGCTGCTTGAGCCAGCTGTGCATCTCGCGGGCCTGCGCCGGGTTGGCCGGGTTGATGTACAACTCGGCGCTCAGGCGTTGTTCGAGCCAGTCATTGAAGGTCTGGCGAAAACCGGCGGTCATGCTGCCGGCGCCGATGTTGGCGGCGAGTGCCAGCAGCAGCGCCATCAGCGCCAGACTCAGGGCTGGCAATTGCTGGCGACAGTCGGCGAGAAACCACTGGCCGAGCACCGAACGACTGCGCCCGAGCAACGGATTCAACAACGCACTGAGCAGCACCGGCAAGGCCAGCGCGGCACCGAGCAACAAACCGGCCATGAGCACGAAGCCGCTGCTCAGGCTGTCACCCCAGATCAGCGCCGCCAGCGCAATCGCCAGCAGCACCGTCGCCAGCCAACCCTGCCGGCGCAACCAACGCGAATACTGTTGATGCCAGGCCTGCGGATCGGCGACCGCCAGCAACGGCAGGCGCGCCGCCCGCAGCAGGCTGTTGGCCCCGGCCAGCAACGCGCCGAGCAGACTCAGACCGATACCGCTGAGCCACCACCAGGGACTCAAACGCAACTGCCCCGCCACCTCCGCGCCATACAACCCGCGCAAGCTGGCGGCGACGTCCGGCAGCAGAACGCTGGCCAGCCAATAGCCGCTGATCACGCCGAACAATCCGCCGATCAGCGCCAGTACACCCAGTTCAACCACCAGACACGCGATCAGCATTCGCGCATTGACGCCACAGGCGCGCAACGTGCGCAGCAAGCCTCGGCGCTGTTCCAGAGCGAGGCCAATGGCGGCGTGGGCGATGAACAAACCGACCAGAAACGATAGAAATCCAAGGGCATCGAGATTGAGGTGAAAGCTCTCGGTCAGCCGCGCCAGATTGTTTTCTTCACCGCTGCTTTTGAGCTGCAAGCGATCCTTGAAACTGGCTGGCAAATCCTGATGAAAATCCTTGGGCAACAGAAGCCGCGACAACTGCTCGGGTTGTTCCAGCAAGCTTTGTGCTACGCCGATGTCGACCAGTAACAGGCCCGGCGCCATGTCCTTCTGCGCGAGCAGCGGCGGCAGGGTTTGGCCGTTCACGGTTTGCGGTGTATCGCCTTCGCGCAAGCCGAGAATTTGCATTGTGTCCGGGGAAATCCAGGTACTGCCCGGCGGGCTGAAAAATTCGACGATTCCCTCAATCGGCATCGCCTGCCCGGCCACTGCGGAGTCCGCCGGCAGCGACACCGGCTCGATGCCCATCACCTGAATGCGTTGGTCTTCGTGGCCCTTGAGCGTCAGCCGGCCCTGCAACACCGGCGACACCGGCCAGCCCTGACGGCGCAGCTCGATGAACCAGCCTTGGGGAAACGGTGCGCCATTCGGGGTGCTCAGGCTGGCTTGCGGTTCGCCGCCGATCATCTGGCTGGCCCGCGCATAGCTGTCGCGGGCCTGGCTGTTCAGCGCCTCGACGCCGGTGAGCAGACTGGTAGCCAGCCACAACCCGGTCAGCACACTGAAAAACTGCACGGGATGGCGCCGCCAGTGGCTGAGCAGCGCGCGCAGGGTTTGCCGCCAGATCATCAGGCGACCCGCCCGTTCGACAACACCACGCGCTGGGCCAATCGTGCCGCGACGCGTTGGCTGTGGGTGACCATCAATAAGGTCGTCGGTGTGTCATCAAGTAGTTCGAGCAGCAGCCGTAATACTTCATCGCTGGTGGCTTCATCGAGGCTGCCGGTGGGTTCATCGGCCAGGAGCAATTTCGGCTGCGAGGCCAGCGCACGGCCCAGCGCGACCCGTTGCTGCTGGCCACCAGAGAGTTGCTCGGGATACCGCGAGAGCAGATCCCCTAGCCCCAGACGCTGCACCAGATGCGCCTGCCAACGCGGCTCATGGCGCCCGGCCAGGCGCGCTTGAAAGGCCAGATTGTCTTCTACGCGCAGGCTACCGATCAGGTTGAACTGCTGAAACACCAGACCGATTTCCGTGCGCCGCCAATTCGCCAACTGCGCTTCGCTCATCGACTCCAGTCGATGCTCGCCGCTGCGGATGCTGCCGCTATCGACCTTGTCCAGCCCGGCCACCAGATGCAGCAGCGTGCTTTTGCCACTGCCCGATTCGCCCATCAGCGCCAGGCTGCCACCGGCCTTGAGCGTCAGATCGACGCCTTGCAGTACCGGCAACAATCCCTGGGGCGTGGCATAGCTTTTGAAAACCTCGCGAACCTCAAGCATGAGCAAACCCGATCAGTGAACCTGGGCCTAGGATAGCGGCCCTGAAGGGTTTTTGTCCGCTGATGATCGGTCCCGGTTGCTCAAGAGCTAAGCGTTTCGCTGCCTGTCCGGGGCCCTTCGCGAGCAAGCCCGCTCCCCCAGAAGAGCGACGGCTGGCCGGCCATTGGCGGCGCGACGTATTTCAGTGTGGGAGCGGGCTTGCTCGCGAAAGCGCCCTGTCAGTTGCCGCTGCATCGACTGACCCAACCTCTTCGCGAGCAAGCCCGCTCTCACAGAAGAGCGACGGCTGGCCGGCCATCGGCGGCGGCGTATTTGAGTGTGGGAGCGGGCTTGCTCGCGAAAGCGTCCTGGCAGTTGCCGCTGCATTGACTGACCCAGCCTCTTCGCGAGCAAGCCCGCTCCCACAGAAGAGCGACGGCTGGCCGGCCATCGGCGGCGCGGCGCATTTGAGTGTGGGAGCGGGCTTGCTCGCGAAAGCGCCCTGTCAGTTGCCGCTGCATCGACTGACCCAGCCTCTTCGCGAGCAAGCCCGCTCTCACAGAAGAGCGACGGCTGACCGGCCATTGGCGGCGCGATGAATTTGAGTGTGGGAGCGGGCTTGCTCGCGAAAGCGTCCTGGCAGTTGCCGCTGCATTGACTGACCCAACCTCTTCGCGAGCAAGCCCGCTCTCACAGAAGAGCGACGGCTGACCGGCCATCGGCGGCGCGACGTTTTCAGTGTGGGAGCGGGCTTGCTCGCGAAGAGGGCCCGTCGGGTTTATGCCAGACTCACTGGCCCGAAGCCACACTCGCCGGCGCCCGCTCCGGGGTGACGATGCGGCTCAGATCAATATGCTTCCATTCAGGCTTGGCCCCCAACCGCGCATTGAAACGGTAGTTGAAGGTGAAGTCATCAGCCGTCGACACGCTCAACGGTTTGCCATACACCGCTTCAACGGCGGCCAGGTCGTAACCCATCACCTGCAACAGCGTCGGGAAAATGTTGTAGTGACTCGAGCGGTCCTTGTTTGCCGGCAGATTCGCCACCCAGTCCGGCGCCTGCAATCCACGGCCCTGAATCACCACCAGCGGCACCAGTCCCTCCTCCTCCACCGGGTTGCCGCCGCAATGGGTATTCAAGCCCGGGTTGCCGCGTTCATGCAGATCCTGGCCATGATCGGAGGTGTAGATCAGCAGCGCGTTGTTCAGATTGGCCTGGGCGAACACCCGTGCGAAGAACTCGCCGACGTTCCACAACAGCGTGTTCTTGTAGGCGTTGCGATACAGCAACCAGTCATCCGGCTGGCCGTTGAAACCGGCGCGTTCGCCCGTGTCGGCAACTTCGGTGAACTGCCCGCGTGGCAGCGTCGGCCGGTAGGCCATGAACGCATCGGGGTATTTGTCGTGCACCGGAAAATGCGCGCCAACCTTGTTGATCACGATCAGTTCTGGACGATCGTCATTGAGCAGTTCGATCAGCTTCGCCGCTGCGGCCATATCGCGGTCGCGCACGCTGGTCTGGTCGAATTGCACGAAACTGTCGATATCGTTTTTCTCGGCGACGGTCATCAGGTTCTGCAGGTTGCCGGCGGTGCGCTGGGCGTCGATGTAGACCGTGCCGAGCCCGGCCTTTTTCGCGTACTGCCAGATCGACGGCAGCGTGCTGTTGATGCGTCTGTAATCGGCGCGGGTACCGCCGTAGCGCAAGGTGACATTGGTGTCGGCGCTGCAATTGGCAATGGACGCGGCATAACCAAAATTGAAGACATCGACCCCGGGCGGCGCTTGCTTGAGGTTGCTGTGCACGCCGAACGGCGCGTTGATGTCGAGGTAGTTGCCGGAAATGCTTTCGTCGATGATCAGCACGATGTCGTGGCCGACAGCAGGCGCGGCGCGCGCCAGCGTCACCGGTTCGCGAGGGCCAACGGTGTCGTGCAGTGCCTCATAGGCAAACAGGTTGAGGTAGGCCAAAGGCGTGTACATGATCGGCAGGCCCCGGGCGCCCTCGCCCGCGCGTAAAAAAAGCACTCCACTGAGCATCAACACACCGACGATAGGCGCCGCGACCCGCAGCGTGTTCGGTATGATCAGCGGATGACGCGGCTTGAGCCCGATGCCGAACAACAGCAGCAAGCCAATGAGCACCGCGCGCAGGATCGCGTCGCGGTACTGATACGCCGCTTCCTGGATGAAGCCGCCGGAATACACCAGCGAAACAAAATCGCTGTACCTCAGGTAATCCGCAGTGACCCGGGTGTAGACATCAAAAAAAACCGCGGCGGCAAACATCGCCAATGCGAATGTCTGTCGAACGAGAGCCTGACGTATATAGGCAGTTAGATATAACGCCACCGTTAGCGCCAAAAACATCGCGCCAAAAACAAGTGCATTGAAACTCCACCCGATAGCATTTAACCGCTCCAGGTAATAGTCGGAATACGACAACATAAAGACAACTAAGAGCAGTTCTTTGGCATATCTGAACATGGCGCTACCAGGTGGGCAAAAAAACACGATGTCAAAGGTTTGTCGGTCAGAACCTGACACTAGCACCCGCCCCTGAAAGCGCAAGAAATGATTGATAGCCGGATCAAGCGTCAAAAAAACGGTGCCTCAAATCTGACACACCAGCCACTAAACTCCTTTAAAACCAATACCTTCTACCGCTTGTCGCTTATTTTAAATCTGAACAAATCTGCAAAAAACGAACAATTTCAATCGCAGCAATGACTTGATGGCCAATCGCCAAAAAAGACTCAAGTGTTATACCCGTGCAACATGTCATTTTGCTGACACGCTTTTCCAACCCTGCGCTATACCCCTTTAACAATCTTATTCCGTAGTTAACTTTTTCGGTTTTATCGAGGTGCGCAGATGGACGTAAGCGTATTTGGCACTGGCTATGTCGGGCTTATACAAGCCGCCGCACTTGCTGATGTCGGCCATCGGGTCTTATGCATTGATATTGATCCGAGCAAGATCAGACAACTGCAACAAGCGGTACCGCCGATCAGTGAGCCAGGCCTGTCCGCAACACTTGAAGAAAACATCAAGGCCGGGCGCCTTTCGTTCAGTACTCAGGCCAGCGATGCGGTGACTCACGCCGAGCTGATCTTCATCGCCGTCGGCACACCGGCGGACGAAGATGGCTCCGCCGACCTCAGCCATGTGCTTAACGTCGCCCGACAGATTGCCGGCCTGATGGAAGGCGATCGCACGCTGATCATCAAATCCACCGTGCCAGTGGGCACCGCCGACCAGGTTCTGGCCACGGCCACCAGCGAATTGCTGTTGCGCGGCAAAACCGAGCTGCAGGTGCGCGTGGTATCCAACCCGGAATTTCTCAAGGAAGGCAGCGCGCTCGCCGACTGCATGCGTCCGGACCGGATCATCATCGGCACCCGCGACGATGCTGCCCGCGAGCAGATGAGCGAGCTGTACGCGCCGTTCTGCCGCAACCACGAAAAGCTGATGTTCATGGACAACCGCAGTGCCGAACTGACCAAGTACGCGGCCAATGCGATGCTCGCCACCCGCATCAGCTTCATGAACGAATTGGCCAACCTCACCGAATTGCTCGGCGCCGACATTGAAGCGGTACGCAAAGGCATCGGCTCCGATCCGCGCATCGGTTACCACTTCATTTATCCGGGCTGCGGATTCGGTGGCTCGTGCTTTCCCAAGGATCTGCGCGCCCTGCTCCACACTGCCGAACACAACGGCATGCCGCTGAAACTGCTGCGCAGCGTCACCGACGTCAATGACAGCCAGCGGCATATCCTGTTCAGCAAATTGCGCGCGCAGTTTCCGCAAGGCCTGGCCGGCAAATCCATTGCAATCTGGGGTCTGGCGTTCAAACCCAACACCGATGACATGCGCGAAGCCCCCAGCCGTTATCTGATGGACGCGTTGTGGGCCGAAGGCGCCAGCGTGCAGGCCTACGATCCGGAAGCCATGTCCGAGTGCCGGCGCATCTACGGCTACCGCAACGACCTGCACCTGTGCGCCACCCGCGATGACACCCTCGAAGACGCCGACGCGCTGGTGATCTGCACCGAATGGAAAAACTTTCGCGTGGTTGATTTCGATCTGCTCGCCGAGAAGCTGCGTTCGAAGGTGATCATTGACGGCCGCAACCTGTACAACCCCGAACAAGTCGCCGCCGCCGGTCTGCATTACAGCGGCATCGGCCTGCGCCACATCGCCCCCGAAGGGCTGCGACCATGAAGATTCTGGTGACCGGTGCCGCCGGTTTCATTGGTGCCCATTGCGTCCTGCGCTTGCTGCGCGACGGGCATTCGGTGGTCGGCCTGGACAATTTCAACCACTACTACGACCCGCAGCTCAAGCACGACCGCGTGCAGTGGGTGCGCGAGCAGGTTGGCGATTTTCCGCTGGCCACAGTGGATCTGGCCCACGCTTCGGCCATCGACGCATTGTTTGCTCGCGAGCTGCCGCAAGTGGTGATCCATCTGGCCGCGCAGGCCGGGGTGCGTTATTCGCTGGACAATCCACGAGCGTATCTGGACAGCAACCTCAATGGGTTCCTGAACATTCTCGAGAGCTGCCGGCATTACCCGGTCGAGCATCTGATCTATGCCTCGTCGAGTTCGGTGTACGGCGCCAACCAACACACGCCCTACTCAGTGAAGGATGGCGTCAACCATCCGCTGTCGCTGTACGCCGCGACCAAGAAAGCCAACGAACTGATGGCACACAGCTACAGCCACCTGTTCGGCATTCCCTGCACCGGCCTGCGCTTTTTCACCGTTTACGGGCCCTGGGGCCGGCCAGACATGTCGCCGATTCAGTTCGCCCGGGCGATCAGCGAAGGCGAACCGCTGAAGCTGTTCAATTACGGCGAGCATCAGCGCGATTTCACCTACATCGACGACATCATCGAAAGCATCGCCCGCCTGATCGATCAGCCACCGCAAGCCAACCCGCAGTGGGACCGCGAGCAGCCCGACCCGGCCAGCAGCATGGCGCCGTGGCGCTTGTTCAACATCGGCGGGCAACAACCCGTCGCGCTGAAAACCTACCTTGCGTTGATGGAAAAACACCTCGATCGCAAAGCCATTGTCGAGCTGCTGCCACTGCAACCGGGCGACGTGCTCAACACCTGCGCCGAGGCCAGCGATCTGGCCCAGGCCACCGGATTCCAGCCCCGGATAGAACTGGATGAAGGGCTGGGCCGCTTCATTGCCTGGTTCCGTAACTACTACCCCACTGCCCGTGCGCCGCTTGCGGCTGAATGAATGCGGAGGACGCCATGACTGGACATGAAAGAAGTGTGTCGATTGCACAAATGCGCCCTGACAAGCGCGTCGACCCGGAACATCGCATGCGCCTCGACGCGGCGATCCACCGTCAGGGTCGCGGCTGGCTCAGCGGCCGCGATGGTGGCCGCCCATGGCAGCTGTCGCGGACCAACCGGGTGGTCGCCTGCCTGGGCGCGCTGACGATTCTGCTGCTGATCTCGCCCGTGCTGCTGGGTCTGGCGCTGGCGATCAAATTCACCAGCCCGGGGCCGGTGCTGTTCGTGCAGAAACGCACCGGTTATCGCGGCCGCAAGTTCGGCATGTTCAAGTTCCGCACGATGGTCAGCAACGCCGAAGACCTCAAGGAGTCGCTGCGCCACCTGAACAAACACGGGGCCGACGCCATCGACTTCAAGATCGACAAGGACCCGCGCGTCACCGGCATCGGCAGCTTTCTGCGCCGTACCAGCCTCGACGAATTACCCAACCTGATCAACGTAGTGACCGGCGACATGCGCCTGGTCGGCCCTCGCCCGACCTCGTTCAACGCTTACCGCTACAAGGACAATCACCTCGCGCGTCTGGCGATCTACCCAGGCATGACCGGCCTGTGGCAGATCTCCGGACGCAGCAATATCGACTTCGACCAGCGCGTTGAGTTGGACCTCAGCTACATCGCCGAGCAGAGCCTTCTGCTTGATCTGAAGATTCTGTTGAAAACCCCCTTCAAAGTATTCAGCGGCCACGGAGCAAGCTAATGGACGGTTCAACCAATACAAGCCTGAGCATCGCCAGCCCCAGCGAATCGAATCTGACGTCGACCGTGCTGGATCTCGATCTGCGGATCCTGTTGCTGACCGCCGCCAACCCCGGCGCGGGCACCACCACCAGTGCCATGGCGCTGGCCAGCCAACTGGCACAAATGAGCAGCGGCCAGGTGCTGCTGGTCGATGCCAGCCAGTCGGCGAGCAACCTCACCCAGCAGTTGAACCTGAGCAAGGAGCGCGGCCTGCGCGACTTGCTGTTCAGCTCGGGCAACCCGCCACTGTTGCAGGACTGTGTGGTGCACACCTCCAGCCTGCCGTTCCATGTGCTGCCCAACGGCCGGCCGATCCGTACGCTGGAGCACCTGACCGCCGAACGCCTGAGCCCGTTGCTCGACCAATTGGGCAGCCAGTACCGCTTTGTGGTGATCGATGGCGACGCGGTGTATTCCGACTCCGACACGCTGGTCATCAGCACGCAAGTGGACGGTGTGGTGTTTGTCGTCCGCGCCGAAGACACCCGCTGGGAAGTTGCCCAGGCCGCTGTGCAACGCCTGACCCAGGCCGGGGCGAAAGTGGTCGGCAGCGTGTTCAACCGGCGCAAGTACTACATGCCCAAATGGCTTTACAAAAACCTGTAAGCGAACGCAAAGGATGACGCCATGAACGCCAGAATGCTTGTCCTGCTGTTGCTGCCGCTTGCGGGCTGCTCCAGCACTTCCGAGACCCGCAACATGCCGGTGAATATTCTCACCGCCACACCGGCCAATGCTCAGGCCACCGACATGCCAAGGGTCGAACAGACCCTGCGCCCGAAAGACGTGCTGGATGTGATTTTTCACATCAGCACCAGTGGCTCGGATGCCTACCGCGTGCAATCGGGTGATCAGATCGGCCTGAACTTCACTGCCGCCAGCCAGCTCAACGGCACGCAACTGGTGCTGCCCGATGGCTCGATCGAACTGCCGGGTGCCAACACCTCGGTGAAAATCGCCGGTTTGACCAGCGATGAAGCCCGGCAGGAAATCCAGCGCGTCTATCAGCGCAAGCAGTTGTTCCAGCCCAACCGCAATCAGCTCTCGGTGCAGATTCTGAGCCCACTGAGCAACGAGCAGAACCTTAAAAGCGCGTTGAACCACCCGGCCACCGGCATGAGTCGCGAGATCACCGTCGGCACTGACGGCTACGCGAGTTTTCCGGAAATCGGCGCCGTGCCGCTGCAAGGCATGACCGTCAATCAGTTGGAAACCTTCCTCAATCAGCGATACGCGCAACTGCCAGGACGGATGACTGTGGACGTGCTGCTCAAGTCCACCGCCGGCAATGAGATCTATGTGCTGGGCGAAGTCGCGCAACCGGGTTCGTACCCGATCCGCCGGCCGGTGTCGGTGCTTGAAGCGCTGACCCTGGCGCGCGGCACCAACGTCAAGGCGCGGCTGGATTCGGTAGTGATCATGCGGCGCAACGGCAATCAGGTGCAGGCGATGAATTACGACGTCGAGAAAGCCCTGTCCGGGGAGGCGCCACAAATCGCGTATCTGCAGCCGGACGACATGCTCTACGTGCCAAAAACCAAACTGGCCAGCGCCGGCGAACTCGCTCGCCAACTGGCCGATGTGGTGCTGTTCCAGGGCGTCGGTTTCAGCTTCGGCTACCGCGTCGACAACAAAGGCAGTGACAACTGACTCTCAGGTGACCGACATGAACCCAAAAGAAAATTACCTGCATGAGTTCTTCAGGATTTTCTTCGCCAACAAGCAACTGGTGAAGCGCATCTTCCTGACCTTTGCAGTGATCGCCCTGCTCCTGCCGTTGCTGCTCAAACAGAGCTTCGATATCACCGCGCAGGTCATCGTGCAGTCGAAAAAGCTGTCTCAGGGCGATGCGACCACCTCGCTGACCCAGGACAATGCCACTTTCATTCCGCCATCGCTGGCAGACATGGAAACCGAAAGCAATATTCTGCGTTCGCCGGCGCTGATCCGTCAGACCATCAGCGAACTGCGCGACAACGGTGAATACAGCCCACCGCCGAGCGTATTCGCCAAATTGCTGGGCGAACCGTTCAAGCGCTACGTCTCGACACCGCTGCGCGAGTACGTGATCAACCCGCTGCGCAACGGGCTCGGGATGGAAACCGATCCGGTGCGTGACACCACCCTCGACGCCCTGACCCAGCAAGCCGTCGACAGCCTGAAAATCGAAACCCTGCCCGGCTCCAACGTGATCTCGATCACCTACAGTTTTCCGGATCCGCGCCAAGGCACGATGTTTGTCAGCGCGCTGTTGCAGAACTACCTGGTCAGCCGTCAGGCACTGCAATCGATCGACTTGCCGCAGTCGTTCTACGAGACCAAAAAGCACCAGTATCAAGTGCGTCTCGATGGTCTGGAAGGCAACCGCCAGGCACTGCTGGAAAATGTCGGCGCGGCGGATCCAAAGGAGGAAATCACCTTTCGCCTCAACGCGATCAACACCGAAGAGCAGGCACTCAACCTGTATCGTGATCGCTTGCTGCAAAGCCAGCGCTGGCTCGATTACCTGAAAACCAGCCTGGCCGCTGCCAACTCCAACAAACTCAACGACTACACCTTCCCGTTCACCTTCACCACGACGGTAGACAACATTGCGTTCGAGGACCGCGAGATCAGGCAGATGGGCGAGGCGCTGACTACTCAAGTCAGCCGCTATATGAATGACCTGGCGGTATTCCAGCCCGGCAGCGAGCCGATGTTGCTGGCCCGCGAGCAGATTGCCCGCACGCGCCAGCAGTTCCTTAAAGTGGTCAACAACCGCATCCAGGAACGTACGATCGACTTGTCGGTGGTGAGCCAGGTCATCGAGCAGAAAACCGCGCGCATTGCCGAGTTCAAGAATCGTATCCATCAATTGCAGCAGACCCAAAGCAAGCTGCGCCAGATGGACACCGAGATCGGCGCGTTGCACGCAGCGTTTTCTACCTATGCGCAACGCTTTGCCGAAAGCAGCACAACCCGCGCGCTGGATAACGACTTGTCCAACGCCCGCGTCCTCAGTCCGCCGTATGAACCGACCGAGGCGGCTTTTCCCAAGCCGATGCTGATCATTCCGTTCGGGCTGTTCACCGGGCTGCTGCTGGCGATCGCCTTCGTCTACGTGCGTGAGTTCTTTGATCACCGCTTCAAGCATCCGGCGCAGATCAGCCATGAGCTGGGTCTGCCGGTCTTGCTGGTGCTCAACGAAGAAACCTCGCAGCTGGGCAATCCGCACAAGAACTGGACCATGCCGAGCCTGGTTCACTGGGTGCGCAATTGAACGCGGTGTCCACCCCAATCGTCGCCCTGCCGATCATTCATGTGCTCAGCAGCGGCGGCTTCTATGGGGCCGAGCGGATGTTGCTGGATCATTGTCTGGCCACGCCGGGGCAGCACCAGGTGCTGTTTCTCGACGCGCCGCCAGAACTGATCGCGCGCTTTCGTGAGGCCGGGGTGGACGCTCGCGCTTGTTCAGGGCTGGGCGAGCTGCTGCGGCACTTGCGTCAGCGCCGGGGCGACAAACCGTTGCTCAACACCCACAACTTCAAGGGGCTGCTGTTCGGCTGGCTCGGCGCAACATTGTTGCGCCTGCCGCTGGTGATCACTCAACACGGCTTCACACCGCGCAGTCGCAAGCAGAAGTTCTACACCTGGCTGAGCCTGCAACTGTGCCGCACGGCGTCGGTGAAACGGGTGGTCTGCGTGGCGCAAAGCATCGCCACGCTGCACCTGAAGGCCAGCGTACGCGCGGAGAAGTTGCAGGTGATTCCCAACGGTTTGCCAGCAGCACCGGCGATGGCACCGGTGGCAGACCGGAAACGCTGGCTGGCCGGTTACGTCGGCCGCTTGAGCAGCGAGAAAGGTCCGGATCTGTTTCTCGATGCGCTGATTGCCTTGTGTCACCAGCATCCGCAACTGGACGCGGTGATGCTCGGTGACGGCCCGGAACGCGAAGCGTTGCAGGCGCGCATCGACGCTGCCGGTTTGCAGCAGCGGATTCGCCTGCCGGGCTATCAGACGGCGATGCAAGTCTGGTGGCAGCAACTCGATGCGCTGGTGATCAGCTCGCGCACCGAGGGCACACCGATGATTCTGCTTGAAGCGATGCAGGCCGGCGTGCCGGTGGTGGCGTTCGCGGTCGGCGGCATTCCGGATGTCTTGCAGCACGGCGTGAACGGGCTACTCGCCCCGCCAACCGATACCGCCGCCCTCGCCCGCCAGCTCGACACCTTGCTGGCCGAACCGAAGCTGGCCGCGCAATTGCGCGACATCGCCAGACGCACCCAACAGGAACGCTACGACCTCAAGGCTTTGGCCGAACGCTGGTCGCAGCTGTACATCCAAACGGCACGGGAGGCACGCGCATGATTTTCCCGCTCTCGATCGTCAGTCTGTTCGCCCTGGTCAGCCTCGGTTTGCTGGCCAGTCCCTGGCCCTATCTGGCGCCGGGGGCGGTGATTGGCCTGGTCGGTTTTACCGTCCTGTATCGCAAACCGGCCTGGGGTCTGCTCGGCATTGCCGCGCTGGTGCCGTTCGAAGGTTTCTTCAAGGACAGCTCGGTGTCGGGGAGCAAGTTGATCGGTGCTTCGCTGGCGGTGATCGTGATGCTGCAACTGGCGCTGCATCAGATTCCGTCGCAGCGCCTGCGCAGCAATCTTTGGCGCTACCTCATCGGCTTTATGGCGCTGTACCTGCTGAGCCTGTTCGCCAGCGACAATATGGGCATGTCACAGAGTCATCTGCGTGAACTGAGCGTAGGCCTGGTCCTGTTCGTCATCACCTTGTTGATCGGCCGCGAACTGAATCTGGACCTGTTCGCCCGACTGGTCACCTTGAGTGTCAGCACGACCTGCGCCATGGCGATGTTTTCCAGCAGATTCCAGGACAAGGGCCGCGCCGCCGGTCTGCTCGAAGACCCCAACGCCTTTGCCTTGCTGATCGCCTTTGCCGTGCCGCTCGGCCTGCTGCTGATGATCCGCAGCCCGAACCTGCTGCAACGTCTGTTCTGGGCGGGCTGCTGCCTCTTGTTGCTGGGCGGCATGACCAAAACCGAATCGCGCTCAGGCCTGGTGGTGCTGGCCTTGAGCCTGGCCATTGGTGTCTGGCATTACCGCCAGCAGCTGACACGCATTCGCCCACGGCATTTCGGCTTCGCCATGCTCGGCGCCGCGATCATTCTGCCCTTGGCAATCTATGCGATGCCGGCCGGGTATCTGGCACGCATCCAGTCGCTGAGTATCCTCAGCGCCGGGGCCAAGGCCCAGGACGAATCCCTTGGCCGTCGCGCCTCCTACATTGTCGTCGGCAGCCAGATCATCCGCGAGCATCCGCTGCTCGGCTCCGGCCCTGGCACCTTCCCGCTGCACTACGCGACCACCGGTTATGCCAAGGCCTTTTCCGCTAATCGCAAGATCGGCGACCTGTATCGCCGGGCGCACAACACCTATCTGGAGATCTTCAGCGAACTGGGTATTCCCGCCGGCCTGCTGTTTGTCGGCATGCTGGTGCAAGGTTTCTACAACCTGATCCGCGCACGGCGTGCATGGCTTGAGCGGCGCGAGTGGCAGCACGCGGATCTGGTGACCCATTTGGGGATGAGTTTTCTGTCGCTGACGTTGTTCCTGATGTTCCTCAGCGCGCCGAACCTGAAATACCTGTGGATCATGCTGGCGCTGACGTGGGTGCTGCGCCTGAAAGCCGAGCAGACACCGCTGACGGAGGCCAGAACATGAGCCAGATCAGCATTGTCATTCCGATGTTCAACGAGGCCCGGCACATCGGCCGCACGCTGCTGGCCGCCAGCAAGGCCGCGCACGCAGCCGATATCGACTGTGAACTGATTGTGGTCGACAACGGCTCCACCGACGACGGGCCACAGATCGCCCGCGCATTCGGCGCACGGGTTCTGGTGCTGCCCGGCCTGCTGATCGGTGCCTTGCGCAACCGGGGCGCAGCGGTTGCCAGCGGCGACTGGCTGGCATTCATCGACGCCGATATCGAAATGCCCGAAGACTGGCTCAAGCAAATGTTCGCCCTGGCTGCGAGCGACCAGGGCGACGTCTTCGGACTGGACCTGCACACCCCTGCCGCCGCGCCATGGTTCGCCGCCGCCTGGCAGCGCCGTTCTTTGCGCCCGTCGGGCCGCGCCACGCGCACTGTGCAATGGCTGCCCAGCGCCAACCTGCTGATGCGCAGGCAATGGTTCGCCAAGGTGGGCGGGTTCAATGAAAGCCTGCGCACCGGCGAGGACAAGGAGTGCACCCTGCGTCTGCACAGACACGGTGCGCGCTTGCTCTCGGTCAATAGCAGCGTCGCCCTGCACTGGGGCTATGAAATGACCTGGCGCGAATGGATCGGCAAGGAACTGTGGCGTCAGGGCAGTCACCTGCAATTGCTCCGCGCCCATGGCATGAGCCTGCGTCTGCTGCGGTTTCCGCTGCTGTCATTGCTGGTGTGGTTGCTCGATGCTTTGGCGATTTTTGCGTTGCTGGGCGGTTACGCGCAGCAGGCGCTGATGCTGGTGATGCTGGGCCTGCTACCGAGTCTGCTGCTCAGCATGCGGCAAAGCATTGGCCAGCATAACGTCGGCCTGACCTTGCAACTCTGGGGCCTGCACTGGGTGCGCCTGCACCTGGCCAGCGCGGCATTGATTCTCAGTCTGTGTCATTGGAACGCAAGGAGGCCTGCCCGTGGCTGAACTCATTTTTTGCCTGTGCCTGTTGCTGCCGGTGTACGCCTACATCGGCTATCCCTTGCTGCTGACCTTGCTGGCGCCGCTGTTCCCGGCCTGGCGGCATGCCCCGGCGCCACCGCTGAACATCAGCATCGTCATCGCCGCACACAATGAGGCGCGGCATATCGAACACAAGCTGCGCACGCTACTGGCCCAGGATTATCAACCGGCCACGCTGCAGATCATTCTCGCCAGCGACGGTTCGACCGATGACACCGTGGCCTGCGCGCACAACGTGATTGATCCGCGCATTACCGTGCTCGACCTGCCGCGTCAGGGCAAAGCCGCCACGCTCAATGCCGGAGTTGCCGTGAGCAGCGGCGACATTCTGGTGTTCACCGATGCCGATAACCAATGGTCGCGCGACACCCTCGGCCACTTGCTCGCGCCGTTCAATGATCCTCAGGTCGGGGCCTGCGCCGGGCACATGGTGATCCCGGTCACCGGTGGTGGCCTGAGCATCGGCGACAGTCTGTATCGGCATTACGAAGGCTGGTTGCGCCGGGTCGAGAATCGCACCGGCTGCATGGTCTCCGCCGACGGCGCCCTGCTCGCCTTGCGCCGCGAGCTGTTCCAGAACGTGCCGGCCGAGGTCAACGATGATTTCTTCATCAGCACCTGCGCACCGGTGGCACGCAAACGCATCGTCTACGTGCCCGAGGCCCAGGTGATCGATCAGGGCGTCGACGAAGCGGACAAGCAATGGCGTCGTCGCCAGCGAGTCACGGTCGGTGGCCTGCAGAGCCTGGCGCAACGCCGCGAACTGCTCAACCCGTTCAAGCACGGACTGTATTCGGTTGCGTTGATCAGCCACAAACTGATCCGTCGACTGGCGCCGGTGCTGCTGCTGCCGCTGCTGCTGAGCAATTTCTGGCTGTGGGACGAACACGGTTTCTATCGCCTGAGTCTGGTCGCGCAACTGATCGGTTATTCGATTGCCATCGCCGGCCTGCTGGATTCGCAACACCGTTTGCCCAAACCGTTCCGCCTCGCGGCCTTCCTGCTGGTAACGCTGGCAGGCATGAGCGTCGGCCTGTGGCAGTTCCTGCGCGGGCAACGGTACGCACAGTGGAATCCTGATCAGAATCGTTGAGAGGGCGCATGCCATGGCTATCAAACAATTGCTCAAACGCACCAGCGGCTGGCTCTATCTCAACTCGTCAGTGGGGCGCAGCCAGTTGCACGGGGCCGGGGTCATCCTGATGCTCCACCGGGTGCTGGCCAACGACCGTGCCGCCAACCTGCCGCACCGCAATGAACTGTGCGTCGGCCCGCAGGCGTTCGAACACTTGCTGATATGGCTGCGCAAGCATTTCGATTGCGTGCCGCTGATGGAGTTGTTGCAGCCCAACGCCCTGCGCACCGAACGCCCGCGCGTGGCGCTGACCTTCGATGATGGCTGGCGTGACAACGCGGTGAACGCGTATCCGCTGCTGCAGAAATACCAAGTGCCGGCGAGCATTTTTCTCTCCACCGATTTCATTGGCAGCCGGCAACGGTTCTGGTGGGAAAGCGTCGGGGAAACGCTGTGGGGCAGCCATGGCGAAAAGGCGCGCATGCACCTGATCGAGCACCTGCGCATCACCGGTCATCCGCTGCCGGTGTTGCTCGACGATATCGACGTCGACCGGCGCAGCCTGGCCCTGCTGCATTATCTGCAAGGGCTGAAGAGCCTCGATCCGCAGGAGCTTGAACGTCTGACCAATGAGTGCCCGCCGGATTCCTTGCCGCAAGCGCTGGACTGGCATCAGGTGCGCGCCATGGAAGCATCCGGTCTGGTGCGCTTCGGCCCCCACGGCGCCAGTCATTCGATCCTCACCGGGCTGGATGACGGTCGCTTGCACGAAGAAATCAGCCGCAGCCGCGGTGCCCTGCAAAACGGCTGCAATCGGCCCTTGCCGGTGTATTGCTACCCCAACGGTGACAATGATGAGCGCGTGCGTGAGCAGGTTGCCAATCACGACTATCCGTTTGCGCTTGGCACGTCCACCGGACTTTATCGCGGCGCCGGCGATCCGCTGAACCTGCCGCGCTTCGGCGTCAGCCAGCGCACCGCGCGCAATCCGGAACTGCTGTCGTTACGGATCTTTCGCGGGGCACGGCCATGAGTCGCGGTAGCTACATCAGGCACCTGGCCCTGAGCATGGGCACCAAACTGGCGATGATCGCCTTGCGCCTGCTGCGCAATGTGTTGCTGGCGCGGATTCTCGGGCCGAGTGAACGCGGCTTGTTCGCCCTGCTCAGCACCCTGCCGGATCTGATCAGCGCGGCCACCAGCGGCGGCTTGAATTCAGCAGTCGGTTATCAAGCGGCCAACCAGCGGCCGATGGGGCTGTTGCTCGCTCAGGTGTTGGTGTTCGGCTGCCTGCTGGCCGGGCTGCTGACATTGCTGGTGGTGGCGCTGGCGCGAGAATTCGGCAGCGAACTCGATGTCACGATGCAGCTCGGTCTGCTGGCGTGGCTGTTGCTGCTGGCGGTGCCGCTGACGGTGCTCAAAAGCGGCCTGCTGACCTTGCACAACGCCTCGGGCGGTGTGGTCGCCTTTAATGTCCTGCGTCTGATCGAATCGCTGGCGCCGCTGCTGTTGTTTGTCGCGCTGTTCTGGATGTGGAAAGAGGCGGCACTCGAAGCCGCGCTGATCAGTTGGCTGGCCGGTATCAGCCTGGTGGTGCTGGTGGGGTGGATGTGGCTCAAACGCGCACAGCCGCTGCAGTTGCAATGGGATCGGGCGAGCCAGAACGAGTTGCTGCGATTCAGTGCGCGCAGCCATCCGGACCTGCTGTTTCAACAAGTGATTCTGCGCTCCGATTATTTGTTTATCGGCGCCCTGCTGGGCAGCAGTGCGCTCGGCCATTACGCCATGGCCAGCGCCGCCGCCGAACTGCTGCTGATCGTTCCGGAAGCGGTCACCACACCGTTGATGAAGCGTCTGCTGCAACAGGACAAGGGCATGGACAAGGTCACGCCGCTGGCGCTGCGCCTGACCGCGACGGTAATGCTCTGCGCCTGCATCACCATGGCGCTGATCGGCGAATGGCTGATCATCACCCTGTTCGGCGTCGCCTACCAACCGGCGTATCCGGCGCTGCTGGCTTTGCTGCCGGGGCTGTTGGGCCTGTGCTACGCAAGCATTCTGCGCCTGGACCTGATCGGCAAGAATCGCCCCGCCAGCGTCTCGCTCATGATGGGGGTGGGTGCGCTGCTCAATCTGGGCCTGAACCTGCTGCTGATCCCCAGCTACGGCATCGTCGGCGCAGCGGCGGCGTCCTCGATTGCCTATCTGGCAGTGACCCTGGCGATGCTGGTGCTGTATTGCCGGCTGAGCGGCGTACCGTTCTGGCACACGCTGTTCATTCTGCCCGGTGACCTCAGCCCGATGTGGCTGATGCTGCACCGCAGGAAAGCCGCATGAAGCGCCTGGCCCTGCTGCTCGGACTCGGCCTGACGCTGAACGCCTTCGCTGCGCCAATGCAGTGGGGCGACATCCGCGACGGCAGTCTGTATCTGCAAGCCGATCACCCGGACACAGTCACCGTGCGCTGGGTCCCGGCGTGGCAGGCCGAGGCCAATGAAGAGCATATCTACCTGCTCGACGGCCACGGCCGATTGCAAGGTGACCGGTTCATCAAGGCCAGTGAGGTTCGCGGCTCGCAGCGCTGGCCACTGGTGCCGGGCGCTGCCGCTTATCGCCTGGAAATTCCCGGCTACAGTTTCCGCAGTTACCGCGTCGAGCATGACGATAAAACCGTGGCGCTGTTCAGTCCGGCCAAGGTGCATTTCAGCGTCGAAACCCGCCGTGGCGATGAGCTGTTTTTCCAAGTGGCACCGGGCGAGCGTGCGGTGCTTAACGGCAAATACCACGGCGGCGTCAACGCGCTGCAAGCGCAGCGCATGGACGATGGACAACAGCTGTCGCTGCCCCTCAAGCCCTACCGCGCCTATTGGCAATTCGATCAAGTGGCCTTGCCGGTCAGCGACCAGGCTCAGGTCTGGCGCTTGCGTCTGCTGGGCAGCGGCAAGGCAGCGTTCTGGCTCGACGGCACGGCCAACCTGTTTGCGCAGAACCCGCAGCAGCTTGAGCCATTGCGTGAAGCGTCGGGCCAGATCCGCCTGACACTGCACGACAAGGTGCTCGGGCGCACCCCGGATCTGGGCATCGCACTGCCCAATCTCATGCCGCCCGCGACTAGTCACGCCGCGTTGGATGCCTTGAAACCGAGTGCGGCGAGTTATTACAGCTACGTTGACATAACGTCGAAAAGTGCTCGCGTCGAAGACCCGGTTCGTCAGCTCTATCAGACGCGCTTCGGCATTCGCCAAGACATCACCCTGCTCGCCGGCACCGGGCGTCAGGCCAATCTGCGCGCCGACGTGCAAAGCAGCAACGGCCTCGATGCCTGGCTCGCCAGCACGCGCGCATTGAGTGGTCACGGCACGCATTACATCGGCTTCGCCGACGAGCCGAACCTCAACTATTCAAGCTACGAGGATTATCGGGCGATTTTTGTCAGCATGGCCCGCCAGGTGCGCAGCGATCCGGCCAATGCCAGGGCCGGTGTGCGCATTGCCATGCCGGCCAGCTCACGACTGATCAACGGCCCGTTCGCCGATAACGCCGCAGACAAACGCGGGATTGATTGGGCACGGCGTCTGCTCAGTGAAGCGCCCGATCAGATTGACGCGTTGGCCTGGCACGAATGGATGATCCGCGACCTGCTCGCCACTCGCGTCTACCGCGACAGCGTGCGCCGTGCCGCGGAGCTGGTCGGCCTCGACGCAAAGGGTCAGCCGCGCAAGGCCTTGCTGCTCGATCAGACCAACCTGTCCAGTGGCTCGAGCCTGAGCCCATACGACCAGGAAACTCATTACGCCGCACTGTGGTGGACCTCGGTGGTCATCAACGCCTCGCAGGACGGCTTGCTGAGCATGCTCAACTGGTTCCAGGCAGCCGATGAACCGCCCTACGCCAAGGGCATGGTGCGCATATTGGGCGGCGATCGCTTCGAGCTGAAACCGGTGGGCCTGGCCCAGCAATTCATCGCCCGGCATTGGTTGCCGCACGTGCTGCAACTGGATAACGACGCTTTCGAAGTGGATGTGCTGGCGATGGCCGGCGACGAACAGCGCACCTTGCTCGGGGTGAACAAAGGCACACGCCTGCAACGCGTTGATCTGAGCGGCGCCCAGTGCCCGCTGAACCACGGCGCCCTGCGTTTGTTTGGCGTTGACAATCGCGCCCGCGACGCACCGTTCACCTGCGAAAACGGGCGAGTGCGTTTCGAATTACCCGGGCAAGCCCTGTTTGCCCTGAACTGGAACGCTTCATGAACCGCCCCTCTGCCCGTGAGCATCACGCTGCGCGCGGCACTTTTACCAGGAGATGAAACCATGGATATCTTGCAAAAACTCAGCGGACATATTCGTCGCAAAGGCCTGCGAGCGACCTTGGCGAAGATCCGCAGAATGTACATTTTTGCCCATCGGCAATTGCTGTGGATGGAGCGTGATCTGGTCAGTCCCGTGCCGCCGCATAGCCTCAAACCTTATCCACCGCTGCGGGTAATGAACATCACCGCAGACAACGCCAGCGCCTTCACCCGTTACTTCGGCGACCGGGTCGGGGTCATGGCCGAGCTGGCCGATGAAGGTCACACCGGGCATATGCATGTCGACGCGCAAGGCGATGCCGTGGCGTTTATCTGGGGCACGCCGCGCGATTATGTTGATCGGCATTACTACGGTTGCCGGTTCCCGGTGAAACCCGGTGAGTTCTTCGAGTTCGGCGGCGAAATGGCTCGCGCCTACTGGGGTACCGAATTGTCGGTCGATGTGCAAGTGCGCCTGTGGAAAGCCATGGCCAGGCAAGGCTGCAGCAAAGTGGTTGATGTTTGTGACTCGAGCAACATCCCGGCGCTCAAGCTGCACCTGCGCATGGGCTATACCGAACAACAGCGGGTCACCAATATCTACACGCTGTTTGGCCGCTGGCGCTTCTACCGCGAAACCCGCTACAGCGGTTCGCGTTTGACAGCGCTGCGCAAAACTTCCCGTCCACCTGTCAAAGCAACGGCGGCCTGAACCCATGGCGATGCGATTCGAATGGCGTACGTCCCTGTGCGCTGCCGACTTTCCGGCAACTGCCTACGAAGCACTGCGCGTGCGCGTAGCCGATCACACGCCGTTCAACAACCTTGCCTGGTTGTGCGCGGCAGAGCAGGCGCTGGGCGGGGATCAGCGCCTGCACATGCTGCTCGGCTGGGAAGCAGAATCACTGCGCCTGTGCCTGCCCTTGGTGTCGGGCCGCGAACGCTTCGCGGGCGTGTCATTTCGCGTCTTGCGCCACTTGGGTTATCCGCTGGCCGATCGGTTGGCCCTGCTGTCGTTGCTCGGCGCAGAGGATATGCGCGATGCGCTGATGCTGATCCGTCAGCGCCTGCCCCATGCGCTGCTGCAACTCAACGAACTGTCGGAACCTGCCGGGGAAGAAAGTGCCCTCACCGATTGGATGGCGCGTAGCTCCACGGCTGAACGGCGCCTGAGTTGCCGGGTACCGGTGCATCTGATCAGCGACGCCGACCAGCAGGAAGTTTCCGGCGACCCGCGTTACAAACTGCGTCGGGCGCGCAAGCGGATTGCTGCATGCGGCGCCCAGGTTCGGCGAATCACCCCCGATGCGCTGTCGATGCCTGCGGTTCTACATGAGCTGGAGCAAGTCGAGTCGGTCAGCTGGAAAGGTGACGAGGGCGTCGGGATCTTCGCCACCGAACGCAGTCGTCAGTGGATACAAAGCGCTTTCACCGCCCTCGCCGCTCAAGGGCTGGTGCGCGTCGTGACGCTGGAGCTGGACGGCCGCTGCATCAGCTATCGGCTGGGCCTGCTCGAGCAGGGCCGACTTTACGACTACAACCTTGCGTTCCTGCCACAGCATGCGGATCTGGGCAGCGGTCGAGTGCTGCTGGAGGAATGGATTCGCTGGGGCCTGGACGAGCAATGGCACTGGATCGATGCATCGCGGGTCAGTCTGGAAAACTCCAGCCATCAACTGCACGAGCGCATGACCGGGCAACTGGAACACTGGCGCTGGAGCTTCTACTCATGGCGCCCCAGTGGTTTGCTGCTGGGGCTGGGGCTACGTCTTTGGTACTGCGTCAAACCGGCCCTGCAAAAAAGGCGCGCACAGCGTGCGGGCAACCCGACGGCAACAAATACAACTGCAATTCAACCGGCAACATCATCCCCCACACCTGGGCTAGCGCCTCGGAGAGCATCATGAACGTCATCGAAGAACTGCTTCTGCGCATCAAACAAAAAGGCCTGCGCCGTACCCTTGGTGCGCTGGGCAAACGTTACGTTTTTGCTCACCGTGAATTGCTCTGGATGGAGCGCGATCTGGTCACACCGATTGCCCCGAACAAACTGCGCCCCTGTGAGGGTTTGCGCAGAGTCGACATCACCGAGGACAACGCCAAAGCCTTCGGCAAGTACTTTGGTGACCGCGTGCAGACCATGGCCGAACTGGCCGCTGAAGGGCATACGGGGCACATGTATCTGGACCAGGACGAGCACACCGTCGGGTTCGTCTGGGCCAGCACTCGCGACTATTTCGATCGCCACTTTTACCGCTACACGTTCACGATCCAGCCCGGTGAGTACTTCCAGTTCGGTGCCGAAATTGCCAGGCCCTATTTCGGCAGCACCTTGACCGTTGACGCACAGACCGCACTTTGGCAAGTCATGGACGCCCGGGGGTTCAAAAAAGTCGTAGATATCTGCGACAACGCCAATATCCCGGCTCTGAAGATGCATGTGCGCCTGGGCTACAAGGAACAAGGGCGGATCACCCATGTTTACGACCTGTTCGGCCACTGGCGCTTCTTCCGCGAAACGCGCTACAGCGAATCAAGGCTTGAGGCGCTGCGCAAGCCGGAAAGACCGGTAGTGAGTGCGCCCGCGCAGGCTTGATTCAGGCTGAATATTTGCGGCGGTTTTGATACGCCATCGCGAGCAGGCTCGCTCCCACACTCGACAGTCGCCATACGCGAAACCAATGGGGGAGCGAGCCTGCTCGCGAAGAGACCAGCCGTCGCAATACAGCGTTTCAGGCCTTGCTCGCCACCAGGCTAAAGCACATCGGCAACTGCGCCGTCTGGTTCAGGTAGCAGTCATAAACCTCTTCCCGATTCGAATGCGCGTACTCCTGAAAGTCCACGATGTTCAGCCCCGCTGCAATGGCGCCGCTGAAAATCGCCCCCAGCGTATGCACGAACCAGTACGACTTTGCCGCCGGCTGCTCGACTGTACCTACGTAAACGATCGGTTCTTGCTGCACAAACGGCTCGGCACGGAAATACGAGCTGACGAGGCGCAACGGATCTTCAGCCTGGGGATCAACCATCTCCAGAAACGGATGGGTTTCGTAGATCACCAGTTTGCCGCCCGGCTTTAGCACCGGTGCGACATGACGAAAGAATTCGCCGATGTCGGGCATCCAGTTGAGTACCCCAATGGTGATCAGGGCGACGTCGAAGCGGTTATGCAGCGATGCGGGCAGATGGTGGATGTCGCTCTCGACGAATTCGGCAGTGTGCGGCGAGCGACTGTTCAGCTCGCGGGCCTGTGCGAGAAAGGCTGCCGATTGATCCACGCCGACGACACTGCGCGCACCCAGCGCAAACAGCGACAGGCTTTCCCGACCGTTATTGCAGCCCAGTTGGATTACGTCTTTGCCGTCGACGTCCAGCAAGCTGTGCAAGGTATCGTCGAGGCAGCAAAACTCCGCCTGCACGACATCGCTGAGCAATATCTGCCAGTCCGGCGAATCCTGATGATAACGGGCGGAATCGTTCCATGCCTGACGATTGCTCTCGACGGCGGTTTTGGGGTTGGGCACTTCCATGGCGCACTCCGGATGAGGCTCTTGATTGAGCGGATCCGAGTCTAGATCAGCCTGGTCACTTCGGTTGTTGCAAACATGTAAGCCGGTTCCTGCGTGAACTTTGTGCTCCTACAGCTTAGTCAGCGTAAGGCTCAAAGATTCACGTGGCTCTGATTAAGCTTCTCACGCAAAAACTCCACCAGCGCCTGCACCGGCCGCGAAGCCTGGCGATGCTGCGGATACACCGCCGATAAGGTCAGTGGCTCGGGACGTAAATCATCCAGTACAGGCATCAGCCGCCCGTCCTTCAGCGCTGCACCGACAATGAAAGTCGGCAGATAGGTAACCCCCATCCCCTGCACCGCCGCGTCCCGCAGCAGTTCGCCGTTGTTCACCCGCATGCGTCCGGTGACGTTGACCAGCACCGGTTTGCCCGGCGCTTCGTTGAAGCGCCATTGCACCGAGCGCCCGTGGCCGTACGGCAGGCAGTCGTGGCTGTGCAGGTCTTCGGGTTTGCGTGGTGTGCCGCGTTCGGCAAGGTACGCGGGGCTGGCGCAGTAGACGCGTTCGATGCTGGCGATGCGCCGGGCGATCAGTGTCGAGTCTTCCAGCACGCCGATGCGCAGGGCGAGGTCGTAGCCCTCGCCCAGCAGGTCGACCGGGCGATCGCTCAAGTCGACCTCGACAGTCACCTCGCGATAACGCTGCAAAAACAACGGCAACAGACAACCCAGATGCGCTACGGCGAACGACAGCGGTGCGCTCAGACGAATCGTGCCGCGCGGCTCGGCGGTTTCACCGGCGATGCCCTGCTCGACCTGCTCCACCTCGCCGAGCAAACGTAGCGCCGATTCGTAATAGCTCTGCCCCAATGGGGTGACGTCGAGCCGCCGTGTCGAGCGGTTCAACAGACGCACACCGAGGCGCTCTTCCAATTGCATCAAACGACGGCTGACGAACTGCTTGGACAGGCCCAACTGATCGGCCGCGGCGGTGAAGCTGCCGGAGTCCATGACCTGGCAAAAAATACGCATGTCTTCGAACGGGTTCATTGTCACTCTCTGGTGGACAGTTAAACGCTTTATAGCCGCTTTTTCGCTTTTCAGCAGCCCATTAATCTGTGCTCACGGTTTGAAAACAACCCTGAACAGGTAGGAACTGCCGCAGGCTGCGATCTTTTGATCTTGATCTGCAGTGACGCTGGAAATGGCAAAACAGGATCAAAAGATCGCAGCCTCCGGCAGCTCCTACACGAACGTATAAATACTCAAAAATGGAATTGAACATGAGCATCAAGAAAACCCTCGCCGCGTCCCTGCTTGCCCTGTCCGTCAGCAGCGCTTTCGCCGCTGGCAGTCCTGGCGTCGAACACAACACTCAGGCGTTTCTCGATGCGCTCGCCGCCGGCGACGGTCGTCCGCTGGAGCAACTGAGCCCGAAAGACGCCCGTGCAGTGCTGACCGGTGCCCAGGCTTCGGTGAAGGTTGATCTGTCCGGCGTGGAAGTCAGCGACAAGGCGATCAAGGTCGATGGCCAGACCATCAACCTGAAAGTGGTGCGCCCGGCCAAGGTCAAAGGCGAGTTGCCGGTGTTCATGTTCTTCCACGGCGGCGGCTGGGTGCTGGGTGACTTCCCGACACACCAGCGTCTGATCCGTGATCTGGTGGTCGGCTCTGGCGCTGTGGCGGTGTATGTCGACTACACACCATCGCCGGAAGCGCAGTACCCGACCGCGATCAATCAGGCTTATGCCGCAACCAAATGGGTGGCCGAGCACGGCAAGGACATCGGCGTCGATGGCAAGCGTCTGGCGGTGGCCGGCAACAGCGTCGGCGGCAACATGGCGGCAGTCGTGGCGTTGATGGCCAAGGAACAGAAAGCCCCGGCCCTGCGCTTTCAGCTGTTGATGTGGCCGGTAACCAATGCGCAGTTCGATGACGGTTCGTACCAGCAATTTGCCGAGGGTCACTTTCTCACCAAAGGCATGATGCAGTGGTTCTGGGACAACTACACCACCAACCCGGCCGAGCGTGCGCAGATCCACGCATCGCCACTCAACGCCAGCGCCGAACAGCTCAGGGGCTTGCCCGCTGCGCTGGTGCAGACCGCCGAGTTCGACGTGCTGCGTGACGAAGGCGAAGGCTATGCGCGGCACTTGAATGCGGCTGGCGTGCCGGTGACTTCGGTGCGCTACAACGGGATGATTCATGACTTCGGCCTGCTCAATCCGCTGAGCCAGATTCCAGAAGTGAAGGCTGCGGTGCGTCAGGCTGCGGCTGAACTGAAGACTCATCTGAATCCATAAAAGCAAAAGATCGCAGCCTTCGGCAGCGCCTACCCTGGAATACGGTTCCCTGTAGGAGCCGCCGAAGGCTGCGATCTTTTTTCTCACCAGCGTCGCGGAGTACCGGTCATGACTCTTTTCTACGCCCACCTGCTCTCCTGGAGCGCCGTACTGTTGCTGCTCGACGCCGCACTCTGGCATTTCTCGCCCTTCAGCCATCGCGCACCGCGAGTCGGCGTGCGTCTGGCGCTGTTTCTGGCATTCAGCGCGCTGGTGATCAACGCCGGTGTCAGCCCGTTGCAGGCGCCGCTGTTCGGCGATGATCGCGTGGCACAACTGGGGGCGACGGCGCTGGGGATTCTCTGGTGGCTGTACGCAGCACGGGTGCTGACCGAGGTGATCGGCCTGGCGTTGATGCGCCGCATCGGTCACAGCGGTCGCTTGCTGCAGGATGTCATCGGCGCGCTGGTGTTTCTGGTCGCGATTGTCGCAGCCGCCGGCTACGTGCTGGAGCTGCCGGTCAAAGGTCTGCTGGCCACTTCCGGGGTGGTCGCCATCGTCGTCGGTCTGGCGCTGCAAAGCACACTCGCCGACGTGTTCTCCGGCATCGTCCTCAACACCACCAAGCCCTATCAGGTGGATGACCTGGTGATGATCGACGGCGTTGAAGGCAAGGTCTTCGATATCGACTGGCGCGCCACGCACCTGCTGACCAGCGCCGGCACCATGGCCGTGGTACCGAACTCGGTGGCGGCCAAGGCAAAGATTGTCAACCTGAGCCGTCCGAGCAACATGCATGGGGTGTCGATCAGCATCCAAGTACCGAACCATATTCGTCCGCGTCGGGTGCTCGATGCCCTTGATCGGACCTTGCAGGGCAGCAGTTCGCTGCTGCTCAGTCCCGCGCCGAAAGCCGTGCTCAAAGAGGCCGGCGAAACCATGTCGGAATACGTCGCCAGCGGTTTCATCGCCGAGCTCGGCAAAAAAAGTGAAGTGCGCAATCAACTGTTCGACCTCGCCCACCGCCATCTCGAAGCGGCGGGAATTTCTCGGCATCCCGACGGCGTGATCGAACCGTCGAGCCGCGCCCGTGCCTTGCTGGATGAGGTGAAGATTTTCCGCTCGCTGAGCAGTGACGAACGCGATCGCCTGGCTGCGTCGATGGTCGCGCAACAGTACACGGCGGGTCAGGTAGTGCTGGACCTGGATGAAGTGCCGGACAGCCTGTTCGTGATCGCCACGGGTGTGGTCAGCGCGACGGTGCCGGATGGCAACGGCCAGACCGAGGCCGGGCGCATGGGGCCGAGCGAGGTCATGGGTGAGCAGAGCATTCTCGCCGATACGCCGTCGCAGGCGACGTTCACGGCGCTGACGTCGAGCATCATCTATCGTCTCGACAAACAGTTGACCCGTGAGTGCATGGACAAGCGCAGCGAAGTCGGCCGGGCCTTGAACAAATTGCAGGCGGTGCGTCAGCAGAACAGTCGCCTCGCATTGATGGCCAAACCGGTGGCGGTGAAGAAGGGAGGTTTTTTGGGTTGGTTGCAGAAGCGCTAACAGCAAAAGATCGCAGCCTGCAACAGGCTGCGATCTTTTGATTTTCTTACTTGGCAGTGAACTTGGTGTAGCTGTTGATCAGGTTGCGATAGTTAGGCAAACGCTCGGACAGCAGATGCGCCAGACCTTCCATATCGTTGCGCCAGTCACCTTGCAGCTCGCAAGCCACAGCGAACCAGTTCATCAGGTGGGCACCGGCGGCCGACATCCGCGCCCAGGCGGCTTGTTGCACGGTGGTGTTGAAGGTGCCCGACGAGTCAGTCACAACAAACACTTCGAAGCCTTCAGCAATCGCCGACAGCGTCGGGAAAGCTACGCAAACGTCGGTTACCACACCGGCGATGATCAGTTGCTTGCGGCCAGTAGCCTTGATCGCTTTGACGAAGTCTTCGTTGTCCCAGGCATTGATCTGGCCAGGACGCTGAATGAACGGCGCGTCGGGGAATTGCTCGAGCAGCTCAGGCACGATCGGGCCGTTGGGGCCTGCGTCGAAACTGGTGGTCAGAATGGTCGGCAGCTTGAAGAACTTGGCGATGTCGCCCAGTGCCAACACGTTGTTCTTGAACTCGTTCGGCGAGAAATCCTGCACCAGCGAGATCAGGCCGGTCTGGTGATCGACCAACAGGACGACGGCATCATCTTTGTTCAGACGCTTGTAAGGAACGCTCATGGCAAAACTCCTGGAGGGATGGTTGTTGCTTGAAGCGCCGGCCGTGATGACCGGCGCTTTTTTTCGAACTCAGAAGGCGAAGCAGGAACAGCCGAACGCGCCCCAGAAACCGGCGAAGTCGCTGACCGGCGCATTCGACATCCGCGCTTTTTCGTGGCTGTGGGTGTGCACCGCGCACGGCCCGCTGCACTGGTGAACCTGCGCCTGCAGTGGCGAATTCGGGCGCCAATGGCCCGGAACCTTGACCACGGGCGACCAGTCCGGCAGCACCGGAATCGAACGCGGGCCGAGGTCTTCGAAGTCGCCGGCGGCGTAGACAATCTTGCCGCCGACCACGGTCATCACCGACTCGATCCACTTGATCGCTTCCTCTTCAACGCTGAAGAAGTCGGCGCTGAGGGCTGCCAGGTCCGCCAGTTGGCCGACGCGGATCTGGCCTTTCTTGCCCTGCTCCGAGGAGAACCAGGCGCTGCCGTGGGTGAACAGCTCCAGTGCGGTGCTGCGTGGCAAACCTTCTTCGTACAGCGCCAGACCGCCAACGGTGCGGCCGCTGACCATCCAGTACAGCGAGGTCCACGGGTTGTAGCTCGACACTCGGGTGGCGTCGGTGCCGGCGCCAACCGGTACACCTTCAGCGAGCATGCGCTTGATCGGCGGTGTGGCTTCGGCGGCTTGTTTGCCGTAGCGATCGACGAAGTATTCGCCCTGAAACGCCATGCGATCCTGAATCGCGATGCCGCCGCCCAACGCCTTCACGCGCTCAATGTTTTGCGGGGTGATGGTTTCCGCGTGGTCGAAGAACCACGGCAGACCGTTGAACGGAATGTCGCGGTTGACCTTCTCGAACACGTCGAGCATGCGGCTGATCGATTCGTTGTACGTGGCGTGCAGACGGAACGGCCAGCGCTGCTCAACGAGGTGGCGCACCACCGGTTCCAGTTCCTGTTCCATGGTCTGCGGCAGGTCCGGGCGCGGCTCGAGGAAGTCTTCGAAGTCGGCGGCGGAGAACACCAGCATCTCGCCGGCGCCGTTGTGGCGCAGGAAGTCATCGCCCTGATGCAACTTGACGCTGCCGGTCCAGTTCTGGAAATCGGTCAGTTCTTCTTTCGGCTTCTGGGTGAACAGGTTGTAGGCGATGCGCACGGTCAACTGGTCGTCTTTGGCCAGTTGCTCGATCACTTGGTAATCATCCGGATAGTTCTGGAAACCACCACCGGCGTCGATCGCACTGGTCAGGCCGAGGCGATTGAGTTCGCGCATGAACTGACGGGTCGAGTTGACCTGATATTCCAGCGGCAGCTTCGGCCCCTTCGCCAGTGTCGAGTAGAGAATCATCGCATTCGGCCGCGCGACCAGCATGCCGGTCGGGTTGCCATTACTGTCACGGACGATCTCGCCACCCGGCGGGTTCGGCGTGTCGCGGGTGTAACCGGCGACGCGCAGTGCGGCGCGGTTGAGCAGTGCACGGTCGTAGAGGTGCAGGATGAACACCGGGGTGTCCGGCGCCGCCTGGTTGATTTCTTCCAGGGTCGGCATGCGTTTTTCGGCGAACTGGAATTCGTTCCAGCCACCGACCACGCGCACCCATTGCGGGGTCGGCGTGCGATCGGCCTGATCCTTGAGCATGCGCAGCGCGTCGGCGAGCGACGGCACGCCTTCCCAGCGCAGTTCGAGGTTGTAGTTCAAGCCGCCGCGAATCAGGTGCAAGTGCGAGTCGTTGAGGCCTGGGATGACGCAGCGGCCCTTCATGTCGACCACTTGCGTGGCGCTGCCCTTGAGGGCCATGGCCTCGGCATCGTTACCGACGGCGACGAAGCGGCCATCCTTGATCGCCACCGCACTGGCCAGTGGTTTTTCGCGGTCTACGGTATGAAATTGGCCATTGAATAAAATCAGATCGGCGCTCATCGCAGTTCCTCAAGCAAAAGTGAAAAGAAGCAAACCCCGCGTTAACGCGGCGAGGTTTCTTGGGAATCGAGGTGTTCATGGGCCTGGCTGGCTTCCAGCCACGGGGTGAACAAACGGGTGACCGGCGGCATGACCACGTAGACCACCGAGAGAACGATGGTCAGGGTGATCAGGAACGTGGCAACCACGTAGTTGGAAAGAATCGGATGCAGCGCCAGCAGCGGACCCCAGATCAGCGGCACCAGCAGGGTATGCGGCAGAATCACCAACAGGGTGACAACAGCCTGCTTCCAGCGCGGCGGCGGCGAGCCGGCTTCGGCCAGCGGTGTGAACCAGAACTCGTTGACCGGTGCGACCTCGGTCTGATCACCGTCAGCCAGCATCGGTGCGGCTTCGGCGATCAGCGCCTGACGCTCGGCGGATCCCAGCCAGCCTTGCATGGCCTCGGTGGAGCTGAAGCGCAGCACGCAGGTGTAAAAATCCAGACGCCCGCGCTTGCCGCGCACCACGTCCACACCCAGATGCCCTTCGCGTTGCCCGGCGACGCGCACGATGTTGCGCAGCCACGCTTCGTAGGCCAATTCGAAACCGGCCTTGACCGAGTGCTTGATGATCAACGTGACGGTCTCATCGGCCCCCAGTGCTTGTTGATTAAGGACTTCAGGCATAACGCAGCACTCCGGGCAAACGAACAGGAATCGCCAGCCGTCCCGGCCCGGCGATCAATACAGTGGTGAAAAGAATCAACAGCAACCAGCCAAACTGCCCTTCGGCCACACTCCATTGCGGATGCACGACCAGCAACGCAACGAGCAGCACAAAGAGAATAGGCAAGCAGGCCAATCGCGCCAGCACGCCGGCGATGATCAGCAACGGGCAAAGGACTTCAGCGAAAATCGCCAGGATGAGAGTGAGGTGGGCGCCGAGGTGGAACGGGTCTTCGATCAGTTGCAGTTGCGCAGTGAAGTCCAGCAGCTTGGGCAAGCCGTGCACCCACAACAGAAACAACCCGCCGCTGACCCGCAGAAACAGCAACCCGATGTTGCGCGCCTGTTCATCCCTCGAACCCATCATGACCCGACCCCTTGAATGTCATTGACGGCAATCATGCCAAGACCAGGGCGGGAGAAATTGGATGGGTGTGCTTAGTTGTTTTTCAGACCACGGACAGTCCGCCTCCAGCGACAGACAAGGTGGAGCTCCCACAGGAATTGATGGCATTCACTCAATTGGCGGGCCGCCCAAAACCATGTGGGAGTGAGCTTGCTCGCGGAGGCGTCAGGTCAGCCACATCCGCGACTGGCATACCGATTCCGCGAGCAAGCCCGCTCCCACAGGGGTTGGTGGCGTGCACTCAGTTGGCAGGCTGCCACGTGGTTGTGTGATCGCGATGGGTTAAAGCGCCGGAATATCCAGCGGCGCCGCCATGAACTGGCTGATGCGCGAGCGTAGCCATTTCTCCGCCGGGTCGTTGTCGTGCACCCCGCTCCACGCCATCGACAATTGCGCGGCATCGATCGGGAACGGCGGGTCTTCGGCGCGCAGGGCGCAGCCTTCGACCAAGGCACAGGCAGCGTAATCCGGCACGGTGGCGATCATCTCGGTACCGGCGAGCAAGGCACGCAAGCCGCTGAATTGCGGCACACCGAGCACTACGCGGCGGCATCGGCCGATCTTGGCCAGATCCAGGTCGATATTGCCGCTCAGGTCACCAGAGAACGACACCATCGCATGCGGCCGCTCGCAATATTCATCCAGCGTCAGCGGCCCCGGACGGTCATCGCCGCGCAGCACTTTGCAAGGGATGTCGCGCAGCTTCTTGCGCTTGGCATTGGCCGGCAGATCCGTGGTGTAGCTGACGCCCACTGAGATTTCTCCCGAGGCCAACAGCGCCGGCATCAGTAGATAATTGGCACGGCGCACCACCACGACAATCCCCGGCGCCTCCAGCTGAAGCTGGCGCAACAGCGGCGGAAACAGACCGAACTCGGCGTCATCCGACAGACCGATGCGGAACACGTCGCAACTGCTCGCCGGTTCAAATTCCTTGGCGCGGCTGACCGCCCCGGAAATCACATCCATTGCCGGTTGCAGCTCCTTGAGAATCGCCAGCGCCCGCGCTGTCGGCTCCATGCCGCGACCGTTGCGCAGCAGCAACGGGTCGTCGAACAGATCACGCAAACGCCCCAGTGCAGCACTGACCGCCGGCTGGCCCATGAACAGTTTTTCCGCCACACGGGTCAGGTTCTTTTCGAACATCAGCGCTTCGAAAATCACCAGCAGGTTCATGTCGACGCGGCGCAGATCATTACGGTTCATGGGCGTGGTTTCCTTGTCGGTGTCAGGCACTTTTTGCCACAGGCGCTGGGCACTTTACTCGATCAACGGCACTTTCGCCGCGCGTTTGCAGGGGCCGTACTCCCGCTTGTCATTGCATTCCCCTTGTACCTGGCCGACGGCGGCCATGCTTTGTCGACATCGTCGCGCAAAACGGCGGGCGGTGACTTGCAAGGATGTGCTGAGTTCCAGCCTGAGCAGGGAAATTAACAACGATTAACTCGTCAGCCTCACGCCACGGCCCAACAATGAAGTCCTCTGCGCAGCGTTGCTGTTTTGACCTGAGGGAATGCGCCGACCATGCCTTCCCCACCGACACGGACCTTGGCCATGGCTTATCTACAGCGAACCGTCGCCCTCGCCCCTGCCTGCGAACCGCGTAAAAACGCGACTGGCGGACTCAGTCCACAGCGCGAACGCCACATCAAACAGTTGATCCTCGACCGCTTGGGCGAAAGCCTCGAAGTGGCTGAGCTGGCCCGTGCCTGCTCACTGTCCCGCAGTCATTTCTCCCGCGCCTTCAAATGCAGCACCGGCCTGTCGCCGCAGGACTGGATTCGCGCCCAGCGTCTGGCGCGGGCCAAGTTGCTGATCCAGCACACCGACCTCAGCCTGACGCAGATCAGCCTGGAGTGCGGCTTCTGCGATCAGGCGCACTTCTGCCACATGTTCACCCGCAGCGAGGGCATCAACCCCTTCGCCTGGCGCTGTCGAGCCATGGGCAAGCTGAAAAGCAGCGCCGCGCAGCCTGCGGTTTTTTGACTGCTGCCGTTACGCCACCCGTTGCACTGATGCTCAAACCTGAGGATTATGCCCGGACACCCCGGATCAGACGGCCTGCGCACGCGCCAGGCACCGATTCGCCCTGTCCGCCGCATCACCGCAGGAGCGCGCTGTTGAGTTTTCCCCCGAATCAGGCCATTGCGTTTGGCCCCTATCGGATTCATCCCGGGCAACGACTGCTACTTGAAGGCCAACAGCCTTTGCGCCTGGGACGGCGGGCGATGGACATCCTCCTGATTTTGCTGGCCCACGCCGGTGAAGTGGTGAGCAAGCAGCAACTGATGGCCGGGGTCTGGCCAGACAGTGTCGTTGAAGACATCAATCTACGCGTGCACATGGCGGCGCTGCGCAAGGCGCTGGGCGACGGGCAGAACGGCCAGCGCTACATCGTCACGGTCGCGCAACGTGGCTACAGCTTTGTCGCTCCGATCCTGCTCGACAGCCTCGAACAAAAACCTGCGGTTGCCGTCGCCAGACACAATCTGCCGCTGCGCCGTACGCGGATGATTGGCCGCCAGCCGGTCGTCGATCATTTGATTGCGCAACTGCCACGCCGACGCTGCATCACCCTGGTCGGCCCCGGCGGCATCGGCAAGACCACCGTCGCCCTGCGTGTCGCCGAGCAATTGATCGGCCAGTATCGCGACGGCATCCGCCTGGTGGATCTGGCACCCATCGCCGAGCCCGCGCTGATCGGCACGCATCTGGCGGCGCTGCTCGATCTATCTGCGCCCGAAGGCGATGCGCAGGGTTGTCTGGTCGATGGTTTGCGTGAGCGACAAATGTTGCTGGTGATTGATAACTGCGAGCACCTGATCGATGCGATCGCGTCGCTCAGCGAGCAGATTCTGCGCGGCGCGCCCAAGGTGCATATCCTCGCGACCAGCCGAGAAAGCCTGCGCGCCGAGGGCGAGTTCGTGCTGCGTCTGGAATCGCTCGAATGTCCGTCCATGTCGACGTCGATGGCGCCGAGCGAGGCGCTGAGTTTTGCTGCGCTGCAACTGTTTGTCGAGCGCGCCACTGCAGCCCGCGAAAGCTTTGAACTGAGCCCTGCGCAGTTGCCGCAAGCAATCGAGATCTGCCAGCGCCTGGACGGTATTCCGCTGGCGCTGGAACTGGCCGCCGCTCAGGTCAGCAAATTGGGTATGGACGGGTTGCTCAAACAATTGCGCAAAGGGCTGCCGCCATTGTCGGCCGGACAGCACAGCAGTGCCGAACGCCACTTGACCCTGCGCGCGACGATGGACTGGAGCTTCAACCTGCTCAATGCCTGCGAGCAAACCTGCCTGCGGCGATTGGGCATTTTCCGCGGCAGCTTCACCCTCGCCTCGGCGGCGGCAGTGGTCATCGGCCAGCAGATCGATCCCGGCGCGGTGTTCAGCGCTGTCACGCAACTGGTGGCCAAATCCCTGCTTAGCGTCGAAGTCGGCGACGAAGATGTTTTCTACCGTTTGCTCGACACCACGCGCCACTACGCACTGGAAAAACTCGAACAGGCCGACGAGCTCAGTGCAACCCGCCAACGCCACGCCGAGCGCTGCCTGACATTGATGCAGCAGGCGCAAGCGGATTGGGACAATACCCCGACCGTATTATGGATGGAGCGCTATGCCCGGGGTCTGGAGGATCTGCGCGCGGCGCTGGATTGGAGCCTCAACGGGCCGGGACCAGATGAACTGGGTGTACAACTGACAGCCGCTTCAGCACCGTTGTGGCAAGAGCTGTCGCGGCTGCGCAATTACAGCCGTTATGTGCGTCGGGCACTGAGTCTGCTCGAGGAAACCGCCGAGCCCTGCTCTCGTCTGCAAATCGCCTTGAAACTGGCGCTCGGCAGCGCCAGCTATCACACCTGGGGCGGCACGCCACAGACCATCCAGGCCTTCGTCGATGCCTGCCAATTGGCTGAGAAACACGGCGATTTGGCGGGACAACTGCGCGCGGTGTCCGGGCACATGGCGGTCAATCTGAGTTGCGGGCATTACCGCACGGCGCTGGCCCAGAGTGAGCAATTCGATCGCATCGGCCTGCACGGCGAGCCACTGCTGTCACTGAGCACACATCGCTTGCGGGTGCTGGCCCTGCATTATGCCGGCGACCAACCGCAGGCACGCGTGCACGCCGAGCAGGTGCTGCAACGCATGGCCCACAGCGGTCATCTCAATCGCTTCACCCATGGTTTTGGCGTGCAATACGACCAGAGTGTTGCTTCGCTGACGGTGCTGGCTCGCGTGCTGTGGCTGCAGGGTCTGCCCGAGCAGGCATGGCGCGCAGCACGACAGGCGCTGGACATTGCCGTGCAGATCAATCATGGAACGTCGATCTGCTACACCCTGGCGCTGGCCAGTTGTCTGATCGCCCATTACAACGGCGACCGCGCCAACGCCCGCGCTCTGCTGCAGTTGCTGCTGGAGCAATCGCAGAAGCATTCGGTATTGCTGTTCAATAACTGGGGCCGGCACTACGCGCAGGTGATCGATCCGGACAATGCCGCGCCTGTGTCAGCGCAGAGCAGCGGTTTGATCCGGGAAGTGATGGTTACGCTCGATGAACGCTTTGTCGACGAAACACTGGTGGAGCGGGCGCGCAATGGCGATGCGGGGTGGAGCGCGGCGGAGATATTGCGCGCGCACGCGGCGGCATTATTGAAGGAATCCGAGAAGCCGATTCTCGAACCTGCTCGCGAATCGGCCCGCGCAGGCGCCACCAAAATCCTGCAAGCCGAACAAACGCTGCAACAAGCCTTGACCATCGCCAGAAGCCAAGGCGCGCTGGCCTGGGAGTTGCGCAGCGCCACGAATCTCGCTGAACTGTGGCAAAGCCAGTCCCGACAGCGCGAAGCCCTGGATCTGCTCACCCCGATCTACCAGCGCTTCACCGAAGGCTACGCCACTGCGGACGTGCGCAAAGTGCGCCGGCTACTCGACCGTCTGCGCGACCAGTGTCCGGCCTGACGCGTTGCGCGTTCGGCTGAGATAGCGCGCATGGCGCTGCTCCAGCTCGAGCCTCTCGTCGGTTCGCTCGAGTTGATCACGCGCATAGCGGCGCACGGTATTAAGCATCCAATAGCGGAGCGTTGCTTGAACGGGTTGCTGAATCAGCAACGATTTGCGCGCCAGACCTTCGATTATCGCGACGAGCCTGGAGCCAGCCAGATCCGCGCTGCTGATCACACTCAGTGCGGCCTCAAGGGTAAAGCCCATGCTGAACACCGACAGACGCAGCAGCACACGCTGTTCCATTGCAGTCAGGCGCTGAACGCTCCAATCGATGGCAGCACCCATCGACTGATGGCGCGGCACCGCGGTGCGCCGGCCTTGGCCAAGCAACTGCAGTCCGTTTTCAACCTGGGCCTGCAAACCGATCAAGCCCAGCGCGTCGATCTGCGCCGCTGCGAGCTCGAGCGCCAGTGGCAAACCGTCCAGTTGACGGCAGATCTCGCGCACGCCTGGCAAATCCTGTTGACGTAAGCTGAAGCCATGCTGCCGCGCCCGCGCGCGATTGACGAACAACTGCACCGCCGGATAGCTCATGGCCTCTTCAACGGTATTCAATGTCGAGCGCTTGGGAATCGCCAACAGCGGCACGTATTGGATGGTCTCCTGCGCGACTTGCAGGGCTTCTCGGCAGGTCACCAGAATCGACAGGCGAGGCGCAGCCTGCAACAGGGTTTCGACCAAAGCCGCGCAGCTCTCGCGCTGATGATCGCCGTTATCCAGTAGCAACAAGGCGTGGCGACCCGTCAGTGTTGAAAAATCTGTCTTCAGGGCGTGCAACAGCTGCTCAAGCAGCGGCAGGTCATCTTCAAGGCTGGCAAGGTCGACCCACCAGGCGCCATCGCGAAAATATTGCAGCAGCAGTTCTGCCACGCGCAGCGCCACCGTGGTTTTGCCGACACCTGGCGCACCGGTAATCGTCATCAGGCGGCACACCGGCATTTGGCGAACCAGACTACCGACCAAGGCATCGCGCCCACTGACTGGGGTCAGTCGTGCCGGAAGATTGTGCAGTGGCCTGAGCGCGGCGGCGGGCATGGGCAGCACGTCACGTGGGTTCTGCTCCACCGGGGCGACAAAACTGTAGCCGCAATGCGCCACGTGAATGATGTAACGCTGCCCATTGGTGCCGTCGCCCAGTGCGCGGCGCAACGCTGCGATGTGCACCCGCAGGTTGATCTCTTCAACGATCGATGTCGGCCACACACGAGCAATCAACTGCTCTTTACTGACTACCTCGCCCGCGTGCTCAAGCAGCACCAGAAGAATATCCATGGCGCGCCCGCCCATGCGCAGCGGCTGCTCTCCTTCAAGAACCAGACGCTGGCGCACGTGAAAGACGTAAGGGCCAAATCGCAGCACCGAGCCGGGGTGGGTGTCGTTGTGATTATTCATGCCAGACATCTTGGCACTCTTGCGTGACGATACAACCGCCACAGCCGACGCAGTACGGACATCCAGCTGCGTCAGACGGACAGAACCGCTCTAGCTGAACTGTTCCCGGTATTGTATCGGCGTTAGGCCGAGCTTTTCGGCGAACAGCGAGCGCATGTGCCGGACGCTGCCGAAGCCACTTTTATACGCAATTGTCTTCAGCGGCAGATCACTGGTTTCCAAAAGGTTTCGCGCGCAGTCAATTCTGGCATTCTGCAAAAACTCCATCGGCGTCATGCTGATGTCGCGGGCGAACAGGCGAGCAAAGTGCCGTGCGCTCATATTTGCCAATCCCGCCATTCGCTCGACGGTGAAGGCCTCGTCCAGGTGCTCAAGCACATAATTCTGTACGCGAGTGACTGGCGTCTCTTGCGGTGAGATTGCGGCCATCAAAGGACTGAACTGCGCCTGCCCGCCTTGGCGCTTCATGACCACCAACAAGACCTTGGCGACGTCCTGAGCGATCTTCTTGCCGTGATCTTTGGCAACTACGGCCAGCGCGAGATCGATGCCGGCGGTCACGCCACCCGAGGTGATGAGATTACGATCCTCGACGTAGATCTGATCGGTGGTCACCGTGGCTTTCGGAAAGGCTTTGATCAGGCGTTCGGTGTAATTCCAGTGCGTGGTGACGCGATAGCCATCAAGCAGGCAGGCATGGCCGAGGATGAAGGCGCCAGTGCAAATCGAACCGTAGCGTTCGGCGCGCGGTACGGCGTTGTTCAACCAGGCGAACAGCCCGGGAAATCTCTGGTTGTAGGCGCCAGGCCCGCCGGGCACCAATAACAGGTCATAGCGCTCGGCCGCTTCGTCGATGTGCAGATCAGCCTGCACCTGCACGCCATTGGAAGCTCTCAGCAGGCCGCGCTCGATGCCTAACGTCGTCAATTGATAGTGCAAATCAGGTTTCAGATAACGGTTGGCGACTGAAAACACTTCCAGCGGCCCGGCCATGTCGAGCATCAGAAAGTCAGGAAACAGCACCATTGCCACGGTTTTCATGGGAGGCATCACACATTTCGGGAATCAATACGCACGCTGAACCGGGGCATTATGGCTAACTCAGGCTTAATCAGCGCACACGAATGGGTGAACCATAGCGCAAAACTGTCAACCTGAGCCGGACAGTCTTTCAATTTCCATCTACTTATTGCCTTGTCTGGTAACCAGTAACCTTCTCCTCACTCGGACGAATTCACGTCCCGCCAGGAGATTTCATCATGCTGACACTTCGCAAAGCCTCCGACCGCGGCCTCGCCAATCACGGCTGGTTGAAGTCGTTTCACACCTTCTCTTTCGCCAATTACCGCAACCCGCGAGAACAAGGATTCTCCGATCTGCTGGTGATCAACGACGACCGTGTCGCTGCCGGCAAAGGCTTCGGCCAGCATCCGCACCGTGACATGGAGATCTTTTCCTATGTGCTCGAAGGCGCGCTGGAACACAAGGACACCCTCGGTACTGGCTCGGTGATCCGCCCCGGCGATGTGCAACTGATGAGCGCCGGCAGCGGCGTGGCACACAGTGAGTTCAACCACTCAGCCACCAAGCCCGTGCACTTTTTACAAATCTGGATCGTGCCGGACGTCAGCGGTGCCAAACCGCGCTATCAGCAGGAGCACTTCAGCGCGGCGAAAAAACGTGGTCGCCTGCAACTGATCATCTCGCCGGACGGGAGCAACGGTTCTCTGAAAGTCCGTCAGGATGCGCGCGTCTTTGCGGGGTTATTCGACGGCAAGGAAAGTGCCACGCTGAAATTGCCGGCCAATCGTTACGCCTATGTGCACGTTGCGCGCGGCAGCGTCGAGTTCAATGGCCAGGCGTTGCAGGAAGGCGACGGCGTGCGGGTTCGTGAAGAGCAGCTGCTGAGCTTGAGCAATGGGGTCGATGCCGAAGTACTGGTGTTCGACTTGCGGCCACAGGAGTTGCCAGAAATGCCATGACCTGGCGCGATTCGGAACGGCCTTCCAATGAAGGCCGTTTTTTATTGCGGCGACACCGGCGCAGATCGTTCGACAGGTTTGGGGACGGACACTTCTTTACCAATCTGAATCGCCGCCAGCGTGGTTTGTCTCGTAGTCAGCACCGCCGCCTGATTGGCGAAATGCGCGCCAACCAGCAATGAAGCCACGCCGAGAAAATGCACAGTGGTAGCAGCCCAGTAATTGGCCTTTACCGTCGACGCCTGTCTGATCGCTTCCCGCGATTCGTCGGCCATTTTCTGCACGCCCATCCACATCAGGTCATAACGCTTGTCCCGTTCTTGCAGGGCCTTGTCCCGCTCAAGATAGACCTTGTCCCGCTCTGCCTGGGCAGCGAGAAACCCACGAATGTCGGCGCGCATTTCTGCCACGCGGCCATCCATTCTCGTCTCGATGGTCTCTATCCTGGCATCGAATTCTTCGCGGCTTATGGTGCTCATGATGTGCCTATCCCGACCCGTTTCCGATCTGTCCGTGACTGCATATCGATTCACTTTCCTGATTTTCAATGCGACACCTTCATGGCTACGAGGCCTTCCCTGGCTCTTCGTTTGGATGCGGGACTGAAATCCGCATCGAACTGCCGTCACAATAGATTTCATCGCTCTCGGCGACAAGCCGGCCCATTCTGCCTCGGACGTAGGCTGTTTCGTCAGGCGTTGTAGCCTTGGCAAAACCCGAAATCACTTATTCGTTTTCCAGCGCAAAGGCCTCCACGATCTGCTCGATCACGGCCCGCACCCGCGCGGTATGGCGCAGGTCAGCGTGGGTGACCAGCCACACTTCATACGGCAATGGCCGGGTCCGCTCCGGCCAGAGTCTGACCAGACCGTCACGCTCGCCCATATACACCGGGATCTCCCCTACTCCGAGGCCTGCGGCAATTGAGCGACGCACTAGAAGGCTGGAGCTGAGCGTCGCCACGATACGCCCACGGCTTAACGGCTCGGATACCAGTGTGAGGTCTTTTTTGCTCTGTAAATACGGCTGATACACCACCAGATCATGGCCCTCGAAAGCACTGCCGGGCTGCGGTCCACCATGGCGCTCGACGTAGGCCTGCGCTGCGAAAAGTCCTACAGGCCAACGGGCGATTCGTCGGGCGATGAGATCCGGGTTATCCGGCCGGGTATTGCGTACGGCGATATCCGCCTCGCGCTTGGCCAGACTGAGGATCTGCGTCGACGCATCCAGCTGAATCTGCACATCCGGATGCTGATCATGCAGGCGCGCCATCGCCGGGATGATGAAATCGATGGCCAGCGAGTCGGTGGTGCTGACCCGTACATGACCGGTCAGACGATCATCCAGCCCGTGGATGTGTCGCTCCAGTTCCAGCGCCGAGTGCTCCATTTTTTCCACACTTTTGAGCGCCGCCTCACCGACGGCGGTCAGCGCGTAGCCGTCGGATGTGCGCAGGAACAGCGTCGCGCGCAAAGATTTTTCCAGCGCGGTGATGCGCCGTCCTACTGTGGCCTGGTCGACGCCCAGAACCCGCGCAGCCCCACGCAATGTCGACTCGCGACAGACCGCCAGAAACACCCGCGCATCATCCCAATTCATGCTGATCCTCACCGAAGCAATTTTGCATCATCGTGCCGCTTAATCGCTGCATATGCGCAGCAACAATAGCCGATAAGGTGAGCGCCATACACCTCTCGCGAGATCGCTAAACATGCGTACTTCAAACTCTTCCGGCCTCTGGCTGCCAATCTTCGCCGGGCTTTGCGCCAGTCTGGTCAGCATTGGCCTGGCGCGGTTCGCCTACACGCCACTGATCCCTTCGCTGATTCAGGCGCAGTGGTTTTCAGCCAATGATGTCGTTTACCTCGGCGCGGCCAATCTGGTCGGCTACTTGATTGGCGCCCTCCTCGGTCGGCCTATGGCCCATCGATTGGGTAATCGCAACGCTTTGCGCCTGATGATGCTGGCTGTTACGGCAGCATTTTTTGCCTGTGCTTATCCGCTGTCGGTGAGCTGGTTCTTCGGTTGGCGCTTGCTGTCCGGCATTGCGGGTGGCGCGATCATGGTGCTGGTTGCGGCAACCGTGCTGCCTCACGTTCCGGCGGCGCGCAGAGGCTTGGCCAGTGGCGCGATCTTCCTTGGCATCGGCCTCGGCATCGCCGGTTCCGGAACCATCGTGCCCCCGCTGCTGACGCTTGGCTTGCAGGCAACGTGGCTGGGGCTGGGCGCGCTGGCGTTGTTGCTGACCGCATCGAGCTGGTTTGGCTGGCCTGCGGATACCGCGCACGCCGCGGCTGTGCATGGCCCGTCGGCTGATGAGCCGACACCGCCGGGTGTTTACCTGTTGTTCGCTCAATATGCGTTCATGGCCGCCGGGCTCGTGCCCGCCATGGTGTTTCTGGTCGATTACGTAGCTCGAGGGCTGGGGGCCGGGGCGCATGTCGGCGCAACGGTCTGGGTCATGTATGGCCTGGGGGCGATTGTCGGGCCGGTGACTTACGGCTTCCTGGCTGACCAGCTTGGCGCACGCGCAGGCATTCGAATGGTGCTGGTCGTGCAAGCCATCGCCCTCGGCTTGCTGGCCGTCACACATTCGTTTCTGGCGCTGGCATTACTGGCGGTGATTCTCGGCTCTTTCCCGCCGGGCATCGTGCCGCTGGCGCTGGCCCGGGTGCATGAGCTGGTGCCGTCGCATCACCGTCAACAGATTGCCTGGAGCCGCGCTACGGTGTCTTTTGCCACTTTCCAGGCGTTGGCCGGGTTTGCCTATTCGGCGCTGTTCAATGCTTCGGGCGGCCAGCATTCGCTGCTGTTTATGATCGCCGCCGGCGCGATCGGCGTTGCCCTGCTGCTGGAGCAAGCCATGCGCTGGCTGCCTGCTGCGACTCAAACTGGTTGCGCGGCGAACTGAAGGGAATCATTGCGCGTTGCCTGCGCTCCCATCTACACGACCTTTTTCACAGGAATCGACAATGTCACTGCCCAATGAAATGACCCGTATCGAAATAACTGAACCCGGCGGCCCTGAAGTGTTGCAAGCCAGGCGCGTGGCCCTGCCAACCGTTGCCGAGGGCCAGGTGCTGATCCGCGTTCACGCTGCCGGAATCAATCGTCCGGATGCCTTGCAGCGCGCCGGCAAGTATCCAATGAAACCCGGCATGGACCCGATTCCCGGGTTGGAAGTGGCTGGTGAAGTGGTCGCACTCGGCACCGGAGTAACGCGGTTCGCTGTCGGCGATCGAGTGTGCGCGCTGACCAATGGCGGTGGCTATGCCGAATATTGCGCCGTGCCAGCGGGGCAAACGCTTCCCGTGCCGGACGGTGTCGACTGGATTCAGGCCGCCGCGATTGCGGAAACCTTTTTCACTGTATGGGCCAACCTGTTCGGTCTCGGCGGTGCCAAGGTCGGCCAGCGCGTGCTCATTCACGGTGGCACCAGCGGCATCGGTACCACCGCACTGATGCTCTGTCGTGAATTTGGCATTGAGGCCTTCGCCACCGCTGGCAGCGCTGAAAAATGCGCGGCGATTCGTCAGCTTGGCGGGCAACCGATCAACTATAGGGACGAAGATTTCACCAAGGTCATTGCCGAAAAGACGGCAGATCAGGGCGTGAACGTGATTCTCGACATCATGGGCGGCTCGTATCTGAACGGCAACATCAGCGCACTGGCTATGGACGGGCGCCTGGTGATGCTCGGCTTCCTCGGCGGTGCCCGCGCCAACGATATCGATTTGCTGGCGATCCTAGGCAAACGCGCGGTGGTCACCGGCTCGCTGCTGCGCGCGCGCACCGCTGCGGAGAAAGCCGCCATCGCCGATCAATTGCAGGAACACGTTTGGCCTGCCCTTGGCGCCGGACGCTGCCTGCCGATCATCGACAAGGTCTACCCGCTAGCTGACGCGGCTCAGGCCCATGCCCGCATGGAGGGCGGCGACCATATCGGCAAGCTCGTGCTGCAAGTAACGTGAGCGATTGCAGCATCTTGTAATCGTTGCGCATGCACGGTGGTCGAAAATAATCACGCGCAGACTGAGGCATCTGGTAAAAAGCGTTCTTTGTCTGCGCCGTGGTGAAACGATTAATGTTCCTGTCCTTACTGACTCGTCTGCGGCGCCGCCGGTTCGCGTTCGCCATGATGGCCGCGCTGATTATTGGCGTGCCGACGAGTTGTGCGGTGCTGGAACACACCGAGCGCAAACTGTTGTTCCGCATCGAACCGGGTACGGCCGGCTGGTATCGCGGTCTGCCCGGCAGTGTCCAGGAACTCGATCTGCAACCGAAAAGCTTCAGCGCCGGACAGAATATCCATGCCTGGTGGTGGCCGGCAGAACGTGCCAATGCGCCAGCAATTCTGTATCTGCATGGCGTGCGCTGGAACCTCACCGGACAACTGTTCCGCATCGAACAGCTGCGAGCGGCGGGGTATTCAGTGCTGGCCATCGACTATCGCGGATTTGGCCAAAGCAAGGGCGACCTGCCGTCGGAGCGCAGCGTTTATGAAGATGCTCGCGTTGCGTGGGAACGCTTTCAACTGCTGCAGCCAGATCCGGACAAACGGCTGATCTACGGCCATTCTCTCGGTGGCGCAGTGGCGATCGATCTGGCCGCTGAACTTGGTCAGACAGCCGCGCGCAGTCACACACCTCTGCCCGTGCGCGGCCTGGTTATTGAGTCGACCTTTACCTCGCTCGCCGATGTCGCCGCCGCCGTGGCTGACACCTCGCTTCCGGTGCGTTGGCTGCTGTCACAGAAATTCGATTCCATCGACAAGATCGCCGACATTCATATGCCGCTGCTCGTCGTGCATGGCCTGGCTGATGCCTTCGTGCCGCCACGCTTCAGCGAGCAACTCTTTAACGCCGCTGAGCAGCCCAAGCGGCTGTTGCTGGTGCCTGGGGCGACGCACAACAACAGCATGGCGCTTGGTGGCCAGGGTTATCGCAAGGCGCTGGATGCGTTGATGCAGACCAAACCGTTGCCGCGGGTTGCCGGGCCGGCAGTGGCAAAACGATCTCGCGACTCTTGATTGAAGCACTGGCATACTGGCGCCCCTTCCGACATCACAACAAGGAATGAGTGTGTTAACCCGCCCCAATGCCCTCTGGATCTACTACCCGATTTGCTGGCTTGCTGTAGGTTCGGTTGTACTGCACAGCGCTTTTTATGACTGGTATCTGCTCACTCCGATCGACGTCGGCGGTACCTTTATGGGCGGAATGGGCGGCCAGTTGTTCGCCATTGGCTGGGTCGCCGCTACCGTGGCTTTGTTGTTGGCTCTGCTGGTGCGCATGCCGGGAGCGATTCATGCCTGCATACTGGCGGGCGTTATGCCTTTGGCCATAGGCGTCTGGTGGCAAATCAATTATCCGGACGACGCGGAACAAAGGATCTATAGCATCAGCCCTCATGAAATCGGCAGCGCGATGCTGATCGGTGCGGTGTTGTTGGGGCTCGGTCTGTTTTTGCGTTCAAGGCTCAAGAAGCAAGGCGCTCCCTCGCTTTGGGCGATGATCGCCAGATCGGTCATGGCGATAGTGATAGCGTCAGTGTTTATTGGCGTGCCCATTTATATCGCCAGACAGATGTCGTTGCCGCATTGCGCGTTTACCAAAGATGGCCAGCAGTTGACAGTGTGCTTGGGTGACGACGACAACGAACGCGTGATCGTCGACTGAATGCTCCGCCAAAATCCAAAAAGTACAAAAAAAGCCCAACCACTTCAGGTCGGGCTTTTTGTTATCGCCGTGCCAACTCGTGGCGTACGCATTGTTCGTAATAGGTTTGCTTGACCGCCGCCGGTTTAAGCTTCGAACTGCTGTTGTAGGTCTGCTCGGTAATCCCCATCGCAGTCATGCGCATCCAGGGCTGCTGGAACCGGCGAACCTGCAGTTGCTTACGCGCGCCATACAGCGAAACTCCCGACAGCTTGGATCGCTGCGCACCGGCAGCAATATCCGAACCCCAGGTGCAGGCGAAGCGATGGCCCTTGCTTAACTCTTTTGCCTGCACACCCGAAGCGATCCAAGCCAGGGAAAGCGTCGCAACGGTGATGACAATCGTCCGCATATAGCCAACCTAACCTTTTGAAAAAACGCGATTTTGCCGGGGTGCATTATCTCTGGGGGCCAGCAATTTGCCTGCTGTCGGGAATTTTTTATCAGGGGAGATACAGAGCAGTCTTCGCCGCTCGTCCAATGGCGCGCACCTTTGGCAGGCGAACCTATCCAAAACAGTACATTCCTTGCGTAGAAGGCCCACGAGATGAACAAGAAAATCTTTGCTCTGTCGTTTTTCAGCCTGTGCCTGATCGGCCCATTCCACGCTTCGGCTGCCGAGACGACAGCGGGCGCCGCCACCCCTGCTACCGCTCTGCCCGGTGTTAATCAGGCAGAAAGCTCTCGCGATCATGATGAGAAGGCGAACAAGAAAGGCGAAGAGTCCTCGGGCGCCAACTCAGGCTCCCAGCCGCATGAGACGGAAAAAGATGCTGCGACGTCGAGCGACTCCAGTGACCTGGACAAAAAACCGGTTCAGTAACAAGGATTTTGCTATTTGTGAATAAAATTCAGATGCCGAAACTAGGCAGCGCAGGGTGATATCAATATGATGCGCGCACTGGCCACCATAGAGGGTGGCCAGAGGAAAATACACCCAAGGAATGCAAATGAAAGATTTCGTCATCGGCGTCAACAACATCGTCCTCTACATCGCACTGGCGGTCATCCTGATCGTGTCCCTGTTCATGATGAGCCAGAGCTTTCTTTCGGGTCTCGGGATGTTCGTAGGCGGCACCTTGAGCTGGTGCATCATCTCCGGCTTCTGGTTCGTGCAATCGGCAACTTATGAAGAACTGCGCAAGCTGAACTCGAAGACCAACTGATCCAGGTATTCGTTAATAAAAAGGCCAATGTCATCGACATTGGCCTTTTTATTTCAGCTGCGAAGGAACTGATTCGTCATTGTTTGGTGCACTGAGCGCCCAGGCCCATACCCATGGAACCCAGAGCAACCATCGGCCCGCTCGGCAACTCGCAAGTGTACTCGCCGTTTTCGGTTTGAGCGTTGTAGAAGGTTGTATTGAAGTCGTTGCGGATGTTGGAAACCTTGATAACCGGTTTGCCGATGGTGGTCTGTGCCCGATTCTTGAGATCACTCTCTCCCGGTTTGACAGTCTGGCATCCACTGACCGCGAGTGCCAAAGTTGCGAATAAAGCGAGACCCGGGATTGTCCTTGATGAGTTCATAGCAGATCGACCTTTTGATTTTCATACCAAAGAAGTTTGACAGTCAGCTGCCAAGCGAAAGGACTTTAAAGTCGAGTCGGTACAGGGGCAATTAGGTCAGATGTGCTAGTGGCTGAAGGCTAGCGGCGCTCTCAGGGAGGTTTTGCGACGACTTTCGGGATTGCAGGCCGGTACTAATCAGTCTGTAAAATCTCTATTCGCAATCGAGCAGCGCCCTCCTCTCGACAATCAAAACAAACCGGCAAAAACAGCTGGATAACTTCGATGTTACTGCGCAGATGATCCGTCATGCGCGGCGTGGTCAACGTTCCGCCACCAGCCAGCGCCATCGGCAACAGCAACTGATCGGCCAGATGCTCTGCCACCGCAGCATCACTGCGCAGCCAGTCGACAGCCTGATTGATTGCGGTATCGGCCACCTTCTCGGCACGTAACGACACTTGGCCAAACGCACTGAACACCTCAGTGACGTGCTCAAAAACGTACTCCAACAACAGCACATTTCCCGGACCGCGCGCCGGCTCAATGGTCATCTGTTGCAGCGCATCCGACGGCCAATTCAGACGCTTGGCGACATGCGTGAGTTCACGCTGAGCAACGGTAGGCGCAAGTCCGGCAGTCAGTGCCAGAGCCTGTCGTGAAATTGACTTGCCGCGCTCACACAGATTCAGCCGCGTCAGGTGTGACGGCTGCACCCTTACTGCAATCTCGCCACCGCCAGCCGGCACAAAACCATGACGCACCAAGTCCAGTTCGACATCGCCGCCCATGCGCCGCAGCAGCGGTAGCCAACTGCGCGAGAGAAAATCAGTCGGCGGCGCCAGCGGATTGTGCGTGCCGCCAGTGATCGTCACCCGACTCGCCTGCGGTGCTCGCATCAACGCGGGCAACAGTGTCTGCAACACCAAAGTACAACTGCCCGCTGTGCCGATGGCGAATTGAAAATCGCCTGCACGGATTGCGCCCGGTTCAAAGCTCAAGGCCTGCGAACCCAAATGCGCACCGGATATCTGCGCACCGCAAACCTCGGCCGCCGCCATTACTGCCGTCAGATGCTGACGCAGCAGTCCCGGACGGCTGCGTCTGGCGCGAATCTGTTTAATCCGAAACGCCCGGCCTGTCACCATCGACAGGCTCAGCGCACTGCGCAACACCTGACCGCCGCCGATGGCACCGTCCAGTTCAATGATTTCTTTCATTGCACATCCTTATCCTTTAACGCACACCACCTGACGCAGCGTGTGCAGCACTTCCACCAACTCGCGCTGGGCGTGCATGACTTTGTCGATGTCCTTGTAGGCCATCGGAATTTCGTCGATGACCGCTTCGTCCTTGCGGCATTCCACATGCGCAGTGGCGCGAATCTGGTCAGCGACGGTGAAGGTACTCTTGGCCTTTGTGCGACTCATGGTGCGCCCGGCGCCGTGGCTGCAGGAGCTGAACGACTCTTCATTGCCCAGCCCGCGCACAATGAAACTCTTGGCGCCCATCGAGCCCGGAATGATCCCCAGTTCGCCCTTCTTCGCCGACACCGCACCTTTACGGGTGATCAGGACGTCTTCACCGAAATGCCGCTCTTTCTGCACGTAGTTGTGATGGCAATTCACCGCTTCCAATGCGACTTCGAAAGGCTTGCGAATGACCTGCCGCGTGGCCTGAATCACCGCGCGCATCATCAGTTCACGATTCTGTCTGTCGAAGTCCTGCGCCCAGCCCACTGCCTCCACATAGTCATCAAAATGTCGGCTGCCCTCTTCGAAATAGGCCAGATCACGGTCCGGCAGATTGGCGATGTGCTGACGCATATCCGCTTGCGCCATCTGAATGAACAGATTGCCAATCGCATTGCCGACACCACGAGAACCACTGTGCAGCATGAACCAGACCCGATTGGCTTCATCCAGGCACACTTCAATGAAGTGGTTGCCGCTGCCGAGTGTCCCCAAATGCCCAAGGTTGTTGGTGTTGGCCAGCTTCGGATACTTGTCGGTGATCAATCTGAAGCGTGGCTGCAAACCCGCCCAGGCCTGATCGGCTTGCTGCGGAATCTTGTCCCAGGCGCCTTTGTCTCGCCGCGAACGATCCGAACTGCGGCCATGGGGGACCGCTTGCTCGATGGCGCTGCGCAAACCATGCAGGTTGTCCGGCAGATCCGCAGCGGTCAGTGATGTACGCGCTGCGATCATGCCGCAGCCGATGTCGACCCCCACCGCCGCCGGGATGATCGCGCCAACCGTTGGTATCACGCTGCCGATGGTTGACCCTTTCCCCAGGTGCACGTCCGGCATCACGGCCAGATGTTTGAAGATGAAGGGCATCTTCGCGGTGTTCATCAACTGTGCACGGGCTTCGTTTTCTACCGGAACGCCTTCGGTCCAGAGTTTGATTGGCTTGCCGTCGGCGACTTCGAGAAGTTGGTAGCTCTGATCATTCATATTGTGGTGTCCCTGTTCGTTTATCCAAGCATTGCAGCCGCTGTGCCAGATTCGAGCGCAGACATCATCTTTTATTTATGCTATTGATTTATATCGTTTTTATTCTCGAAAAAGACTGGATTCTTAAATTAGAAAAGACAAAACCCTCTCTAAAAATTATTATTGCCTATCGTTATTTATCTTATGAGATAAACATGTCTGGTAAGCGCACCGTCGTCATTGGATTCATCGGAGCCACCCTGGATCGTGTCGGCAAAGGCGCCAACCGTTGGAATCACTGGCGGCCAACCGTGGGCCTTTGCCAGCAAGCAGATTTGCCAGTCCATCGGCTTGAACTGATTCACGGCCTCGATGCTCGCGACGTGAGCCTCGCCGAGCGCGTCCGAGCCGACATCCAGCAGCAATCTCCAGCGACCAACGTGCGCCTGCATCCGATGTCGCTGCGCAACCCTTGGGACTTCGAAGAGGTCTACGGCGCCCTGCACGACTTCACCACCACTTACCATTTTGACACCGAGCACGAGGATTACCTCGTCCACATCACTACCGGCACCCACGTCGCGCAGATTTGCTGGTTTCTGCTCACCGAAGCGCGCTATCTGCCGGCCAGACTGGTCCAGACCTCCCCCACCAAACGCAAGAGCGATGACGAGCCCGCCTGCGGCACGCATACGCTGATCGATCTCGACCTGTCGCGCTATGATCGCATCGCCTCACGCTTCGCCAGCAAACGCCTCGAAGGCTTGGCATTTCTCAAGTCCGGTATCGCTACACGCAACGCCGCATTCAACCGCTCCATCGCGCAAATCGAGCGCGTGTCCCTGCGCTCCAGAGCGCCCATGCTGCTGATCGGCCCGACAGGCGCGGGCAAATCCTTCTTGGCGCGACGCATCTACGAACTCAAGCGCAGTCGCCATCAAATGCAGGGACGCTTCGTCGAAGTCAACTGCGCCACCCTGCGCGGTGACGGCGCAATGTCGGCCCTGTTCGGCCACGTCAAAGGTGCCTTCACAGGCGCGCAAAATCCTCGCGATGGCTTGTTGCGCGCTGCCGATGGTGGAATGTTGTTTCTCGATGAAATCGGCGAGCTCGGCGCAGACGAACAGGCAATGCTGTTGAAGGCAATCGAAGAGAAACGCTTCTTCCCATTGGGTTCGGACAAGGAAGTCGAGAGCGACTTCCTGATCATCGCCGGCACACACCGCGATCTGCGAAGTCGAGTCGCCGAAGGCTTGTTTCGCGAAGATCTGTATGCGCGCATCAACTTGTGGACGTTCGATCTGCCCGGCCTCGCCGGTCGCCGCGAGGATATCGAGCCAAATATTGATTTCGAGCTGGAACGCCATGCTCACGAACAGGGTGAGCGGGTGCGCTTCAATCTCGAAGCACGCCGGCGCTACCTGACCTTCGCCAGTTCACCTGAAGCAGCCTGGCTGGGCAACTTTCGCGAACTGTCCGCATCGATTACCCGAATGGCGACTTTGGCCGATAGCGGGCGCATAGATGAAGCGCAGGTAGAGGAGGAGATCGATCGGCTGCGGTATGCGTGGAGACTGGCGCAACCCACTGCAGCATCAGCCGACTTGCCGGGGGACGGCGAGAACATAGATTTGTTCGACCGCTTGCAGCTGAAAGCGGTTATTGAGGTATGCCGACGGGCGGATAGCCTTTCCGATGCCGGCCGGCAGCTCTTCGCTGTCTCTCGACAGGCCAAAGCGCAGCCCAATGACGCCGATCGCCTGAGGAAGTATCTAGGGCGGTTCGGACTTGAATGGAGCGAGGTCGTGGGCACGAAGTGAAGTATGACTTGGCATTTCATGCCCACACGACCTTAATGATTGCCGTAGAAAAATGAATTAGCTGCCTGATCCCTCGGTCAAGAATTATGAACGCAGTAAATCTGACGAGGTGACAGCAATGACTATCCAGGCAGAGACACTCGTACAACTGACCAAAGCGCTTGAAAAGCGTGGCATGAAGATGGTGTCAGAGGTTCATTTCACTAGAGCGCCTTACCGATACAACCACCGCTGGATCTGCATCGTAGAGTAGACATGCTTGTTGCCGGCGCCTGGACAAAGCATCCAGCCGCCGGCGCCGCTCAGCTTCGACTCTTAAAAGCTGCTTGCTCAAGCCCAGATGACCGTCTCCGTATTGATCTCCGCCACTTCGGTAGCGTTGAACTGCCGCTGGCGGTGAAGGTCGTCTCGCATGTCCGTAAAGTTGATTTTCTTGATAGTTAGTTCTTTCAGAACCAAGCCCGAAATTCTATAAATGCCGCAGTCCGAACAATCGATAAGTTCGCCGCCATGAGCTTCTTCCGCTACCTTCGCCTCGAGGCCGCATAGATAACATTTCATTCTTGAACTCCTGTTTGCCGGTGTTCAAGAGATCGTCTCGTCGACAAGGAAGTTTCAATCGAAAAGCGTTACCAGCCCAGAGCGATTGGGATCGGAATCCTTAACCACGATTCGGCAGCAATAAAAAACCCGGCGCGAGGGCCGGGTCTTGTGCGAGATGAGTTCATTGCGCTTTTTTCGCGCCGCCGTTGTCGCGGCCCGTCTGGGCATCTTGATCAGAGCCAGGATTGCCAGGTGGAGGATTCCAGTCTTCTGGGCGTTCGTCGGTACCCTGCTTTGGCTCGGAGACAGCCCGCTCCAGACCAGAATCGTGCCCCTCGCCAGATTCAGGCGTTTGCTCGCTTGGCCCTGGATATGGCGCTTCAGGGCCGTTGTTGTCTTCTATCATCATCTTCTCCCGTCAGTGGCGCACAGGCTGCGCTTAGTAATTAGAGAAATGTGCAGAGAAGGAGTGCGACTTACTTGACGAGCGGGCATAAAAACACGACACACCCTAAGAAGACAGGTTCCAGAATCATCCTGCCAGAAACAACAAAGCCGCTCGAAAGCGGCTAAGTCGTTGAATTGTATGGTCGGGACGGAGTGATTCGAACACTCGACCCCTAGCACCCCATGCAAGCGGACTGATCTACAGCCCGCAAAAACAGAGGCTTCGCGCCGGGCGCTCGCTGCAACGATGCCCAACCGTGCGCAACCGTGTTTTACAAAGTCACTCGGAAAGTCACTGAGCCTTTTTGGCACCATCCCCGGCGTCCTGCCGACATTATCCAATCCAAAATCCTACAGCTCGTCGCCTCACCCTCGCCCGCTTGCATCGCCTCGATTACTGTATATGCAAACAGTATTCAGTAAGGCATTCCCGTGGATCCCCTCTATATAGAAGACACCGACGATTGGCTCGGCAACCCGACCCCGCTCGAAACCTGCCGTCACCAGCTCAGGATGTACGAGAACGAATTCGAAGCGCTCACCCTCAAGCTGGAGCGAGCGTTGGCGAATATCGAAGGCCTGGTCAGAGACAATGATGCGCTCAGGCAGGAGATGGATTCTCTCAAGGCCAAGCTTCAGCACGCCGAAGGGGCTTTGCTGAGCGAGAGGCGAAGATTCGCCGACGTCGAGCACAACAGAAACCATCTGTTCAATGAAAACCAGCGCCTGTTCAGAGAAGCTCGAGATCGTGAGGAATTCGCAGGTCATTGCGAATGCTGCGCCGAAAAAGGTTTGTGACGAAGCCAGCGCTGACGGGTCTACGCTGAATCAGATCCATCCGAGGCTATGGCAATGTGCGGACGACTCTCCCAATACAGCGGCATCCACGACTTCGTGGCGGCGCTCAGCATGCCGAATGCGCTCATCAACTCGACCGGCGAGCAACCCTTTGAGCGGTACAACGCCGCGCCGACCACTCAGCTCGCCCTCTTCCACCAGGAAGGCGAGTTTCTACACGCCGACATGGTTCGCTGGGGATGGCGCCCGCAGTGGGCGAAAGACCGCGCCGCTCCAATCAATGCGCGCGTCGAGAAAGTCGCACATGGCCCGTTCTTCCGCGCGATCTGGCCGCACCGGGCAATCATCGCGATCAATAACTGGTTCGAGTGGGTCGATGAAGGCGCACCGAAGAAGCAGCCCTACCTGATCCGGCACCGCGACAAATCGCCCATCCTTTGCGCCGCGATCGGCCAGTACCCGAACGAGGAACACGGCCCCGGCGAGCACGACGGCTTTGTAATCATCACCGCCGACAGCGCCGGCGGCATGGTCGATGTCCACGACCGGCGCCCAGTCGTTCTTCCGCCAGAGCTTGTCCGGGAATGGCTGGACCCGGCCACGCCGAAAGAACGTGCCGAAGAGATGGTGCTGCATGAGGGCGAGCCATCAGAGGCGTTCGAATGGTTCAAGGTCGACCGCGCCGTGGGCAATATCCGCAATCAGGGCCCGGATCTGATTAAGCCGATCGAGGAAAACAGCCTGTTCTAAGTCGAAGTCAGCACTCGCAGACGGTTCTCGGTCGCGTTGTCGAAGATGACGTAGAGCTTATCGATGGTGGACTCGGTTAAGGCGCGCGCCGACTCCAGGCCATAGACGAATCCCTCAGCCCGAGCGCCTGCCTTGGCTGCGATGATCATCGAATCTGCACGCGCAATCTCAGCCAGAAGCTTGTCTGCAGCGCGCTCAATGTTCGGGCTCAGTTCCACACCTTCCATGTCGCCTCCTGCCTTGTTGGGATCAGCAACAGGATAGCGGCATACGCCTCAAGGCACATTCTTGAAGAAGATGTGGTGACCGAGCTTCAGTGTCTGCTTGGCCTTCGCTGCCCAGGCCGGCGCCTTGATGCTGGTGGCGTAGTAGTGAGTGGCGCCACCGGTTGGATCAGCGACGTTTCCATCGATTACCTGGTCAGCAGCGATACGACATTGCGCCAGCTCGCGGAATGGGATCTGCTTCAGGCCGATCAGGAACTGGTAGTTGGGATCGGACTTGTTCCAGCAGCTGAACTGCCATGGCTTCTGGCATACACCGGCGTAGCCCTCACCCCACCACGAATTTTCCTTTCCATCGAACACGCGGTTGCGGATTGTCCAGGCCACGGCGACCTGGCCGGACGGTTCCTCGCCTCGCGCCTCGCCCCAAAGCGTGCAGGCGAGAATGACACGGTCCCTTTCAGTCACAATCATTAGGCTTTACTCCGATCAAAAAAAACCGCTAAGTTAAGGCAAAGGGTAGAATGAGGCCGACTATGAGCTCGACTAATATTCTACTTGGCGAATCCAGAGCATATGAACGCAACACAAAAATCTATAAAGCCTCGAACACTACACCTCGATGGCATTAGAGGAGTGGCAGCATTATCTGTTGCTCTTTTTCATTTTTGCAGATCATTTGATAATTCTCTTATTTCTGGAAACAATGTAATAAACCAATCTTTCTTAAGCGCTATTTGGAACGGCCACTTCGCTGTGGCTCTATTTTTTGTTCTGAGCGGATTTCTCTTTTTTGATAAGTTTCGCTCTGAGACTTTTATCAGTGGTGCGAAAGCTTCTGTCAAACGGTTTCTTCGGCTAAGCATACCGATATTCACTGTATGCCTAACAGCATACGCAATCCATAAGATGGGTTTATTTTCTAATCAAAGAGCAGCTTCTATTAGCGCATCTGATTGGCTAGCGCGCTGGTACACCTTCGACCCAAGCTTTGCATTGGCACTGTTTGAATCGGTATGGATTGACTTTGTGGCCTTCGATCCCAGCTATACGTACAACTCTAATTTATGGACGATATCATATGAGCTCTTCGCAGTAGTCGGAGTGATATTTTTGGCTATCACATCGAAAAAGATGCGTTTTGCTTATCGGATGATAATGATACTCCTTGTGTCGGCCATCTGTTACGGAACTCACTATTATGAGTTTTTTATAGGCGCGGCGTTGGCCTTGGCTTTTTCCAGAAAAGAAATAAACTTACCATCATTAATTTCAATACCAGCTGTGATCGCAGCCCTTTCGATATCGCCCCTATTCCTTCCCGCTTACCTTTCCGGATTAGCAAGCGATCTGTTTTACCCGGTAGGAGCAGTATTACTAATAGCGGCCGTCAGCTCAAACGGGGCATTGCGGCGTGCATTTTCCAACAAGATATTCCTGAAACTTGGTGAGCTATCTTTCGGTTTGTATCTCACTCACTTCATTACAATAAACAGTATCGCATCGTCAGTTTATATCGCCACACAGTCGGTCTTGCTAACATTCATTTGCTATATAATTTCGACTCTTGCAATGTCTTATGGCTTCAACCATCTCGTGGATCAACCATGGACCAAGCTTCTTAATCATCTGTTCCGCAAGCGGCATATTGATGCGCAACAGGCGTTAAACCTTGAGGTATAAGTAGAGACGAATCCGGCGTGAGCGAACAGCAGGCTGCTCAGGCGTTATATCAATGCACGCTGTCCGGTTCAGTTCAGTCTGCGCCGGACTCGCCCGGTAAAGGCGCCGCGATGATTTCCGGAATCGACGGCTCAACGGGCCATACCGGCGCCTGATACCAAGTCGGCTGAACAGTCACCTTGCCCAGCGCGAACTTGTAGGTTTTCCACGCTTTGAGCGTGACCAGCAACGCGGCCTGCTCTGCCTCATCGTCAGCCGTCGCCTCTCCCACTTCGATACCGAATCCGATCGTGTCGATTCGATCCTGAATGCGGGCAATCTGCGACACCGCTGCACTATTGCGCGCGGCGAGCTCTGTTTTTGCCAGCGCAAGCGCTTCGGCAGCCAGAACAGCATCCTTCATTGCCTTGGTGATCAATCTGCTCCAATCAATATTCACTTGGCTGCCTCCGTGGATTGCTCTGGGTCCGCCAGTGGTTGTGGCAAGCTCACCACACCCTCCGGAACATTCAGTAAAGGTTCCGGGTACGCCTGCTCTGGACTGAAATTGATGGGTAGCGGAAGAAAGATTGTGATCTCAAGCTCCCCGCTCTTTCGATCAACCTGTCCCGCGAACCAGGATGAGCTAATCGCCGTGGCCGGCAAGGTATCGCCCTCTTGAATGGGGGAAAAATCGAAGGTCTCGCCGTTTACCACAAGCGCGTCACCGATGCGAACAACGCTCAGTTCGGCGTCACTACGGATGGGTTGCAGATCAATCCTCATCAGAACCATCTCCCAATCGAAAAAATATTGAATGCCACGCTCGAAGTAACAGTCGACGATGCCGGGGAGGCGAGAAACAGACTGAACGTGTTGCCGTTGGTGGCTTCTGCCAGGGGGCACCATGCTGCACGTCCCGCTGCAGAAGGGTCTCGCACTTGAACAAAAAGCAGCGGTGCGGCGGAAAACAATGCGGGCATATTGCCGACTATTGGCCCGGAAAAGCGGTTCGCTGCCACTGCCGACCAGCCGGGGGTTAGGCTGAGAGTTTGCGCAGTGATCATCAGACCTGACGCAAACTTCACCCATGATCCGGCGCTGCTCGAGCCGGATTCAAAAATTGCACCAGTAGGAACGCCGGCGTTTTGTGAGACCGTGCCAAGCACTGCCGCTACAGCAGCAGTTCCCAGCCCGAGCCCGGTGCGAGCGTCAGTAGCATTCTTACCGCCGGTTCCGCCCTGAGCGAGAGACAGTGCTGTCGTCAGATTTGACAAGGAAGTGATGTCACTGTTGGCGCCCGACTTCGCAGCGCCTAATGTTTGCCTAGCGGCACCATCATCAGCATCATTGAGTAATCCCTGCATGAATATCGACAGGTCTGTAATGCCTGTGCCGCCTTTTTGCGCGGGCAGGACGTCATAGTTGCCAGTGGTTCCGAGCGCGGAAAGAGTCGCGCCCCATTGCCGATTGATTTCGCTGAACGCGTCAGCGAGCGCCTTCGGATACCCTTGAACGGGCATGATCGCGTATGCCGCACCACTTGCTGTTGGCCCTTTATAAGCCGGAATGATGGAGATGACAGTGGCGCTGGCGACGTTGCCAATCTCATAGTTCGCACCGTCCGGGCCGACGAATGCGTCACCATTTTTTGCATTAGCAGCAAAATCTGCATTCATGCCGACAACGGTCGTTGATCCGTTGGTGACGGCAACAGTCCCACCTCTAAGCCAAGGCATGGAAGTATCCTAATTCTGGTCAATAAAAAACCCGCACTGGGCGGGCCTGGGTTCTCATAGCGGACGCATGGGTCGTGCTGCAAAAGTGGTTCTGCCGTTTTTGGCAGTGCCTCCCTCAGAACTGACCATCGCCCCGACATAGCCGTTGAGGGTTGTGCGGATGCCGGCATGGAAGCCGCAGGGTGTCTCAAGCGTCGAGTTGCCGTTGTAGATTTTCCCCCCAATCAACGTGGAGGCGAGGAAATAGTCCTCGTACGACCCCGTCCATGGCATCTGGCACCCACTCCAATAAACCCCGGATATCTCACCCCCACGGTTGTCCAGCGACCATCCCTCGTTGATGGGGAAGCCGGTCATCACTAGAAGATTGTCCGCGCCGACAAAAATCTGCTCATTGGCAGCATTGCGTAAACGCAGATCGTATTCATTGGGTGGTGACGTAGACCGAAACGTAGCGACCAGCCAACGCCCACTGCAGTCGGTACTGTTGAAGGGCGCCATCAGGTGCAATTTGAAGTAGAACCCGGTCCAGTTGCCCGGGCCGCCGGTCTGCATCAGCGTGTGATACATGCCGTGGTTGTTCGGATTCAAGAACACGTGTGGCGCTTCGGCAGTTGTTATTGGTGCTGGGTAAGTGATCACCGCCGTGGTGATCGTGGTCGATGACGTGGGGGTTTTCCCTATGACGTAGCTGCCAGATGCCGCCACGTTCAAGACTTTGTTGTCACTGTCGACCTGGAAGAAATTCTGGCCGTTACGCGACCTGAATCCATAGTCCATGCCGCCTCCTATTGGTAAGTCAGAATAAACACGTTGAGCACCAGCCCTGGCCCGCGCCGAACTCTGAGCTGCCCTGCCGACCAGAAAACAGCGGGCAAAGCGAGGTTTTCATTCGTGTGGCTGGCGAGGGTCACGCATACAAACGACTGCGCGGTGATCTCAGGCATGCTGATGAAGCTGGTGAAGTCGCTGGTGATGGGCGGCACGGTGACTTGCCTGGTCACAATCGACCGGACGGTCATCGTTGATGACTCAAGCGTCACCCGACCCATCGCGTCTTTCGTTCTCGCACCGTAGTAGTCCATCACGTCATCTTCCCGAGCGCTGCACGCTCGATGTAGTTCAAGTCATAGACGTAGATGCCGTTGTTGTTCAGCAACGTGTAACCAGTGCTGGACTGTCCACGAAGCGTGAACGTACCCGCCGGTATATTGATCTCCAGAAGCGGCAACCCTTGCGAGTTGAGAGCCGCCGATCGCAGCGTCATGCCCAGGACCAGCTCCTTGATGAAGGCTTGGCTGATGATTGCGGTGTTCATGAACACCTGGCCACCCTGTACAACAAATGGCGCAATCATTTGCCCGCTCACCTCATCGAGAATCGCGAACCGTTGGGCGAACGCAAGGATCTGCGACTCTTGCTGTTCACCTTCTACGCCGATCGCGAGGCCGGCCATTACCGTCCTGTTCCCAACAGTGGTGGATGTTTTGATGGTCGTCAGTGCAGACACTTTGCCGTTCAAGCCGGAAACAGCGGTGCTCGCGGTTTCGGCTTTTGCAGTGGCATTGTTGGCAGTGGCCGAGATCGTCTCGATGCGCTGCGCAGTCGCTTCCTTGTCCGTTGCAACCGCAGACTCAAGCGTTGAGAGATTGGCGGCATTCTTCCCCACCGCAGCATCGAGGGACGTAAAGCGCGTCGCTGACGCAAGCTTCTCCTCCGCTATCACCTTCTCACTTGTCACGATGCTGGCCGTGTTCTGATACGCCTTGAGCGCCTCGCTCATTGCGCCGGTGCCGTCATCCTCTCGCCACGCCGCTTGCAGGGCCTGCATCGTTGAAGCCTGCGCGGTGACCTTGCCGTCGATGGTTTCAATTTGGGTCGAGTGCTGCTGGATCTGCAGCGTCATCGCTTTGGTGGTCTCGGCAATCGTCCCCATGTCGTACCAGAACTCGGCATTCGGAGGATCAGTGCCGACCGGCACGGCCTTCATCGCCGAGAACAATCGACCGTCAAGCCGGACCACCTCGCCTTTGCTGTAAGGCCTGGTCGGGTCATAAGCCATGGCGTCGGTGATTTCGCTGATCAGGTCTTGCAGTTCCTGCTTGGCCTGCTCAAGCCTCTCATTCACCGAGCCTTCACCGTCACCAGAAATCTTTCCGATTTCCGCAAGCAGCTTTTCACCAAGGGCAGACTCCTGAATCCTGCCTAGGAAGTATTTTTCGTACTCGGACTGGTCGATGCTCACCTGCCCATTGATCCCGTTCACTGCGGGAAACCAAGGACCGATGTTGCCAATGCGGTCCACCAAGCGCCCCCAGAAAAACAGACTCGTGCCTGGCACGACATTTTGCATTTCGTAGTTCGATTGGGGATAGGCGAAATCGGCCAGCTTGACGGCCGTGGTCAGGTCGTTGACCTCATTGTTCCAAATTTCAGTTCGCTGGGTATCTTCTGCACCAAGTGGGAACCCCCATTCGAGTCCAATGCCATAAACCTTGCTGATCGTTTTCAGATAAGCCAGTGCGGGCGGCAGCCCCTGCTTCCCGCTGAGGTTGGTCAGGATCGAGTTGCGCCACGGTGAGGTGATATCGAACGCGCTCACCGCACGAACCCGTGCCACATAAGCGCCGGCGTAGATGCCGACCACGTCCACATTGGTCATGCCGGTGCGCTGCAGCTTGATCCAGTTGCCGCTGTCTTTGCGCCACTCGACGTCGTAGCCGACCGCACCATCGACAGCTGGCCAGGTGATCGTCATGGTGGCCACGGCCAACCCCTGCACAACCGAAGAAGTCGACGACAACGAAACACTAGCCGGCGCCGGAACAACAGTGATCGGGATGACGCTGATCGGGCGTTCTTCCAGGCGTGCGCCGGTGTCGATGAAAGCGAACTTGCTCGGCTCGAACTGGAGCGCGCTGATTTCGTAGTCGCCCTCGGTGGTGCGCTTGGTGCGTAGCACGCGATACAGCGGGATTGCCAGATCGTCCGCGTCGAGCGCCCATTGCAACTGCGCCACCGGCGGTTCGCTGTAGGCAACCGTGACGGTCACTGCGCGTCCGTTGACGCTCTGCACTGTGCGACCTTCGGCGCGGCCGCCCGGCAGGTTGATGATCAGCCTGTCGCCGGCCTTGGCCTGGGTGTCGCGATCGAGGGTAATCACCCGCCCCGCCACCGCCGAGATGCGGCCGCCGACTTCACGGCCAGCGAGCAAAGAATCCGCCACCGGGATGATGTGTCCGGGCAGGGGGATCACGCCCTCCATACCGGTCTTGAACGAGACGGTGCGGTCTTGGTTGTTGCTGAGGATGGCCCACTTGCCCCGGCGCTGGGCCTCGGAGGCGCGCGTGCAGCCGATCGCGCTCAGTTCAGTCGGCCGGTCACCATAGCGGCGTTGCAGATCAAGGTCAGCGAATGGGATGACATCGGTGTCGTAGTTGTTCGCCGGGTTGTCATAGCTGACCAACGCCCGGGTGTACCGGGTCTTCGCCGAGGCACTGCCATAGGAGAACTTGCCGTCGATCACGTTCGACCGGGTGAACACATAGTCGAAGTCCTGCGCGCGCGGCATGTCAGCCTGCATCACCAGCTGTCCCTGCGCCCAGTACGTCATGCCCCGATAGATCGCTGAGATATCGCGCAGCAACGACCAGGCATCGGCCTTGCCCTGCAGATTCATGTCGCAGAGGAAGCGCGGCTCCTGGCCGCCCAGTCCGTTCGGCACCAGCTGGTCGCAGTATTGAGCGATGCGGTACAGCTCCCACTTATCGACCATGAACGGCTTGATGCGCTTGCCCAGGCCGAACCTGTCTTCGGTGCAGATGCCGTAGGTGATCCACGCCGGGTTATTGGTCCAGGCCGACTTCATCGAGCCGTCCCACGTCCCGGTGTAGGTGCGGGCGATCGGGTCGTAATTGCTCGGCACCATCCAGCGCCGGGCCTTGCACTTCACGGTCACGGCCGGAATGTTGGTGAACTGCTCGGCATCGAATTCGATGTAGAGCAGCGCGGTATTCGGGTAGCGCAGCTTGGCGTCGATGACTTCGGTATATCCGGCCACCAGCATGGTGTCGGCGATCTTGTTGGTGTTTTGGTTCGGCGTCAGGCGGCGCACGCGGATCTGCCAGCCAGTGGTTGCGTCCGGCAGATCGATGCGACGGGAGCGCTCGTAGCGCGTGGTGGTCTTACCGTCGACGGCGTCCACCAGCACCTGCTGATAGGCGCCGCCATCGGTGGCCACGTCGATGGCGTACTCAATCCGGTAGCCGCCGACATTGCCCTGGTCATCAGAGCGTTGCAGCGCCGGCCACGCCAAGCGCATGCGCACGGCCGAAAGCTGGGTGTTGGTGATCGAGCGCACCCACGGCGAATCGCTGCGCAGCTCAATGTTCAGCGACGTCTCGTTCTCCACGGACGGAATGCCGGGAATGTACGTCTGATCCACCGACCCCGGGCGCCAGTCCCACTTCACATTCGGGAAGTTGTAATTGCCACTGGCATCGCGGATCGGCGTGTTGTCCAGATAGATGTCGTAATCGGTCGGGACGCTGTCGAACTCCCCCTCGCCCACGGCAATCAGCAGCTTGGCCAGGTTGGTCGAGCGCAGGCTGTCGCTGGCTTCGATCGGCGACTTCGGCTTGCTGCTGCCGCCCTTCTCGCCGTGGATATCGATCTGTGCTGCTGCGCCCATGCTTTCCTCCAGGCAAAAAAAACCGCCTCGCGGGCGGTCGGTGTGCTGCTGTCCTGATTACACTTTGTCTTCAGCCAGGATCGAGGCGGAGATGATCATCCCGCCCCACCGGCGTTCGCCAATGCAGATCGGTACCGGGTTGCCGCTGGCCGTGGTGTTCTTGGCGCTGCCGAAGGCGTAGGACGGAGAGTTTTCGGGGGATGCGCTTTGCTTTAGGCCCGAGGCTTGCGGGCTGAGCATTTGGATGACGCCGCCGGCGACCAAGCCAATACCGGCACCGATCAGAGGCGCGCCGAATGGAGTGGTGGAAAGGAACGTACCTGCAACGATCAAGACCGCGCCAATAATGGTCTGGATGAGGCCGGCTTTTTTGCTCCCCTGGATGATCGGCACGATGCGAATATCCGTTGCTCCACCCAATCCAAATTCCGCCTCGCCGACGTTTTTTCGATTGCGAAACACGGCGAAGCGCATGCCCAGCCGGTCGAGGCGCTGAATTTCTTCCTTAAACCCTACAAGCGTTGCCTTCAGCGCTCTGAACGCCTCCCATGCTTGGCCGGAGTCCAAGACTCGACGGTGAACCCTGCCAAACTTCGCCGCCAAGGACCCTGACAATTTGATCGTAGTCATCGGCTGATAGTGAGCAACGGTGGAATGCATGCTTTTCTCCGGACATAAAAAAACCGCCCGAAGGCGGCTGATTGAAAATTTACTTACTGATAATCGACGTATGGGCCAATAAAAAACCCGCTCATGTCCCCGCTGATTCGGTAGAGGCTTTCTTTGCCGCTTTTCACATTGGCAGATATCGTGCGGATGGCTGCCCCGCCACAAAGCCCAGAGCCGGCAAGACCCGCTCCGATACTTGGATTGCCCGGCGGAAGGTAAAAGGATGCGCGCTGCCCAGTGCCGATTTTAGCGGCCTTTCGGTCATCGACATACACGACTATGTCACAACCAGATCCCACCATTCCCGAGTCCCGGACGACGGTGACCTTGCCGCTTTCGCCGGCCGGCTTATTTTGAAACGCGTACAGCTCATCACGCGGTACCGGATCAGCCTGGCTAACCGGAATGGCAGAAGATGCACACCCCGCCAACAGCGCTACCGCCAGCGCTCCTACGATCAATTTCATGCAGGTCACTCCTGTGGGAAAGGTTTCACGATATCACTCGGGCGCAGGTGAGCGAAAAGTCAGAACTGTGACAGACTTAGCGATCGCCCGCTCTATTCCCAATTACCTATCAATATATTGGACCCAGATTGCACAGCGGTTCTTCCTGCAACAGCCTTTACCCAGAAACGCCATGCACGATCTACAAAAGGACCTTGGCTCAAAACTTGGAGCGAATAGTCGGCGCCGTACTGGCTTTCGATATACGAAAACACCTGTAGCGCAGCGGTGACTGACAAATTAGCCATGCGAAATTTCGGACAGATAAAATACTTCGCCACTTCTGGGAGTCCGTTAAGAGCGACCACACAAAACCCTGCGTTGTCAGCGCCACATTTTATGATGAGCAGCTCATAATTTCCGTTCCATTGCGTATCCATAAATGGAGAATCTAAATCAGACCTGTGAAGCTCGTCAGCTAGCTCATGGCTATAAGCCTTCTCTAGGCGTATGCAGTACTCGCCCATGATCTTCTCCCAAAAGATCAAAATATCTCATTGCTGTGCGCCTATCCAGCATGGATGAAAGACCAGTGTTCGATTTGACCGTACAAGTAGTAGCGTTGCGCCTCTACAGGCCCGATCGGGCCCTATCCCGCGGAGCTGGAAAATGGATTTTGTAGAACGCTTGAGCGCAATGTCGGCAAAGGTAAATCAGTTAGCTTCAACCATCCAAACCGAAGAGGCCACAAAGACCGCATTCGTTATGCCATTCATTCATACAGTGCTTGGTTACGATGTGTTCGACCCATCCGAAGTAGTTCCTGAGTACATCTGCGATATCGGTACCAAAAAAGGCGAAAAGATTGATTACGCGATACTCAAGGGCGGTCAGATCCAGATATTGATCGAAACCAAGAAGATCGGCGAACCGCTGAACATCAATCACGCGAGCCAGCTATTCCGCTACTTCCACGTCACAACTGCAAGAATTTCTATCCTGACCAACGGAAGATTTTACCGCTTCTACACTGATCTCGATGCACCCAATAAAATGGATGAAAAGCCTTTTTTGGAGATTGATCTTCTCAACATTGATGAACATGTCATTCCAGAATTACAGAAATTGACTAAGTCCGCCTTCGACGTGGACTCAATCATCAATGCCGCTGGTGAGCTGAAGTATGTGGGCAACATCAAAAGAGAGTTGGCTACCCAGTTCGCTCAGCCAGATGACGACTTCATTCGTTTTTTTGCCTCTCGCGTCTACGAAGGTGTAATCACGCAAAAGGTGCGAGAACAGTTTGCGCAACTCACACGCAAAGCAGCCGCTCAGTTCCTAAACGACCAAATCAACGACCGATTAAAGTCTGCGATGAGCAAGGCGACTTATCCTACGGTAGCTGAATCAGTCGTGGCAGAAAATCAGGCTGAGGCAGTGGAAGCCCCTGAGGATCGCATCCTGACCACGATGGAAGAGCTTGAAGGTTTCCACATTATCAAAGCCATCGTACGTACTGTGATTGACGCGAAACGTATAGCCAGCAGAGACACACAAAGCTACTTCGGCATACTGCTGGACGACAACAATCGGAAACCGATTGCGCGACTTCACTTCAACCGAGGTCAAAAGTACCTCGGGATTTTCGACAAGGATAAAGTCGAAACCCGCCATCCAATTAGCTCGATCGATGAGATCTATGAGTTTTCAAACTCTCTAAAAGAAACGATCTCTTTTTACCAAGAAGGCTGAAGCAGCAATACCTCAGTCCTTTGCCTATAAGCCCAAGGACTGGGATTGCGCCAAATTCGGCGCGTTTATGACCTGGAGGTCAATATGAGTGCAACGCAGCTGCAGCAAATTTTGCGATCCGCCGAACAAAACGCAAACCGTATGCTGAGGTTCGCTCCTCAGGATCATCAAGGGCAGGAGTTTGCGAAGGCGGCGAATGCTGCAATCGAAGACCTGGCGAAAGCGGTAGTCGCGCTCCATAAGCGAGTTGCGGAACTCGAGGACAAATAGTGTCCTCAGGCTGGAGCGGCCCCTGCCGCTTCACCCAGCCTCGTCTCAAAGGAGATTTCAGTATCTCGCCCCTCCGGTCCCGCCGGAAACATCGTCGAGCAGAAAACCGAGATTAATCGCCCCTCTTCGAACGCGGAATCATCTCCGTACTTTTCCTTCAAAGCAGCAATAAGTTCGCTCTGCGTCAAAGTGAACTTCTCCACTTTGTAGTGCACTATTTCAACTGTCCTTCCCATGTCGTCTCCAGCGGCCGCGCCGCGTCAATTGGGTTTTATTCCGTCTCTGTGCCTGAGAATCAGGCGCGTGCGTTCCAGCCATGGCCCGCCGAAGACGATGACTTCAGACGGCCTGCCATACAGGTGGTGCAGCAGGAACGGCCCGGGACCGAACGTCGCCGCGTCCTCACCTGGTAAAGACGGATCGGCGCCGAGAAAGATCCCGGCGTGGTTCGGGTAAACCGTGCGCCCCACTTCCATCACGATCATGTCGCCACGCTGCGGCTGGTCGACACGGTAGAAGCCGGCAGCCTCGTAGTTCGCCTCGTACAGGCTGGTGTTGTCCTTACTCTCCCACCAGCCATCGGCACGCTTGAAAGCTTCAAACTCCAGCCCCCACTCGCGCTTGTACCAATCGGCGCACACCTGCCAGCAGTCCCACGCGCCGTGGACGAATGGACGCTTCAGCAGCGGAACTTCGCCGGTGGGAACGATTGTGCGCAGATCCCCTTCCGGCCAGCTCAGGATGTGCCAGGGCATCGCCGTCGCTTCGCACATGGCGAGGTCGCGCGGTGACGGCCTGCTGGTAGCGTCCGGATGCGAATGAACCACGCCGATCACTTCGCCTATATCCTCAGCCTTCGCGTATTCCTGCGGATCGATGCGGAACTCTTCGTTCGGCTCGGTCGATACATTGATGCAGGAGAAGTATTGTTGCTTGCGCCCGATCGCCAGCAGCAGCCCGCAGCACTCTTTCGGGTAGTCGTCCGCCGCGTGCGCCTGGATCGCGTTCAAGATGTGCTTTCGCATGTCAGCTCCGTGCAATCAGGGAAACAGCCGGGAAGCCACCGAACGGCAGCGGGTTGCCCTCGCCGAAACGCGGGATGCAGCCCTTGCCCAGCGTGGCGTCGCATTGGTCGAGTTCAGGGTTATCGGTGATGACGCCGTCCTTCGTGACGTACGGCCCGGTGTAACCGCAGTTCGGCCCGCGATATCCGCCAGTGAGGCACCAATGGCAAAGGGTCGTGGCTTGGCGTCCGATCGACTCATTGCCCACGTCGCCCGGGCTGGCCAATTCCCAACTGACGTTCTCCCCGTCCTCGTTCGTTTTCTGGTCGATGTACCAGACCTCGATAGTCTCTTGGGTTGCGTCAGCCGTCGGATTGCCAGCGGGGAAGTTAGCCGCGTCGAGGTAGCTTCCGAGCGTGTGTCGCATCGTCAGCTTGAACTCGAGCAGGTCCTCAAACGCCAGACAGAGCGCGGTGATGCGCCCGTTGACGTTGCCCACCGACAATGTCGGACGGACCGCCGTGCCGTCGCCGTTCGCCTCGATGCCGTCGATCTGCATTGGCCAGGCGCTGTACTCGTTGCCCTGCCAGTAAATCGCCTTCGCCGGCAGTTGGTCGGCATCGGCGCCGGCGGCGATCAACTCGGCCGGCGTGTGCGGTATCGCGTGCCCGTGGAAGCGCAACACGTCCGCGCCATACTCCGTGCCGTCCAATTCAAAGAGCAGCACTTCGCTGCCAGGCTCAAGCACCTGGATGTCACTGATCAGCGGCATTAGTTGCCCCTTATGGATGGAATGCCCGCTCGAACGTGGCGGTGAGTTTGAAGACCCCGCCGCCCATTGGTGTGGGAGCGGGATTTTTGCAGGTGAACAGCCCGAGCTCGCCGAGCGGCGTTGTCCACAGAAAAGCCTTTGCGCCGGCGTGCCGGTCAAGGAACGCCATGATCTCCTGCACTTTGGCCTTTCGACCGGAGCAGGTGATCGGATAGGAGTCCTCCTTGTTGTTCGGGCCGTCGCCAACGTTCTGCGCGTAGCCGCCGCCGAACTTAGAGGTGCGCACTCGATAGCTGATTTCGGGTGTCTCACCGCGCTCGGTTGGCCAGGTGAATTTCTCAATGGCCATCAGGCCCTCCCGTTGGCATTTCGAAAGCTGGTGCCGCCCGCTCGCCAAGAGTCAGCGACGGCTTTCTCGGCTACGGCCTGCATTTGCGATTGAAGGTTTTTCGATAGCGCTTGCTGGTCAATCTGCATGCCTTCAGACCCACGATCCTCAGTTACCACCGTGACCGGCGCGCTGATGCTGATCGTTGTCCCGGAACCGCCACCGGCAGCGAGAACGCCGAGCTTGCCGCTGGAGGTCCGGGTCAGTGGCATGATCGCCTCCGGCCCTGCCTCCCCCATTACGCCCGCCCTGCCGCCGGCCATCCCGAAAGCTGTCGGCGTGCTGACGATGTTGTTGGTGAAAGCGCCGCCGTTGGCAAACATTTGCACACCCGACGACCAGGCACCGCCCAGCGCCTGAGGAAAGTAGCTGCCGGAGTACCCCGCCGAAGAAGCGCCGAGGTTCGACGACGTCGCACCGGCAGACCCAGCAGCCAGTCCATTGCCGCCCCCACCGCCAGTGAAGTAGCTGGTAGCCGCACCAACGAGACTGCTCAGCAGCGCTGAACTGGCCTGGCGCGTCGCGATCCTCGCCATGTCCGCCAAAATCGACTTGGTGAAGTCAGCAAACGACAGCTTCCCGGTCATGGCGAAGTTGACGACTGCGTCCTCCATCGAGCTAAAGGCGTTACCGAACAGAGTTTTCGTCTGTCCGGCGATGTTGCTCGCCGAGTCCAGGTAGTTGGCCCAGGCCGATGTTGCGCCCTTGGTCCAGTCCCCTTGAGCCTTCTCAACATCGGCGTAGTTCTGCCGGATCTGATCGGTTGCGGCCATGTTCGCATCTGCGAACGCCTGCGACTTCCGAGCGAATTCCTCTTCCGACATGTTGCGCGAAGGGTCAGACTTCTGATTTGCCAGTTCCAGCGACTGCTGTGCGAACCGATCCTGCAGGCTGTTCAACTCACTGTTGAGCGCGTTCTGGCGATCGCCCTGACCGACGCCGAGAACGGCTCGCTGTCCTGCCAGTTCCAGCGCTCTCTGCTGCTGAGCCAAGGCCTGAACGTAGGTAGTGATCGAACGCTCTTGTCGGGCGAGACGACCGGTCTCGTTTGTGGCCAGAACCTCGAGCTGGGTGTCCGCGTCCTTCTGCGCTTTGACCATGCCGGCGCGAGCATCGGCGATCTTCTGGTCAAGCTGGATGCTTTGCGCGGCAGAGGTGGTCTTTTTGGCTTTCGCGGCTTCCAGCGCGGAGATCTCCGCCTCATAAGCTGCGGTCACTTCGTCGCGCTCGTTGCCGATCAGCGCTTCACGCTTCAGGGCGTAGTCGGCCTGAGAAACAAGTCCAGCCTTCTGCGCTGCGTCCAGTTCCTTCTGAGCGTTTTTGTATTCAGCGCTGATGGCTACCAAGTTGTTCTTGGCGTCGTTGAAGCTGGTCAGATCAACTTGGGCACCTGTCGTTTTCGCATCTTTGAACTGGTCGTTGATGTTCGCCAGGTTCTTGTCGATCGCCGCCTGATTCAGGCGAGGATCGTCCGGGGCGACCTTGCGGATGTCTTCGAGCTGACGCTTGTATTCCTTGATCGCCTCGGTGCGCTTCTGCTCGTTCGTCCATGCCGACTTGGTGAGAGCGTCGATCTTTGCCATCGACGAGACGGCATCGCCTTGTGCCTTCGCCTGCTCACTCTGCCACTTGGCGATATCGGCTTCTGCGGCTTTCTGATCCTCGAGCATGTTGAGACGATTCTGGTAAAGATCAATCATCTCCTGCTTGTTCTGGAACAGGCCTACGTCACCCGCCCGAGCGCCCGCCAAGTCACGGCGGGCTTGCTCGATATCAGCGCCGATATCGCTGCGCCCGATATTCTTCAATCCATCAGCAGCGCGAGCAACGGCGTTATAGCCCCTCTCCCAAAAGCTCAGATTCTCGAGGATTCGCGGCGTGCGCTCGTTGATTGCATCGGCAAACGACTCAGTAGCCAGCTTCACGGCGCCGGCATGGTCGCCCTGCTTCTCCAGTGCGGTGATCTGCGAGTAAACCGACGCAGTGAGATAGTGGTACTGCTCATTCAGTGCGGCAGATGCCTTGACCGGGTCGTCGGCGAGCTTGGCGAACTCCGCGACAGTCTCACTCACGGCCTTGCCGGTCGCTTCCTGCATCGACACCGCGGCTTGAGTGATGCCCGTAAAGCTCTCGCCAGCAATCTTTCCATTGCCGGCCAGCAGGGCGAGAACCTCAGCGGCTTGCCCGGTTGTGCCGACAGTAGCGCTCACCTGGCGCGCCATATCGCCGAGCTGTCCCGCACTCACACCGGCGTAATTGCCGGTGAGGATCAGCGATTTGTTGTAGCTGTCCTGCTCCTCGCTGCCCTTGTATAAGGCGTATGCCAACCCACCCACCGCGGCAGTGGCCAGCGCCAGCGGGCCGAGAATCGCCAGCAAGCCCGCCGCGCCCTCACCCGCCCCGGCGCCCAACTGAGCAACAGCACGAACGCCGCTTCCCCAGTCGCCCGACGACAGCGCATTCCCCAACTGCACCACGTTTTCCTGCGCCTGGCGCGAGCCGAGCCGCAACTTTTCGAAGCCGGTGGTGGTTTTGTTGAGCTTGTCGTAGTCCTTGTCGATCTTGCCCAGGGCGGTGTTGTACTCGTCCTGGCTGATGCGACCGGCATCCAGATGTTTGCCGAGCTGTTCTACCTGCGTATCCAGTTTCGACAGCGCCGCGCGGGCCGGGTCAATTGCACCCAGCAGACTGTTCAGGGCCTTCTGCTCATCCATGGCCGACTTCGCCAGCGCAACCTGCTGCTTGTCGAGCTGAGCCGATATCTTCGCGGCCTCAGCCTCGCCATAGGCCCCGGTCTTGGTCAGCTTCGCCAGCGCTTCCCGCTGCTTCGCGAGATCCTGCGTGGTTTTGGCGTTGGTAGAGAGCGACTTCTCCAACGCCTGCATTTCGTTCATCAACGAAACGGCGGACTGCTCTGCGCGGCCGCCGGCCTTCGCCATTTCATCCAGGCTGGTTTTGGCCTGAATAGCGTCGGCCGAGTCGATCTTGACGCCGAGTTCTGCAATGTTCATCGACTCACCTTGAATAGATGCCCGCGTTTACGGGCTGTTTTCCCTTTCCTCTGCCATGACGCGCAGGGCTTCGCCTTCCAGCACCTGAAGGTCTGGGAAGATTTCAGCGAGTTTCTTTTTCTTGATGCCGAGGAAACCGGCCACGTCGCGGATGCTGCTGTAGTCGAGACCAATTGCGCCGCCGGCGCCGACACGCCACTGAGTGGACATCCTGTTAAACAGGAGGAAAGCAGGCCAAAGGCACGACCAAACTTCGAATTCCTCTTCGAGGTCCTCAGCGTCCAACCCAAACGCGGCAAGTTGCTCCGCATTTGGAGGAGGCTCATACATGGCGCGGGCGGCGCGAATCAGTTTCCCGTGCGGGCCTTGGCGTAGGCAGCCTGGTAAGCATCCACCACGGCCTCGGTCGCGCCGTGGCATGAGGTCACCAGCGCCTTGATGCCCTCATCGTCGAACTTGTCGTCGAACTCCCAGCCAACGACCAGATCCTTGATCTGCTGCACTTGATTTTCGGTGTCGACCGCAACGATTTGAGACATCGTAGGCTTGTCGCCGAATTGCTCGAGGCTTTGTTTTTGTCGCTGGTTCCACCCATCAAACAGCGCCGCCAACTCGATGCGGTCCCGATATTTGAAAATGAATTCCACCTTCACCGGGTCCTGGCCAACTACCGGGACCATCACTGCGCCGGGAAAAGTTGGCGCTTGCGCAATCTTGAATTTCGCCATGATCAGGCCCCGCCGCCAGCAGCAACCGGCGCGCGATACGCGGTGATTTCGGCGTTGATGGTGAAGCCAAAGGAAACGGCCGCACCTTCGTTGCGCACCAGCGTCGGAGTTTTGTTGAAGGATGCATAACCGGCGTAATAGATCGTTTTGCCGTTGGGCAGCGACATACGCAAGATGCGCACCTCCTTCTCTCGATCGGCTTTATCCAGTTCTTCATACCAGGCCAGGCTGTCATCGTCAGCCAGCTGGAAAGCGAACGCCTGCGCATTTTTGGTGGTGGGGATCTGCTTGTCACGCCGCGCTTCGAGCGGCGCGTAAGTCCAGTATTGCTGCTCGCCGCCGGACATGGAGTTGCCGATCACCTGGTTGACGGCTACCCAGCCGGTCACTTTCTTGGCGGTACCGCCGCTGATGCCATCGGGAAAGAAAGCCACGTTGGACGTGTCGATGCCCTCCAGAGTGAATGCGCCTGCCGCCGCGTTGGATACACGCACTGCGCGCTCGTTGATGTCCTCCCAACCGGAGGTGATCAGAAGGATGTCGCCATTGGCAAAGCCGTTTGCGGCACTGCTAGCGACACCCGGATTCGCGTTGCTGATCGCAGAAATCAGCTTTGCGGCGGCGAATCCGCTGGAAATTGAAAGCGTCGCCCCGTTGGGGAAGTAAACAGACATGGGTTTTCCTCTTTGCAGAAATGACAAAACCCGCGCAGAGGCGGGTTCAGGATTTGCCCAACGGGCGGGTTATGGCGTGGTGTCAGACCGGTATGTGAACGACAGCGGGACGGAGTACGTTGAATCGCCTGTGATGCCTGGGCCGACATCTACAGGCGTCATGGGCGTAACTACGAAACCATTTTTCACGTCGCGCACATAAAGCGGAAATAGCTCGATGATCTCGGCAGCGATGGGGTTGGTTTTTGCTTTACCGGTGCCGGCCGGGCAAATGATGCTGACCTGGAACACACCGGTATACAGCCGGTGGTCTCCGCCGAGCGTGTTGCTGGCCGTGTCGCCCGGGATGGTGAACGCACGCAGATAGGTCTCGCCTGCCGCCGGGGTGTAGGCCATGTTCTCAAAAACGATCTTTAGCTTTTCCAGCCTGGCATTGTTCCAGGCGATCAGCTTTGCCTCGTAGATCGAGGCGATGATGGCGTGACTCATACCTGGTTGTTCCTGATGGCCTCCAACACGATTTGCTGGAAGCGAGCCACGGTTACCCGAACCATTCCGCCGGGGGCCTGGGTCGAATGGCCGAACTCCAGCGGAATCGCATAGGGCAAGTTGTTAATGATGTAGGCGATCTGCCCGGCGGTGAAGTCGCTCATTGCCGCGACCAACGCGGCAGTGGTTTCGGCTCCGCTCGGGTCTACCTCGTCGAAGGTGACGCTCTCGACCACGCCGAGAGAGATGTGCCAGTTCGCGCGGAACCTGCCGCCGACGTAGCCTTCTGGCGCGACGATGTCCATGCCATCGTTGAGCTTGCGGCCTTTCTTGAGCCTGCCACCCTTGGTCAAGTTGACCGGGTCGCTGCGCAGCGCAGTGTTGTGTTCGTCGACAGCCCTGTTGTACTCGGAGGCCACTGCGTTCTGCGCCCAGATCTCCGGGTTGCCCACTGGAGACATGCGGATCAGGCTGCTGCCGACCTCGATGATGATCTCGCGCACACTGGCGTCGATGGCTTCGCTGGTCTGGGCCGCAAACTCTGCGAGGCTCAGGGCGAAGCTGCCGGATTGAGCGGCCATGTCACATCCTCAGTTGTGCTGTCCACGTCGCGTCAGCAGGGTCCGCAGACACATTCATCACCCGCAACCCGTTGACCATATCGCCAATGGCCGGGGCAGCCGGTACCGTTGTCGGAACACCGGCCTCCGACACGAACAGCTCGTTTTGCAGCACCAACAGTTTTTTGTCGGTGGTCTGGATGAGAGAGCCATCGATTTCCTTGGACAGGTAGCTACCCAAGACGCCGCGCCCCATGTAAGTGATGGTGGTCTCCGGCGTCTCGCCACCCAGGTTAGGGTCATACTCGCCCGCAACCTTGCGTACGCCCTCCACTGGCTTTACCGCGTCGGCCAAGCCTTCGAGGTCATCGAACGCCTCAGCCATTTCAGCCTGAATCTCTTCGCGCATGCCCATGATCAGATCCTTTTCAGCATCATCACGCCGGAGCGCTTGATCCAAGGCTCCAGTAGCGCCAAGGCGAAGTTCAAACCCGCCGACTGATCAGAAGATCCGGCCACGTAGGTCTTGCTCACAGAGGTGCCGGACTGCGCCGAAACCGTCTTGCTCTGCACTTCCTTCTGCGTTGCCGTGTATAACTTGCCCGCTGCCGCCTCTTTGGCGACCTGGGCGCCGGCTGTTTTGATCTCGGTCGGAACCGGATCAGGAACAACCCGCTTGATCTTGGCCGTGAGCCAGGCGTTCGCCATGGTCACAGCAAGGACCGGATCACCGGCGCCGGCCCAGCCAGGACCCAGCGAAGCGTCAACATCGGCAACGGTGATGAAGTCGGTCATGTGCTTGTCCTTATTCCGCTGGCACCAGGGCCTGCAGGTCTTCTTTCTTGGCGGTTGGGTCGAAAGTGATGCCCTTCGCCGTCAGCCAGTCTTTCAGCTCGGGGACCTTCATTTTCAGAGGGTCGGTTTCGGTATTTTCTGGCTCTTTGCCGTCCGAAACTTTGATGCCTGCCGCTTCGTATTCATCGTAAATTTCAGGCGCATCGCCCTCGATGACCACCTCAGTAGCAGTGCCAATGACGCCGAAGAATTCGCTCAGCAGGCGGTAGCAAACGCCGCGCTCTTTGCCCGGTTTGTCCGTGTAGATAACTTTCATGAGTCACCTCAATGCAGCCCGGCGCCCTTGCAGAGGCCAGGGTAAGTGAAGGCCGGATTACGGCGTGGTGGTACCGCTGATGACGGCGGCGAACGGGACCTGCTTGCGGCTGAACACGCGCTCCCAGTTCGCAGCAGCGGCATACTGGGTCGCGGTTGGGCTGAGGTTCTGAGCCTCGGAGCCTTTCCAGCTGAAACCAGCAGGCTGGAGGATGTACGTCTTCCGCTCCCACAGCACCTCAGCACCGCCGCCATTACCGCCGCCCGGCTTGCGTTCGATCTCCACCGGCACCTTCGGCGTGCCTTCGCCGTAGCCGAACGCGCCTTGGCCGAAGAACACAGACAGGTACTTGCCAGCTCCGTACACCAGACCATCGTCCATGAACACCGGCTTACCCAGGTAAGTGGCCAGGATGATCTTGCCGTCGGAATCGCGCAGATACTCGATGAGGTCCTGCTTGACCATCTGGTTCATCACCACCGAGTGCACGCCGATCGCGCCGAACTGGTCGGCCGCATCGCCGGCAGTGAAGGCGGCATCCTGAAACGCGTTCGCGCTGATGGCCGCGCCGGCGTCGATCACCATGTCACCGCCGTTGTTGGCGATGTTCGACGCGATGATGCCGCGCGCTGCGCCGAGAGCGTAACGCTGCCACTGGCGAGTCCAGTAGGTGCCGAAGCGGTTGCGGATCTGCTGCTGAGGCTCGCTGTTCGCCAGTTCGGCGGTCAGGTCGGCCACGCCATAACCTTTGTTGAGGTACAGGACGCGAGCACGCATGCTGTCCTGAGTGACTTTGCCGACTTCGCCCTGGTCGTTCGGGTCATCGTTGCTGATGTTCGGGGCTTCATCAGCATTGAGATCCTGCCAGTAGCTGATCTCGGCGGTGCCTTGGCTGCCGGAAGCGATAGCGTCCAGGACAGGCGAGCGGGTCACGATGCCCGACTCGTAGACGGCGGTTTTCTCCGGGCTATTTACCGGCTCCAGCGAGGCGTAGTAGTCACCGACGAAGATGTCGGTCAGTTGGGTAGTTGCCATGAATTAGGTTCCTTTGGTGGCCTGGATTTTCTTGAACAGCTCGGGGTTGTCACGGGCGATCGCAGCGCGTTCGGTTTCCGTGTACTCGCCCCACTTTTTCGTGGCCTTGCCACCGTTGTCGCCGGTCTGTCCGGCGCCCTGAGCCCTTGGCCACAGGTGTGTTGCTGTTTCACGCAGAGATTCCGCCCATTCGAGCGGCGACAGCGGGGTTTTCCCGTCCTTCCCGTAAACGACCTCGCCGTCACGGTCGGTGGCAATCGCCTCGCCGTCTTCACTGAGTTTGAAAGTGCCCCGGGCACGCAGGATGATGTCCTCGGCAGCCTCAGGGAGTGCGCCGGCCTTGATGGCGGCGGCACGGATGGAATCAGCCAGAACCTTGTCGCTGTACTTGGCAGCGAATTGCTCGGCCTTGTCGGCGCGGGTCTTCTCGGCGCTCAACTTGGTGTCGTAGTCGCTGCGCAAGCGCTCGGTGCGACGAGTGATCACCTCGTCCAACTTGCCTTCAGCGATAAGCTTGGTTTCTTCGTCCTGGCCAACCTTCGCCAGCAGCCCCTTGACCGCTTCGATGTCCAGGCCTTCGAACTGCCCCTTCAGCTTGTCCAGTTCGGTTTTGATAGTCCGGTTCGAGCCCAGCAACTCCTGGTTCTTGGACTTGAGGCCGGTTACTTCCTTGTCCAGGTATTCCTGAACCTTCCCGCCAAGCGCCTCCTGGAGGGCTGCGGTCTGAGTTGCGTCGAGGGTGAGGCCAGCGGCGGCCGGGTCAAATTCAAATGGCATGGGTATCCCCTGGGGACTTGGTTGGCCCGCCTGACGGGCATAAAAAAACCGCCCATTGGGCGGTTTGGTGTGGATTCTGGGAATAAAAAAACCGCCACGAGGGCGGTTTCTTGAAAGTTAGGTGCGTTTGTGTAATTAGCGCGACTTACTCGTTCAGGCGTTCGATGTCGTCATCCCAGCCTTCCTGATCCTGGGCATCCATCGGGCTGTTTAGCTCTTCCTCTTCCGCATCCGCCTCTTCTTGAGCGCGCTGCTCATCCTCCAAGCGCTGTGCTTCCAGTTCCTCTGAGATCTCTTCCTGAGTGAGGCCGGCGCTCTCTGCGCCGAGTGGTGCTGCGCCGACTGCATCAATCTTGGTGGTCATAATCCGCTCCCTTGCATGTGATCTAATCTAGATGCCATAAAAAAGCTGCCGACCAGCGATGACCGTCGAACGACTCTCAGCGGAGCGAAACAATAATCAGATAGTCACAACGCTTAGTCCGCGCATCACCAGGTAGTCGGCGAACTGCGTCCTGCTTGGAGCATATGGCGGCGGTCGCATACGAAAACCCGGCGTATCGCGATTCAACCGCGTGCGCCGGCCATTCGGCTCAGTGCAATGCGTCGGCTCTTCAATCAGGAATCGCTGCTCGGTGGCGTACAGCTCAACCGCCAGCCTTACCTGCCCCCACTCAATCTCAAAAGGCACGAACGTTTCGGACAGCGTCTGGTATTCGATCTTGCAGTCACGCCGGGGCCAGGCCATCGCTTGGGCAGGATTTGCCTTGCGTCCCTTCCACTGTCGACCGTTGATGTCGGCCGCGGAGCGCAGCAGGAGTTCGACCTGCTCAGTCTCGGTTTCGGGTATCCGGAATCCATAATAGTCGCGGTAGAAGGTCAGCTTCTCCAGCGGCACGAAGCTATTGGCGTCAGGCCTGCCCTTTCCGTCTTCAACGATGATCTGCATCGGCAATCTCAACCCGGTGGAGCGCCGAGTGTAACGCCTGCTCGGATGAACATGTCAGGCTCAGCGGCCTTCAGTTGAGCAAGCGTCAGCGGCTTGAACGACTTGTCTAGTTGCAGTTTGGCGAACTTTCCCGGGGTCAGTCCGCCATCGCGGAACAACCTGGCTCGCACTGGCCCGAGCGCATGGTCTTGAAAACTCGCCGGTTGTGTTACCAGCCACTCGTAATAGTTCAGGCTCGCATCAACCTGCGCCCCGCCGTTTTCACCTACCGCAGCGCGCGTGGCGTCCTTGGCGAACATCTCGGAAAGCCGGGTCGTCGGCACGGTGGTTGACCGGCAGTTAATGTGCGCCGGCGGCAGCGGCCCTTTGCCCAGGTCGAAGCGCATGCCATCCAGGCCCTTGCACTGCTGCGAGGTCCTGCGGTCGAGCGTCGAAACCCAGCGATAGCCGAGTACCACGTCGCTGTTGGCTTTCAGCGTCTCCATTCGCGACGTCGTGGCCACGTGCTGGATTGCGGTCTGCACCACGGATGCGGCGTTGCGGTTGCTCACCGCCAAGACACCGTCCGTGAAGTTTTGAGCTGCTGTGCCGCGAATCGCCTGAATGATCTGCGCGTTCGTTTGACCCTGACCGAAGCCGAGGCGAATGGTGTTGGTGACGCGCATTGTCTCCGTGCGCGTCCAGCCACTGACGAAATGCTTCAGCAGCTTGCCGCCGTCGATGCCTTTCACCTGTAGCGGATAGGAAAACACCGCCGCGCGGATCACTGTGTTGCTCGGCACTACCGCATCGATGGACAGCGCACTGCTCAGGCTATTGGCCTCGAAGGTCGACTCGTACAGAGCGATATCGACCAGATCGGCCTGCACCAGATCGCCGTAGGTCTTGTAGATATCCAGCAGCTTACCGTCCACACGAGCCAGGAACTGCTCAAGGCGGTCCCGGCTGTAGGTGGTCAGCTCCCTGCGCGTCAACTGCACCCGCACAAGCGTGTCGATCTGGCGAAGGTACTTCTCGAACTTCTTGACCTCGCCGGCCTTAAGCCGCTCCAGCATTACCGAGTGGCGCGTCGTCTGCTCCAGCAGTTGGCTGTCCGCCTGCGCCAGGTTTGTCGATGGCATCGTCTTTATCCAGGTTGATGCCGGCCGACTCGCGCTCATCGCTGATCAGGTCGGCTTCGTCTTCGTATGGGCGATCCGGTAACTTGCCGGTGGTGAGGTACTGCCAGTATGTGTCGGCGCTGATCGTGCCAGCCATCACGCCCTTGAGCAGCTCAGCAAGCACCTGGGCATCGACCACTGGTGTCACAAACTCAGGGCTCACCTTGAACTTGACTTGTTTGGGGTCGTAACCCTTCCACTCAGCCGCGTACCGCAGACCCTGCTCCACTGCCTCTGCCACCGTGACGACAATGCTGTGCAACGTGGCGTGCTGGTCGTTCTGACGTGTTTTGCGCGCCTCACCCGACTCTGTGCCGCCGATGTCCATGACCTTGGCGCCGGCTTCAAGCGCGGCGTTCTTCTGGTCATCCATTGCCTTGCGGACGGCCTCAATCCCAGCGCCTTGAAACTCCAGATAGCCACATTTGCCGTCTCGACCGAGGTCCCACGCTGCAGATGGTCCGGTCACGCTCAGCTCTACAGAATCATCAAGGCCTGACACCCATGGTTGCGGGTGACTGGTCTGGTGTAGCGCAGTGAAGTAGTCAGCGCTCAACTGGTAGGACTTCAGCGCCGCACGCGCCATCGTGAGCAACGGCACCTCATCCACTTCCGGCGAGTTGTCGGTCGAGCCGCAATAGATCACCGGCAGGTATGACAGGCCTTTGACCAGTCGGTTGTCGGTGCCAGTGGTGCCCAGGGCTTTCTCCTCCTCGACGATCTGACCACCTTCGTTCCGCACAGCGGTGTAACAGGTCTCGCCTTGCATGAAGAACTCACGGAACACCGTGTCGCAGTCATGGCTGTAGCGGTCGCCACCCTTTTTGCGGAACTCCCGGAACACCGAAAGGACCAGGTCTTGACGACCGCCTTGATCAGCCGTGTCCCAGTTGATCGCGTTGCGCGTGGCGTACGTCGAGAAGTACGGTTCGCCGCGCTCATCAATGTTCACAACCAGCGGGACGCGGCCGTGTGAAATAGCCTGGCGAACCATGCGGAAGAACAGCTGCTTCAGGCCGAAGCCATCCGATGTGGCATTGTCCTCCAGCCCCTTCAGGCCGGCCGGCAGTTCAATCTCCGGGATCAGACGGGAGACTAGGCCCATCATCGACCGCAGCGAGTCACGCACCCAGTGCTCGTACTGAGCACGGTGCGTGTAGTTCTCGTAGAGGTACTTGTTGCTCGCACCGTCGAGCTTCTCAGCTTCGACCATGCCGCTCGGCTTGGGCAGGTTGCGCTCGTTACGCTTGACGGCGCACTCACCCTCGAGCGCGTCATCCATCATTTCCCACTCGGCGATGTGCGCGTCATAGTCAGGGTTTGTCGATTGCACTGGCATCAGGCCAAGCCTCCAATTCGGCGTGTTCCGCCCGTGCGTGTTTTGATCGGGTACCGCTTGGCAATGAAGTAGCCAGGGGCATCCACCAAGTGGTCATAGCCGGCCTTCTTATCGGGCTCGCCCTTGTCCGTGTAAATCTGGCGCTCCAGGCACTGCGTGTATTTCGGACACTGATCGACGTTGACCAGATATCGATGCTCGCCGTAGGTATTGGCGAACATCGCGCACATGGCGTTGACCCGGTCCTTCACAGCGGGGTTGGTCGAGTCCACCACTACGGTAAATCCAGCCTTTTTCAGCAGTGACAGGTCAGATTCGCTCGCGCTCTTACTGCTTGTGTTCTGGCCGCTAGCGTCCGGGTAGATCGCAATGCTGTGGTCAGGAAAGCGGAGCTTGATCTTCTCGATCATCTCAGGAGTGTCCCGCACATCTGAAAACTCGCTGAGTGCCAGTGGCAGGTCATCGCGAATGACGTGCACGACTGCCGCCATCTTCATGACGTTGAAGTCCATGCCGATGTGCAAGGCCTCGCCGCGCTTGATGGTTTCGCTGGTGCGGTTCGCCTCACGATTGAACGTGTAGTAGACAACACCCGCGTAGTTCTCAAAGCTGGCCTCGTATTCCTGGCGAAAGGTGCGAGGGTCCATCTTGCGGCGCGCCGCATCCAGCTCCTCAGCCGGCACGTTACCGCCATCGAGCGAGGTGTAGAGCCAGCTCTTGTGATCAGGCTCATGCCCCGGCCGGCCGTCTTGGAAAGTGTCGTAGCAGTGATTGAATCCCTTGGGTGTGCCGATGCGTAGCGCATGACCGCCCTTCCGCATGCCAATGCCCGGTATCGAGTATTGGCAGGTCGAGAGCATCGGGCGGAGGACTTCTTCCCATGCTTCCCATGGGCAGTCCGCCCATTCATCCACCAGGACGAAGAACAGACCGGAGCCGCGCAGATTGTCGTAGTTGTCGAGCCCTACCACGCGCATGACGTGGCCAGACTTGAGCGTGATCGAGCATTCCGTTTCGTTCGGACGGTGTGCACGCCACGCTTCAGGGATTGCCTGCTTCAGCCGACGCCAGAACACGCGCTTGGCCTGCTTGAAGGTCGGCGCGCCGTACCAGATCTCGTCCTCGACGCTCACGCCCCACTCAGCTGCCAGCCGAGCAGCTCGGCGCATCTCAGCTTTGCCCAAGAACGTCTTGCCGAACCGGCGACCACACACCGCATCGCGGAAGCGCGCCTGAGGCTGGAAGCCCCAGCAGTAAATGTTCGCCTGCTTCGGCGTCAGCTTTACCGGCGGGTCATAGGTACGGGGTAGCGGGGACATTCTCATCAGGCTCCAGGGTGTACTCAGCAACGGCGTGCTGCTGGTCCGCTTGGGAGCCCAGAGGTTTTTCAGGTTCGATCCGACGATTCACGTAAACGTCGCCCACTTCTTTGGCTGCCTGCTCCAGCAACTGGGCAGTCAGCGCCATGTTCTTCATGTTCTCGGCCTTCTCGGCCATGCGCCCCAGGGTGCGAAGTCGATACGCCCGGTTAGCGATCGGGATCTCGGCCGTCTCTTCGCGAAACCTTTTGCGCGTGTCATTGAACAGCGTCTGCCACTTCACGTGCAGGTTGCGTCCAACGTACTTGGTTGGGTCGTATGCCTCGCATTGCTGGCGGGTCACTTCGAGCCCGAATCTTTCTTTGACGGACGCCACCACTTGCGATGGCGTGTCAAAGCAGGCGAGAGCCTGTACGACAAAGGCTTTCACCTCGTCTCTGAGTGCGGCCATAAGTGGGCATCCGTCAAAGTACTGTCAAAGTCAGGCCGACTTGAGCAGACAGGTTCCGCAGGCCCTCGATATGTTCAATTTCCCCACCTCAGCAGGATTGTTTGCAGCGTCCACCAGCTCTTGCACTTGAGGGCTCGCCCCATATCGACGCACCACACCGACGAACTCTTCAACGTCGTGTCCGCGCATCTCAAGCTTGGGCAATCCTTCCTGGGTGAACTTGGGTGCGCCGTACTGATCGGTCGCCTGGGCGATGTGGTAAAGCTCATGCTCAACCAGTGCACAGAAGTCAGCGTCGGAGCACTGGGCGCAGTAGTCGGCAGCCAGGGTGATGATGTAGGCCGGCACGTCGCCGAACCAATCCAGCATCTGCTGTTCCATGCGAGCCTTCTGCCAACCACCAGCGCGGAACGCTACCTGTTCGGCTTGACCGACCACTGTACGCCCCTTCTTCGTAAAGGCAGCAGACGCCCACATGACTCTCACGTCCGCATCGATCAGATGGGCGTGGTCTTCGTTGTGGATGCTGCCGGTGTCGGCAAGGATCTCTTGCTCAAGCCATTCCCAGACCTCAGGGGCTGGAGTCAAGCGGATGCCGAAGTCGGACAGCTCGGTCAATTCAAGCAATGACGTCGGAGGGTGCGGCCTGTCCATGTGTCCCCCCGAGATTTGAACGTCAATGGTAAGCCGCTATCAGTGAAGATGAATTCAGAGAAATTCTACTCTTCAAGAACCTTCATAAAAATTAGCTCCGGATCACCAGGATCAAGATTCTCAACTATGCCGCTAGATTGGTATCCAAGCTGCGCGAGCAATTCCCGCATGGGTGTGTTGGACATGTTGGTTGAAGTGAAGATCTTTTTGGCAGAGGAACAATTCTCTAAGTGAGCAACGATCCTCCTACCTATTCCGCATCGTCTGTGTGCATTCGAGACGACTACGAGCGGAACAAACCACTCACCGAAAAAACTTTTATCCAAGCATCCGTAACCGACTGGGACAGCGGGATCGTCCGAATCACAAGCGACCCAACATTCGCTATTGCTTATTGCCCTAGCGATTTGCGTCCGACGACCATGGTCGTTTTCCGCTAAAGGATCCACACGCACCAACCATTTGAAGTCGCTTAGAACAGCCTGTCTAATTTGCCAACTCATGATCGCAATCCCTACGGGCAAATTCAGAGTTTACTTCATGATCGTTGCCATAAATGCCGTTACACCCGGTTTGGGATTTGATGAAAAGCGAACCAGCCCGGTAGGCTCGTTCGATCGCCTCCCAGTCGGGTTGCTTGGTTGTCATGAAAATTCTCTGGGGTTGATATCGCGGGCAGTCGGCGGTTATGAATGACGCTCAACTAACGCAAGGAGCTGGCATGAAACAAACAATCACTATCGACATAGGTGTCGATGTCGTTGACATCCCAACCATGCAGTCAATGGACGCTCGGGAATACACGGCCTACATATCGAATTCGCTGTTGTGGGTTGACCATCACGACGTGCTACGCGCCAACCATGGCGACTACTCGATCGCAACTACATCGGAACAGGTAGAGCTACTGATCAACCATCTGAGAGATGTTGCCGAAGGTATGCGTCGGGCCGGGGTCTGACACCGTCAACCAATAGTGTCGCGACACAATTTGCACTCTCGCGAAACGTGTCGCGACCTACTTGTTCTTCTGCGCGGCGGTGTATGCTGCCTCACACGCAAAGCCAGCTATTCGGCTTCGATCAAGCGCTTCTGCCAGTCTTCCCGCTTCTTCGTCAGCGCTTCTACGCAGGTCGGCGAGCAAAACGGTAAGGTCGGCTCTTGCCTGGCTTCCGCTGGCAACCTCGGTAGCACAAGACTTTCGCTTGGCGAGGAGGTCGGTGATTTGTTGCTGCAGGCTGCGAGCCCGGTTATCAGCAACAACAACGGCAGCCGACACATGCTCGGTCTTGGCTTTCGCATCGTCGGAGACTCGGTTGATGTCATTGGTGATCTCGCGCTGAATGCGGAGCGTGTTGGTCAGCGAATCCACTCGGGCGGTCGCGGTGTCGCGCTCGGCAGTGATGGCTGCTCGATCGTCCTTCACGCTATCCAGTCGCAGTGACAGATAACCGACGGCTGAGGCCGCTGCCAGCACCACCCACAACCATGCAGGGACCAGCTTCAGCAAGGCGCTCATGGCGTCTGCCGTTCGACGGCTTCGTTGACCTTCTCCGCCGCCTTGCTCGCGGTGTCAGCGGCCTGGACGACTGAGTGCGAGGCCTCTTGCACCTTCACTGCTGCGTCCTGAGTCTTCTCGGCCAAACTGTTCAGTCGGACATCGCGCTTGCCCAGTGCAGCGTCATAAGCGCGGCGAACTTCGGTGAGCTGCTTTGTGTGCTCACTGCTGGCGGACCAGACGCCGGCCTGGTAGCCAAGGATCGATCCACCGGCGACTAGTAACAGCGCGATCACCCACACCTCGGCGCGTCTCCACCAGTGGCGGGCGATAAAGTTGATTGCGCATCTGTCCATCAGTTGATACCTCCGAGCTGTGCCCGCAGACGCGCAATCTCTGCGCTCTGCGTGGTCACCCTTTCAGTGAGGGTCGCAATCTGGCCGGCCAAAAGCTCTACCCTGCCCTCCATGCGGCCGACGGTAGCGGCAAGCTCGTTGCGCTCCTTGGCGAACTGGTCGGCGCGGGCTTCGGCGGCGTTGGCGCGGGCACGCTCGGTATCGAGCAGCTCATTCAGCCGGCGGACGGTGCCGATATCGGCGTTATCCATCGCCCGGTCAGTCGCATCCTTGGAGAGGAACTTCCTCAGCCATAACAGGCCGCCGAGCAACACAGTGCCGGTACCGCCGAGCCACGCGAACGTGCCAGGCCCCAGGTCGTTAGGATCCATCGCCACTCCATAGAGAAAGGTGGCCGACGTACGACCTGTACAAATAAGTCAGCTCCAACTGCACTCCCAGCTCGGAGCAATGGGTGTGGGGAGCCGGAAACGAAAAAACCCCTGCGAATGCAGAGGCTTTGAATATGGAAAAGGTAGCGCGTCAGCGGGCATACTGGGCGTTGAATAATCTCTATCACAGCAAATCATTACGAGGATGGCGGAGTGGCCAAAAGCAATCTCGGACATCTTTCGCTAGCCTTATTGGCTTGCCTCACCGGTCCAGCAAACGCGGTGCCACTTGGCGTTTCACCCGGAGCTGAAGCGCTTTACTTCAAGGCATTGCCTTACCTGGATGAGATTGACGACTTAAACAACGAGCTATTCAGTCTTCAGCATCAGCTACTCAAGAACGAAAAAATCCCAGATGGGAAAAAAGAAGCACTAAAAAACAAAATAAGCTCACTGCTGGTCGAGGCAACCCCGTTACTCAGACGCTCATCTGATGAAGGTAATCCCGCCGCACAATACCGACTTGCTTGGCTTGCAATAGAATTCGATCCCAGAGAGCAGGTGGTAGATCAGGTTTGCTCTTTGTTGAAATCAAGCCTGACAAAGGGATTCGCTCCGGCTGGTCTACAGATGATCAGCTACTGCTTCGACGATGTAAAAACCGTCGAGTTTCGATCGCTGGTTGATGCCTTGCCTGAACCTACAAGCCCGTACAGTAAGTACTATCCGCAGCCAGTGCTTTTGCCGAAATGCGACAGTAAGCACGCCTCCAACCGTGAAAATGCAATCGATTCACTCGATGAAAAAGCAGTTCGCGCGGATCTCTACATGAGCCTCTCAACTCAAATGTGGAAGCAGAATCTTAAGCAAGAACAAATGAGATATCTCAAAAAGTCTTCAGAATACGGATGCACTCGCGCTATAGAGCGACTAAAGCTAGAAGGGGGTATCTAGGCCTTCCCGAAGGCTGTCTTGGCTACAGGTGAATTCGAGGCATAAAAAAACCCCGCTCGGTAGCGGGGTTTTTGGTGAGCGAAAAGCTCAAATGAAACCGGCGGCAAGACCGCTTGCCAAGCAACTGCACCCTACGGCGTGAACGGTATCTACAACTGCTATCCCGAACGATTTAACCATAGAGCTAACCCCCTTCAAGGACAAAACCGCCTTGGTCGGCATTACATTATTAATGGCTTCTGATTTGATCGCGGCCAAACTTAACAACGCCAGGGTGCTAGTTACCAATACTTCCGGAGTTGAACCGGCGCCTCCGTTTAACTTATGCATCAATCCGTTACGCGCAAGATCGACAGGATGGATAAATACTCTCTCACTTTCTCACTCATTGCAATGGCTTTTTGCTACGCCGCGCAACTTTCGATCAAACCCTCCGCATCGAGCAGCTCCTGCGCTGCTGTCAGTGCTTCGTTGACCTGATCATCGAGCGATTTTCGAATCGATGATCGCCACCGATACCGAGTCGACTCAGGCTTGCCGTCGTTGTCCCAGTTGGTTATGTCGTACCAGGCCGCAGGCAACACCGCGGAGGAGCGTTTTCCCTCTGTGCCACCAACCTGCGGAATTGCCCAGGTCAGCACTGCGCACTCACGGAACCGTTGCGGCGCCGGTGACTTCACGGAACTCAGCAGCTCGAGTATCGCGTTGTGCTTTCGCTCTTCGTGCGTTGAATACTTCGCTACCAGTGCGCGCCAGTGCACCGGCGTGAGCGCCTTGTGCAGGCGTCCGAACACCCAACAATCTTGGAGCAGAGCCGCCTCTTTGCCTACGATCTCCCCCTTCTGCTTGGCGCACTGCACCTTGGGCTCAAAGTCGCAGCCCCCAGCAGAGTTGATTGTCTCAGCGGCCAGCGCGCGGACCACGGCGGAAATCACGTTGCGATAGGTCATGCTGCGGCCCTCCGAGCCAGTTTATGTCCGCACTTTTTGCAGCGATCCCAGTTACCTGGTTCGAACATTGGCATCTTGTCCGTGCTCACAGTGTCGATCCCGCAGAGCGACCGCCAGAAATAAGCGCGACCATGAGCGGTGACGGCTGCGTAAGCCCTCTCTTGGTTGAAGTAATGTGCTTTGCCGGTTATGGGAAACATCGGCTTGAGCCAGCCCTTCGAGGGTCTGCTGGCGCCGCCGGTAATTTGCGCAACTTGCGTCATGCTGCTGCCCTCTTCAGTTCGCGGGTCTTGGCCCGGTATTCGGCCTTGATGGTTTTGATTTCTTCCATTGCTATGCCCTCAAGTGCGGCAGGTCGTGCGCCGCCAAGTAATCGTTGCGCGCCTTCACTGCGTCGTTGAGGTCCTTGAACCGGCCGAGGTGTATCTGCTTCTTCTGCCACTGAACCTTCGCGCACCATCTGCCACGGTCCCAAGAAACCCCGACGTGACCGCTCGTGTTCTTGTCCGTCTTTTTGCGGTTGGCCGCCTGCACGTTGTAATCGGCGTAACGGCAATTACCTGGCTCATAGCCTTTCGAGGATTCAATCCGGTCAAGCGTCAGCTGATCGGTGTACCCGTTGGCGAGAGACCACTCCATGAAGGGCTTGAAGCTCTTCCATTCTTCGCAAAGTGTTACGCCTTGGTATTTCTGAATTTCGGCACCGCGCGGATTCAGGCAGCGGCGCTTCATGTTCGCCCACGTTACGTGGAGCCGGCTGTTTCTGTTGTTGAGCCCGTGCGTAGAGCGCTTCTGAACGCCACGCTTGTTGGCGCAGGGGACGCAAAGCCCCGTCATTACCTTTGCCCGCTCCGTACGCGACTCAAACTCACCAAGGCAGTCGCGGCACTGAAAGACCCCGATAGATCGACGGCTCCCAGAACGGACTTCGATGAATTTGCGCAGAAGAATCACATCGCTACACATGACAAGACCTCCTCGTAACGCTTTTCAAGGCGTCTCACTTTCTTTGTGAAGACAGCCTTCAGGCGCTTCAAATACGGTATTTCATGCCGAACCAGATCCTGATTGCGCTCCAGCCATTCCACCTTTTCCGCGCCGATCTTCTCGACCAAGCGAGGGCGGTAAACCATGATGTTTCCGCTCAGATGCGCATTGCACTGGGAGCAGGACTTGTTCATGTTCCAGAGGTTGAATCGCAGGTGCGCAGCGGCGCCCACGCTGCGGAAGTGCGAGCAGTGCCATTGGCCGCCCCAGCTCGCCGGCTTGTCGCAGCTGATGCAGCCCAGATGAGCATCACGCAGCCGCACGTAACGGTTGATGACTGCCTGAGCCTCCTTGGCGTGATCTGCCCTGCTCTTCAGCTTCTCCTTGCGCACCTGGATCTCGCGGCGGTCACGCTGGGCGATGGCCTTGCGGGCTTTTTCGATGTGGCGCGGTGCATCAATCGCCGCGCAGGCCGGGCTGCAAACCGCCTGCCCCATCCGCGACGGGACGAATGAGGCCCTGCAAGTAGCGACTCGGCACTTCTTCGGTTTGGGCTGCTTCCGTTCAATCGTCATGCGGCCTCCTGGCTCAGCAAATCATCGAAGTACACGCCCTGCGGTGCGAAGCGCGCGACAATGCGATCGGTGTAGGCAATGCCCTGGGAGCGATTGAACAGACTGGTAACCGGGAAACCGTCCGGACCGAACAAATGGCACTCGCCCATCATGTCGAGCTTGGTTTCGTACGGGAGGTGCCGCATCACCCGGTACCACTCAGCCTGAAACCCGGCATCCTCGTTCAGCAGGATCTGCACGCCGATGTGCAGCTTGCAGTAGCGCCGGGCTTCAGCCTCATCGCCAATCTGGGTCATTTCAGCGATGCGCTTGTACATTGCGAACCACAGCCGGTTCTGGTCTAGCGTGCGGTCCTTGCCCGGGCGCAGGGATACCACGACGAACTTCTTGTCGCGGAACATGGCGCTGAGCCGTGTGATGGCTTCGGAGAGCTTGGCCTGGCAGTTAACGCTGATCTTGTCAGTCATGCCTGAGCCGCCTTGCCAATGGCGGCGTCAAGGATCGAGCGAGTCTCCTCAAGCCCGGCATACTCGCTCCAGTATTCACGCTCCAGCGCGCCGTCGACGTCGGCGATCGCTTTGCGCAGTGCCGCGTTCTCGGCCTTGACCTGGTCGATCCGTGTGCGCAGCACATCCGCGCGATGGCGGCCAAGTTCGGACGCTTGCACGGTGGACTGCACCCAATCGGTTTTCTCGACCCACTCCGAAAATGCGTACTCGATTTGCCCAAGCCGGTTGTTCTCAGCCAGCAGTTCCAGCGCCACCTCCTCCACGGTCTTCTCTCCTAGGAATTCCTGCAGGGCCTCGGTGTTGCGCTTCCAGTCTGCGCAGTCGGCACGGTAGGACGCAGCTTCGGCCCACAGCAGCTTCTGGAGTTTTTGTTTGTCGATCATGTCCGTTGCTCCAGTTTCAGTCCTGAGCCGTCACACGCGTCGCATTTCGAGCAGTCGTAACCTTCCGGCGTGAGCCCGCCAACCTGCCCTTCTCCATTGCAGACTTCGCAGATGAGCGCAGTTGAATCTTCGATGACCGCGATCCAGCCCGGCGAAATGAAGTCGGTCACGTTCGGATCGCAGTCGCTGTAGAACGCTTTGAGCGAGTGAGCAATGTTGCGCATTGCGATTACTTGCCTTGTCGTGAAAGCCATCAGAAACCCTCCTTGCCGCGTTGCGATTCCCAATCGAACGGGACCACGATCATTCCGCCCTCGCGCAGGCGATCGACGCAGCGGTCGCCCATGGCGCCCGGCAACTGGCTGGCTTCGAGGTTGGAGATCACCACCGTCGGGCGCTCCTGCTCGTACCGGCCGTTGATGATTGCGAACAGGGTTGTCAACTCGAAGTCGCTCGGCTGCTCCTTGCTCACACCCACCTCGTCCAGCACCAGCAGATCGGGATCGATCAGGCTCGACAGAATCTCGGCCTCGCTGCGTTCGCTGTGCTTGTCGTACGTGGAGCGGATCGCCTGAAGGATTGCGCCGACAGTGCGGTACACGGCCGTGCGCGAGGTGTTGTGCAGCAGCTCGTTGGCCATGCCGGCGCCGAGGTGCGTTTTGCCAGTACCGGGCTTGCCGATCAGCACCATGCAGCGACCGGTCTTCAGGATCTCGTCAAAGATCTGCACGTAGTGCTGGCAGAAGCGGAGGGCTTTGCGCTGGCCGTCGTTCTCGGCCTGATAGTTGCCCAGGGTGCGAGTGGTAAAGCGTTTCGGGATCAGCGCATCGCCCAGCTTGCGAGCGAGGGACATGCGCAGTTCCATAGCCTTGTTGGCCTGCTCAGCGGCTTCGGACTTCTCGCGGGCGATGCGAGTGCACTCAGGGCAGTTGCTTTTCAGCTCCCGACCCAGCACAGGAAAGACCCGCTGCTCGTAGGCACCGTGGGTTTCGCACTCGGCTGGCTGGATGCGAGTACCCGGCGGCAGTTCTGGTGCTGCTTGGACAGGCTCAGAGCGCATAGCTGCCGTCCTCCCGCATCTTCAGGCCGGAGGTGTAATCGCGATCAGCGAAGCCGGTGTGACGGGATTGCGGGAACGGGTGCACGTTGCTGGCGAGCTCGGGGATCTCGTCCTGCCAGCGCTTGCCGTTGAGCCACGTCGCAGGGTGCGGGATGAACTGGCCACGCTCTTTGGTCCAATCAGGTGTCATAACCTGCTTGGCCAGTGCTGCGACCATCAGGTCGTACAGTGCCTGACTCACCTTGAGCTTCGCCCACGCCTTCTCGGCCTTGTCCTTTCCGACCTTGCGCGGGTAGAGCTTCCAGAACTTCGGGAACAGGTCCTCGGTCACCACCGGAGCAGGCGACGGAGAGAGGGAATCAGGAATCAGGAATCCGGAATCAAGAGAGAGGGAATCAGCCGGGAAAGAACTGTTCTTGTCTGGTGCTTGCACCGGGCTTGCACCATGCTCCCCCTCCGAAGCCTCTACACCGGGCATTTCAGGGATGACGCTCTTGGCCTCTTTGACGTGAGGGTTCTGGTGCTTCGACCAGTTCACGATCTGGATGGCCTTGAATGATCCAACGGTGTACCGCGTGATGAACCCCAAATGATCCAAGTCGGCGAGCATCTTTTCGATGTCGACGTTGTCAGCCGGGAACAGAGCCATTTTCAGGCGGCGGGGACGATCTTCCAGGCGCCCTTCCCGGTCAGCCTCGGTCCACATGCCAATGAAAAGGAGGCGCGTTGCAAAATCTACTTCAGCCAGGTGTTCGTTCGAGAAGAACCCCGGTTTGATATTTCTGGATCTGGCCATCATGGGCGTCCTTTGCCGATAAGCACGGCAAGCTCAAGGAAGCGATCGACGTACCAGTGAGGTTGCGTCTCGCGCGGGCATTGAGGGCTGGTGAGGTTCTTGCCGTACTTGAGGCCCTTTTCAGTCACGGACCAGAAGTCGACTGTTTCGCCTTTGGAGTTACGGCGCTGCAGGGTTTTGAGGTAGCCATGCTCGGCGAGAGCGCGATTGAAGGCTGGCGCCGTGCTGCTGATGGTGTGCTCTTTAATCAGGGCGGTAACGGCCTTGGTTGGCATCGAAGAGCCGCCCGTGGCGTCAGGCGCTGCATCTATGGCGTAGCCCGGAAGGAATTTCGCATCGAGTCCGTTATTGGCGGCGATTTGGGCAAGCATCATCATTTTGCTCGACGCCGCCGGCTTGAGCAGGCGATCGAAACACTCGAGGATTGCCAGCTCGCCCACGATCTTCGAGTTGTTCGGCGCAGACACGGCGTACTGGCCTGTCTTGCGAATGCTCGGCAGCACCTGGCCGACTATCCACTCTTCGAATTGCTCAGCGGCCGGAAGCTTCGACCTCATCACCAGTCGGTACAGGTCGCGCTCCGGGATAACGGTCATGAAACCACCACCCTGTTTCGGGGTAGTGGTCGCGGCCTTGCAATGACGGGCTACGGCGTTCTCCGGTTTCGAGTAGCCAAGTGCATCGGCTACGTCACGCGCTACAAACCACGGATCGCCGAGTTTGTCGGTGATTACGCGGATTGCGGCGCCGTCGAAATCGAACGGAATCACGGATGAATTGCGCGACACGTTTTCACCGTTGCCAAATTGTGTCGCGACACTGGCCGGGGTATTGATCGTTTGGATTGATTGGTGCATGATTTGCTCCACTTGTATTACTGCTGTTGGAAAAGCCGACCTCGTACGTCGGCTTTTTTGTGTCTGAGATTCAGGCTGCCTTCACGGACTGCTTGAACACTTCCAAGCTGACGATTACTTCCTCAGCCTCCTTGAGCAGGCTCGTTTTCTCGACCGAGCAGACGCGACCATCAGCCTGTGCGTCGAACGCAAGCCGGGTTACGTCGGCAAGATCGGCATGCAGTCGGAGCAGAGCGGCGTTGAGGTTGATCCCTTCCGGCCGCTCCTTCGGGACTAAGTCGAAACCGAAGGACTCTGCCCAAGCCTTGAGCGGCCGGAAGTCCTGGGTGAACTTCATCACCCGGTGCAGCTCTTCCACGTTCATCTTGTGGCTGTCGTAATTCGGGTTAGCCTTCTGCGACAGCAGCGTGCGGCTGGTGAAGTCAGCGCCTTCGGCGATCTTGCTTGCACCGTGGGTGTCCACCACGTCGTAAATCGCGCTCATCAATTCCTGCATGTCACACCTCACAATTTGTTACGTGGCGTTGCGCCATCAACGACGCGATGATCTGTTCATCAACTGATCAGGGACGCATCCATGACCGACTCTTCCGAACTGCAAGGCGAGATAACCGCCCTTTGTTGCTTTATGGCTGCCTTGGCATCCACCCTGCCCTTGTCTTCTCAGCTGAGGCTTTGGCCTGCGTTTGAATCGAAGGCAGATCTGTTGCGCACCCAGCTTGGTCGGGATGCCCTTCGGGGATTCGAGCAAGCGACGATCTCGCTCAGCTCAAAGAGAAGTTAGGCGGCGGTCTTATTCGGCTTCGCTTCCAGGAGCAGCCAAGACGCGTCGAACGGCTTGCCATTGGCCTCTGCCAGTGCAGCGATCCTTTCCGCGTAACGCGTCTCGCCGGTGTATTCGGTACGCGGCAGGCAGTCGGCAGTCAGCCACTTATAAATGGCGCGTGGAGACTTCCGGCACGCCAGGGCAACCACTGGAACGCCGCCGGCGTCATCAATCGATTTTTTAAGCGGGCTCATGTGGCCTCCGGGCTAATTATGAACTTGCAGTACATATTATGTCGGAACTGAAAGTACATGCAAGGCCATGCGATATTGAACCTATGGTTCAAATAGAAGAGATACGCGCCGCGTTTGCCTCCCGCCTCAAAAAATCACTTGCCGAGAAGGGCATTGATCAATGGGGAGCGGGCGCTCGCTTGGCGGAAATGACAAAAGTCACCCCAAAGGCTGCCAGCAAATGGCTCAATGGGGAGTCGATACCTGGCGCAGCAAAAATGCAGGCGATTGCCGAAAACCTCGGCGTCAAGATCGAATGGCTGCAACATGGTTCTGGCGAAGGACCGGGGCCACTAGTCGACAGGATTGATCGTGAATCCTCGACTGCCGCTGACAAGCTCCGCCAAATGCTCGCCGGCAAATCATTGGGCGAAGACCGCCTCCAGAAGCTGCTGGCTGTCGCTGAGGGCAACGAGGCAGAGGGAACTGTTGAAGTGCTGGTAAGCGATGCCTATCGGCCTGGCAAGGTCGGCGATGAGGTGTGGATCGCGCACTACGACGTGCGCGGAGCGCTTGGCGGCGGCGAGGTTGCCCATGATTTCCCGGAGATGCTGCAGGATGTGCGCGTCAGCCCTTCCCAACTCCGCTCTATGGGGGTTGAGTTCAAGGAGCACTATCACCTGAAGGTGATCACTGGTTGGGGCCAATCGATGACGCCAACGATCAAGCATGGCGACCCATGCCTGGTGGACATCAGCATTAAGGATTTCATCGGCGACGGTATTTATTATTTCTCGTACCAGGGTTTTCAGTACATCAAGCGCCTGCAAATGAAGGGAAAAGACAAATTCAAGATGATCTCGGATAACCGGAAGCATAAGGCCGAGGACATCTTCATCGACGAGACCTACATTCAGGCGCGCGTGCTGTTCGTGTGGAATGGGAATCTGGTGTAGATCATGCCCTCACCAAACCCAACCAACAATTTGCGCCGAGATCTGAAAGAAGCTGCAGCACTGCTCAAGTGGTCGGGAGTGCATCTGATGCCTGCCGCCGTAAAGCTTTCTGAGGCCGAGCAGGAAGCTGACGCCCGCGAGCAAATGAAGATCGCCACCAGATTTAAGGCCATCGAGGATCTTAAGGTGGGCTATACGGATGAGGTGAAGGCAGGAAGGATTGTTCGTTCTGCATAATTTCAGGCAGTAAACTGTAAGGGAGAATTTAATTGGATGACAACACGGAAGGCCGCCTGTTAAGCGACGTTACCAAGCTAAGGATTATGGTTTCTCGCCTAACGGCTCTTGGCGTTGCAAACACCTCTGCGCTGCTGAAACTTTCTCTTGTGCTTGCCGAAGGAGAAGGCCTGCCTACAGAAACTAGACAGCAGGCGGTTGAGGTATTCAAGGGAATGGATGAGCAGATGGAAATTCTTCAAGAGCTCTCCGAGATTATGGAGACGAACGATGGAAGATAAGGTGTCGGATACCCTACTCCAGCGTGAGTATGCAAAGCAGCAGGCAAAAATTGCAGAGCTGGAGGCAAACTTTCTTGCTCTCGGGGATGACTTTGATGGGGCTGAAGCCGATACTGAGCCCATGACCGACCTAAACCGCGACGAACTGAAAGCCCATCTCGAGAACCAAAATCTCAAGGTAGATTTGCGCTTGCAGAGTTTTGAGCAGACCGTTAAAGATGCCATGGGCGAAATCCGCCTCGAAATGTCTGGTATGCGTGGCGATCTGAAGGCTGTGGAGACTGATCTCGGGCACTTAAAAGATTTAAAGTCGTCAATGCGCAATACAACTCTTGCCATTGTCGGAGCTATTGTTGCGAGCACCCTGACCATATTTTTTGGCATACAGAGCAGCAACTCAAGCTTGGTCTCCAGCACGATAGCAGGCTTCGGTGTTGGCAAGGATATCGCAACCGCCCAAGCGACAATGGCGCAGCAAACGAGAGACACACAAGCCCTTTTGCAGCAAATACAAGAGCAGCAAAGACTGCAGCAGCTAAAAACTCCGCCCGCGACAAACTCCAAATAAAAAGCCCGGCCCAGCGCCGGGCTTCTTGTTTCCGCCCTACCCGATCTGATCCGTAGCCCGCCACTGAGCGGGCTTTTTTTGCTGATCAGAAAGGCGCCACCTGCATCTCGGGCTCTCGCTCGACCTCTGCAGGACCCTCATCATCGTCTGAGGGCTCCCAACGCAGCGTTATCGATTCATCCTCATCATGAAACATCATGTCGATGCCGTCGGCTTCCGACAACGCGCCCAATATCTCCGACCACTCCCTCTCCCCGTCCGTATCGAGCCGATGTATCCGCACCTCGCGCCGCTCCTGGGCGATTGGGTGATTGATCATCGACGACACGCGCAGCACAAGCCGCTCCATCGGGTTCATTGGTGTGATTCCTGAGTCGTTCTTTTTGCTCTGCCGCGCCATAAACACCTCCTTAGCAAATGCTGTACATCCATCCAGTAGTCGAGCGCGAGCATAGCGAACCTTCGGTTCAGCGTAAATCCCATTCCGACCGCCAATTCCTGAACCTAAAAATGAACCGGATAAAATTTATGTACTTTTGGTACTTGACGCAATGTGAACCAGTAGTTCATATTTACTCCATCGCAGCGACACACAGCCACTGCGAAGGGCCTCAACAGACCCGCAGCTCTTTAACAGTCAGGAATCTTCGCGGATCGATCCCCGGCAACGGGCATAGCGCGAAACACAAACTTCGATCCCCATGCAGGCTCTGGAACCTGCCGGACTCCCCATATGGGAGGACGCCAAACCATGCAAGCCAGCCGGCGAATAACACCGAACACGAAATGTGTGACGCCGGCCAGGTGGGGAAACCGCGGCGCCGAGCATGGGGCGGACAGCAACACGGAATTTTTCACTGATGCACCTGGTGACGGGTGCATTGGGAAAACAACCGGGAGTCACAAATGAAAGTCGATAACGAAGTGATGGCGCTGCTCAGCGCGTCTCGTACCGAAGGCAATAAGCTGTTCATCACCGGCGGCCAGCTCGACAAGAATCTCTATCAGCGCCTAGACAAGACGCTGAAGGCAGCTGGCGGAAAGTGGAACACCAAGGCAAAGGCGCACCTGTTTGACGGTGATGCAGCAGACGCAATCGAAAATATCCTAATGACTGGCGAAGTCACCGTGCCACAGGATTTCGGCTTCTTCCCCACCCCGCCGCACGTTGCAAAACAGGCTGCGGATCTCGCCATGATTGGTGACGGGATGATGGTACTGGAGCCGAGCGCAGGACGCGGCGCACTGGCGGTGGCCGCCAATTCTGCTGCGGCAGGCGTGATGGTCGACATGCACGAACTGCTACCCGACAACCACAAGGCGCTGATCGAGCTGAAACTGCCGCTCTCGGCCGTTTCGGAGCCCGGTGACTTCCTTCAGTTAGAGCCCAAACCTGTCTACGATCGGGTGCTGATGAATCCACCTTTCGACAAAAAGCGCAGCGACATCCACCACGTCGTTCACGCATTGAAGTTCCTCAAGCCTGGCGGCCGGCTGGTTGCGATCATGCCTTCTGGCGTGACCTTTCGCGACGACGCACTGACCCGAGACTTTCGCGGGATCGTCGAGCAGCGCGGTGGCAGCATCGAAACCCTGCCTGAAGCCTCATTCAAGCAGGCCGGGACGATGGTCAACACCGTGCTGGTGATAATCCCTGCAGCAGCCTAACAACCAGCGCCACGACAGCCTGTCGTTAACTGCCCGATCCTCTCTATGAGAGCGCATCGGGGTGTGATCTGTCTGCACCTTAAAACATATGCCTCTCTTGTGAGGCGGGTGATCTAGCAGGTTTCGACCGGTAATCCGGACAGGCTACCCCGGACGGCAGATCACACCCCGATGCGGACGAATCCACACCGCGTAGCGCGGCCCCCTGCATCACCTCACTTCTAACGCCCCACCCAGTCGCTGCTTCCAGTAGAGAGCGACTGCCTCAGATGGCTTCCTGCTTTTTCAGGATCGCTATTTGTTTGCTTCACAAATGCGCCTTAATACCCCTAAGCTGCATTTGGAAGCGAGCAGAATAGTTCGTTGCGGAATAATAGACGGGAGTTGAAATGACGAGCATTGAGCTGAACCATTATCAGGTAAGAATGCTGCTTGATGTAGTTGAAAACAGCGACTCACCGGATAAGACCACGATCGTGATTCATAAAGGACAAGGCCACAGCGGTGATGGCCTCTACGCTTACTGGAAAAGCCATCCGGATGATGGAAGCGAGTTCATAGGAGTCGATGAAGACGATCAAAGGCGCGGCGATGCGGAAGGAGATGCTTATTCCGCACAATCGGCCTGAGCCAAGATTACGAACCAAGCCCGCCATGTGCGGGCTTTTTCATGCGATTTACACATGTCTCTCAACCCCCGGGAGGCGCTCGAAAATCTCCGTCGTCCGCGGTACGCAACGGCCCGATATCTCTCTGGGGAAACTCGTTTAGAGAGGGTATTGGAGTGTGATCTGAATCCTGCCGCCGAGCAGCACAGCTTCTATCCAGCGAGATCCGGAGGAATGAACTCGGGTCGATGCAAGGATTGGCACCTGCCAGTTCACACCCCGATGCGGACACCCGAAAGCTCAAAGGTTGCAGCTGTATTGATATTCGAATGGGAAAAAGACGGTATCGACCACCAGAGAAAACGGCGCGTCGATCAGCAAAAAGGGAATCAGCTTTCCTTTGGAAGTACCCACCAACCACCAGTCGAATCGCACGCCAATGTAGGGACACCGGTGCTTGTCATAGTCCATGCGCATGGCGGTTGCCATACACCCACTCAGGCTGGCAATCAGCACCAGTAAAATCGCTTTTCGAACCACGTAACGTCCTTATTACTTCTTTGTGCGGAGCTGGATAGACGCTGGCGCGCAGAGTTAGTCACCCTCCCCCGACACCACCCGAATGCACTCCGCTCCGCGCCCAACGGCAACCAGCGGAGCGGATTAGTGCATCCGTGTTTTGTTGGATCAATACCCGCCACCACGGAGGCGACCATGGCAACCAGCTATGCAGACAGTGCGCAGGCCCGAGAGTGGGATCGGCGCTTTGATGAATGGGGGCGCCCCAAAGCGCCGAAGGTTGAAGACTTCCACGACTACGAAGCCGCGGCGCAAGAACGCACAGAGCGTCAGGCGCTGATGGCAGCTCAAGAGCTCGTCGACCGCAAGGCGCGGGCGAAGAGAGTTGCTGCAGCAGTGGTCGCATACGGCGAATTCTGGGGGCTCAAATGAACATCCAGCAGCGTGACCACCAAACCGCGGTGACCTGGATCGAGGGTGAGATCAGCAACATGATCCGCGAACTCGGCAAGCCCAACGCCAGCGCCGCAGCGACATCCTGCATCACCCTGGCGTTCATGCTTCGCGCCATCGATGACAACGAGCACCGTCACTACCGCGCTCGCATCGACCAGATTTACGCCTCCTACAACGCCTCCGTCTCGCAAGGAGCTGCAGCATGACAACCCCTCTGGTGAAAACGCTGGCCGATGAACAGCTCGAGGATATCGAGCGTCGCATTGCGATTCTCGGCTTCGGCCTGCCCTTCAATGAAGTGATCGGCCGCAAGCGCGAGGATCTGGTCGACAGCCTCCCGCAGCGGCTGTCGGTGACCATGAAAGGCGGGCGTATCGCTGTGAGGGCTCGGCCATGAACCTTGTCTACTGGATTCTCGTTGTGATTCTGGTTGCCGGCGCGGGCGCCTATGGCATCGTGAAAGACGGCTCGGGCACTTGCCAGGTGCCGCGCTCCACCGCCTACCAGGTGTTCCGATGACCAGCCTTCAGCGTGCACGCCGGCTGTTGATTCGGCGCGGATCGTTTCGGGTTCTCTCGATTTACACCTTCCTGATGCTGCTCAGCGCCCTCGCCGATCGCATCACCTCCTGACTTTCAATTTCAAGCGCTGCGCATGTCGCGGCAAGGATTTCCCGTGAGCGCATCTACCGAACTGGCACAAGTGCCGCCGAAAGAAACCGCATTGTCCGTGTACAGCACGGCGAACGGTCTTGACCCATGGCTGAGCCAGATCCGCGCCGAAGTCGACAAGTTCCTTTCGGTGCTGCCAGACCTTGCCACCGACAAAGGCCGCAAAGCATTCGCTTCGATGGCGCACAAGGTCGCCAAGTCCAAAACGGCGCTGGATGCTGTAGGCAAAGAGTTGTCAGCCCAGCAGAAGGAAGTCCCGAAACGTATCGACGCCGAGCGTAAGCGTGTATGGGACACCCTGGAGTCGTGGCAGAAGGAAATCCGCAAGCCATTGGATGACTGGGAGGAAGCAGAAGAGCGAAGGACTGCATCCATCAAGGACGATATCGCCAAGATTACAGCTCTTGCGGTAGACCTTGACGGCATCACCGCCGAAGACCTTTCGGAACGAATCGCCCGTATTGACGCGGTAGCGATAGCCGATAAGTGGGCAGAGTTTCAGGTTGACGCAGCGTTGGCCAAGGAGTCGACACTTAACACGCTGCGCAATGCCTTGGCAGCCCGCCAGAAGTACGAAGCAGATCAGGCCGAACTGGCTCAGCGGCGAGCTGACGACGAAGCCCGGGCGCAGCGTGAGCGCGACGAGCAGATCCGCAAGGAAGCAGCGGAGAAGGCGCAGAAGGAGGCCGACGAGACTGCTCGACGCGAGCGGGATCAAGCTGAGCAGCGAGAGTTGCAGTTAAAACAGCAGGCCGAGGATGCCGAGCGTCGCGAGATGCAGGCCAAGGCTGAGAAAGAGGCAGCAGAACAACGCGCCGAGCAGGAAAAAAGGGATTCGGCTGCCCGTGCTGAGCAGGCAGCTGAGGAAGCTCGGAAAGAAGAGCAAGCGCGCCAGAAGGCGGCAGCCGACGAGATCATTCGCCAGCAGAACCTGCGCGAAGCTGATAAGGCTCACAAGAGCCGGATCATGGGCGCCGCGAAGGAAGCGATCATCTCTATGAATGTCTCCGAGGAATTGGCTAAGGCCATCGTCCTCAAGATCGCACGAGGCGAAGTGCCGAACGTGACGATCAACTTCTGAGGAATCCCCATTTTGAGCACGCCCCGCTTGGCCGCCCAGTTCGACTGGATGACGGTCGGCGCATTCTCGCCCGAGCAGTTCAGCGGCGAGCAGCGCAAAGAGTACGAAGACGAAGCCCGCCGCATTGAGCAGCAGTGGGACAACCAACCGAACTGAGGAAACTCACGATGTTCAAGAAAGCCGAACGTAAGCAAGCGAGGCTACGGCTCGCTCTTGCTGGCCCTTCTGGTTCAGGTAAAACGCTTTCCGCCCTGCTGCTGGCCACCGGCCTCGGTGGACGCATTGCAGTAATCGACACCGAACACGATAGCGCGTCGTTGTACGCAGATGACGCCGATTTCGACGTGATGAGCCTTTCCGCGCCTTACTCCCCGGAGCGCTACATCGAGGCGATCAAGTCGGCGGAGGCTGGTGGTTATTCGGTGCTGATCATCGACAGTTATTCGCACGAGTGGATCGGCGCCGGCGGATGCTTGGAGATCAATGATCTGATCGCGAAGCAGAAATACAAAGGCAACACCTGGTCGGCATGGAACGAAACAACGCCGCGCCATCGCAAGCTTGTCGACACGATCTTGACCAGTCCACTGCACATCATTTGCACCATGCGAAGCAAGACTGAGACGGTTCAAGGTGAGGGCAAGAAGATCATCAAGCTCGGAATGAAGTCCGAGCAGCGTGACGGATCCGATTATGAGTTCACAGTCGTTCTTGATCTTGTCCATGACGGCAATGTGGCCGTCGCAACTAAGGACCGGACGCGGATTTTTGATCAGCCAGAGGTCATCAGTGCCGACACTGGCCGACGACTCATCGCGTGGCTGAACGATGGACAGAAGCAAGAAGAGCATGGCCTCGAAGCAATCAACGAAGCCATTTCAAAGATACCGCTCTCCGAAACAATGCAGGAGCTGCAGAGCATTTATTCGGCGGCATATCGCATCGCAGAGAGCATGCCCGAGCCATTGGCTCGACTCAACGCGGCGAAGGACAAGCGAAAATCTGAACTGATGGAGGCCGCATGATCAGCAACCACCTCAACCTCGTCGAGCAGCACCGGCCAGACGCCGAGTCGATCGCTGATCGAATTGCGCAGTACCTGGCCGCCGGCGGACGGATCGACCAACTGAAAAGCCCGCTGCGCAATCCGCTTCCACCGCCCCGCTCGAAGAAAATAGACCCTGAAACGGTCCTCAAGCGGCGGCCGAAGCCGATATCGGCCGCCGAACGCAAGGCGCTGCGCAAAATGGCGGACTCGATATGAAGTCGAAACGCAAACCCAACAACGGTTTCGCCCGGGCCGAACGCAGTTGCCGAGCGTTACTGCGCACCAACCACGTCGCGGTCGTGAACATCGACCCCAGCGGTAGCCAGATCATGGCGAACTGGAAGAGCTGCAAGCAGATCCGCAGTCTGGCGATCGCCAACGCGATATTCGACTTCTCCTACCGCTGGACTATCTACATCGGTGCCATGTGTCGAGACGAGCGCGGCGCCGAGTACATCAAGTCGGTGGAGATCTCGCCAGAGGGCATCTACAAGGTCGAGCGCCTCACCGACGTTATCGAGCATTACTACCTGGAGCGGCGCAACAGCGCGAACCCGAACCATCTGGTTGCGTCAGGCTGGATCGCCATTCCGGACCAGGTTTCGATGGATGAAGCCCAAGCCGCGAAGCTGTTCTACGCCGCCGGCGCCTGGCATCAGGTGAAGGTCGCAGCGTGAGACGTTTTCGCACCCAACAACGCAAACGACAGACCTGGCTGGACTTGCCGGCCAGCGGAATTGAAGAGGTAGGCCATGGCCAAGAGCAACGCACAATTGCAGAAGGACAAGCGAGCCAAGGAGAAGGCGCTGCTCGATCGGATCGGCGCCGAGAAGCGATCGCTGATTGTTTCGAAAGCGCTCGATGATGCGCTTCAGGTGCTGGGCGAGCGCTACGGGTTCGAGGAATGGCAGGAGACGGTGTCGACATTCATTATCAATCTGGCAGGTGCGCCAGCGGCTGAGTCGGAACGCTTCGCCAGCATGTCGCGACCTGAAATCGTCCTTAAGCAAAAGTGGTCGCTTCAGCTTGAGGCGTTCGCCGCTACTGGCACCGACGTCTAAATGTATATGAATGAATCACAAGTAGAAGGTTTTATATATCATTAGGCTTACAAGATTAACTATGCCAAACACAAATACGCCTAACGAAAATCCCTTTAGCAGCCTAAAGGAAAACTCACCTCGCTTTACCCTGTTCCACTCCGACTTTAAGACACCTTGTATTTTTCTGACGAGTTCAGTTGATGCTTGATCGAGCTCTTCGCGACCGGCCGCTTCGCCACTTCTAAAAAAATCGAGGATTTTAATAATATCAAAATGCTCAATTGGGTTAAGTCGAAGACGTATCCTCGCACTCAGAGCTTCCATTTTCGTGAAGTCGTCATGCCTTTCAAGTAGATAATCCTCCACGTCACCTCCTTTTCGCTCCATCAAAGCAGCAACGGAAGCCATAGCGTGCGCCAAGCCTACGAAGTCTGATACATCGGACCTAAGCCCATCAATCCATGCCTGACGAAATTCAGAGGTTTTCTGATCTTTCGCTAGCACCGTAATGGTGAAAGAGATAGTCCCGGCAATTAGTGCGGCGGCAATTGGTCCCGCAACTGGCAATAGCGCTGATAAGAATTCCATGTGTCACTCGTCTACTAAAATTACGAGCTTGGCACGAATTTGAACTCCTTCACAACAACGCTTCGCCGAATCCGGTCACGGAGGGCAGCGCCCTAGCCAATATCTCGGTCCACCCAGTGCTTGGCGAGCCAGCTTGGAATCAACAGAGGTCGGGATGCATTAATTTTCTTGTCGGCATCTGGTAACTGAGCGACTTCAACGCCGAAGTAAACCATCCAGCCTCCATCTGCCTGCATTTCGACAGCAGTTAAGTACGTCCCAACCTCTGCTTCGGTCAGACCGCTTTGCTCTGCGATCAATTTGTTGGAGGGTTTTCCGTCCATCTCATGCTCCTTGGTCCGGCTCCATGCCGGGCTGAACACAAATACCGCAACAGCGGGCAATACACCAGCTCAGACGAAATTCGGCGGTTCAACGACTCGATGCGCCGACTCCATGTAGCTGGCCAGGTCGATAACCTCCCGAAGAAACACGACCACCTCCAGCTTCACCGCGTCATCCGGCAGTCCTATCCGTTTCAGCATTGCTTTAGCGTCCTCTTCGATCGCCGCTAGCGCATCTACATCGCTCTGCAACCTCATGTCGGCCTCCTGCCATTGTGAGATTGCAGATAAATACCCTACTTATACAACCAACGCCAGTCGAGCGTCCTTAGAGATATCCGAGACCGAGTCTGTTCAACCGGCTAACAGGCCCTTTTCGATCGTTAATTGCAGCGGCAAGTTCTTTAAGCTGCTTTCTCTTATGACCATAAATTTCCTCAAGGAGAAACTCCATAATCTCAAGTGCGTGCAATGCATCTTCCGCTTCTATTTCACTGCTCGGGTGGCTGCCATGGTTACCAATCCATCGAATAGCATTGAAAAGCTCTTTTGTAGATTTCTGGTCTTCAGGGAGCAAGTTAATACGACTACTGAAATATATCGGCTTCTCGTCTTTTTTATCTGGAACACCAAGCTTCGTAAGTATTAGCTCAGCGGCAGCACGGACACTGTTGCAGCAGGCTGCTGGACTGGTGAAGTATAAGGAGGACGCAGTATCAAGTGGGGCAATCACCTCCTGTGGAGAATTAGCCGCATAATCAATCAATTGTAGCGGCGGGTGAAAATATGTGGGCCTGTAGAAAGGTGTCCAAGAACTTACCCACCCACCATCCTCATCGACATCATGATCAATATCGACAACGCCATTCCCCACCATAAACACCAGCTCATTGCAGGTGGAACATTTAAGGGTGCAGCTGAACATTAACGTCACGCATTCATGATCCCACCACTCCTCACCATGCTGAACCTTCGACGCTTCAGTTTCTTGTGAGTTGAATTCACCAGACAGCCGCAGAACACCGTTATAGCAATGAGGGCATTTGTATAAAAAAATATTGTCCTGTGTAAAAGCCCCTCTAAGTAAATCCTTATTCATTACCGCCACTCTTTTATCCATGGAATTTGGATAATAGCGCTGAGGACTCCCCATGCCCACTGCAATCGATTTGTTCGCCGGTCTCGGAGGATGGTCGACCTGCGCGCGCTGCATCGCCAGATTTACCGGGGGGCGGTCTGCAATCGCCACCTAGCGGCTTGGAGAAGTTGACCACTGAACAAGGAAGCGAAGTCGGGTCTGAGCATGATCGCCTCCACTGTCAGGTGCTCCCTTCCCTCTAGCAATAGCTTCCTGAAGCCGTCTTGAAACTCGGGGGATTGAACCAATTTGATCGATGCTTCAACCGGATGCTGCGCTCGGTTCATTGCCTCCCATTTAGATGGGTGGTATCCAAACTCGTGGCATTCCCTGATTGCATCAAAAATCGCCTCAGCAAATGCAGCTCTGACCTGCTCCACGAAAAACTCCTTGCTTATAAGGATGGCATATTGCCGTCCACAACCTCCTGAATACCCCAAATCATCAACTCACGCCACCTCAGGCGAGGATCCCCCTATGTCCGCACAACAGAAGAAACACCCCTTCGATTTCAAAACTCAATACGGACTCGGCTTCAGCACTCAGGACGATGATGTCGTTGTCGACTTCTTCTGCGGTGGCGGCGGCGCTGGTACCGGGCTGGAGATAGGGCTGGGGCGCGCGGTGAATGTCGCGAAGAACCACAGCCCGCAAGCGATCAGCATGCACACCGTGAATCACCCGGGCGCGGTGCATTACACCACCGACGTGTTTGACGGTGATCCGGACACCGAGTGCGGCGGCAAGGCCGTGGGCTGGTTCCACATGTCGCCGGACTGCACGCACCACAGCCAGGCCGCCGGCGGACAGCCGCGCAAACGCGAGATCCGGAACCTGTCGTGGATCGGCCTGAAGTGGGCCGGCAAGAAAAAGCCTCGCGTCATCAGCTTGGAGAACGTGAAGCAGATCCTCCAGTGGGGGCCGCTTGTCGCCAAGCGCTGCAAGTCGACCGGCCGCGTGATGAAGCTGGGCGGCGCCATTGCCGAGCCTGGCGAAGTCGTACCGGTTCACCAGCAGTTCCTGGTGCCTGACCCGAAACGCCGCGGGCAAACGTGGGCGGTGTTCGTCGCCGAGCTGCGGCGTCTGGGCTACGCCGTTGAATGGCGGGTCATCAAGGCCTGCGACTTCGGTGCACCAACAAGCCGCGAGCGACTGTTCATGATCGCCCGTTGCGACGGCCAGCCAATTGTGTGGCCTGAGCCAACCCACGCGAAGAACCCGACCAAGGGCCAAAAGAAGTGGCGCACTGCCGCGGAGTGCATCGACTGGAACATCCCGAGCAAAAGCATTTTCGACCGGGCCAAGCCCCTGGCACCGGCCACCCTGCGCCGAATCGCCAAGGGCATGAAGAAGTTCGTCATCGATGCCGCTGACCCGTTCATTGTGCCGATCGCGAACTGGTCCGGCGAAAGCGTCCAGTCTGCGCATGACCCGCTGCGCATGGAGACGTCCTGGCCGCGCGGCGGTTCGTTCGCCATGGCCAGCCCAATCATTGCGCCAGCAACCCATCAGGGCAGCGATCGCATCAACGATCCCCACGCCCCACTGCCGACTGTGACGTGCGCGAATCGCGGCGAGTTGACGTTGATCAGTCCGGTGATGGTCACGGCTGCGCACGGCGAAGGGAAGCCTGGCGGCGTTCAGCGCTGGGGCGATGGCAGCAAGTTTGCCGGTGACCCGCTGGGCACAGTTACTGCGAGCGGCGGGCATTCAGTCGCCGCCGCGCACTTGGTCAAGTTCCGGTTTGCCGACGAAGGCAAGGCACTCGACGAGCCGCTGCCGACCATCACCAGCGGCGGCGACTACAAGCGCCCGGCCGGTGCCGCTCACGCCATGGGTATCTCAACAGTGTTCATGGCCCAGATGAACGGCGGGTTCAACACAACCGATGCCAAGAGCGTCGCCGATCCGATGACTACGGTGACGAACACCGGAAGCCAACAGCAGTTGGTGACGGCGAACCTGGTGCACCTGCGCGGCAACTGCGATGCACGGGACACCGCCGATCCGCTGCACACCATCAGCGCCGGCGGTACTCATCACGGGCTGGTCACTGCCTTCATGGAACGTCAGTTCGGCGCCAGCGTTGGCCAAGGCGTGGACGAACCGGCGCCGACCATCACAGCAGGCGGTGGCGGCAAGAGCTCGCTGGTCGAGCTGCAGCTCTCGCCAGAGGTTGAGGCCGGTGCACTGCGGGTCGCGGCATTCCTGATCAGCTACTACGGCACCGAGAACATGAGCGCCGCCGACGCTCCTGCGCCAACGATCACCACCAAGGACCGGCTGGGGTTGGTAACCGTCACCATCAAGGGAACGCCGTACGTGATCGTCGACATCTGCCTGCGAATGCTGCAACCCGCCGAGCTGTACAAGGCTCAAGGCTTCCCCGCCGACTACATCATCAGCCACGGCGCCGACGGCAAGCCGTTCACCAAAACCCAGCAGGTCCACATGTGCGGCAACAGCGTCAGTCCGCCACCGATGGCAGCACTTGCTCGGGCCAATGATCCTTGGCGGATCGCTGAACGGGAAGCCGAGGCGGCTTAGTCTTTGTCTCGGTAATCAGAGCACGCGTAACACTCATCTGCCGCAGATTCGACGACTTCCATTACATGATCAGTCATGTCACGAGAGTTTTCGAAATTTCCAATCTCTCCGTTTTTCATCAATGCGTTACCCAGCTTATAGGCTGGAGTAGGGTCATTGCCGGGATTGTAGTGATTTGAATGACGATCGCAGTATTTAAGCACCCCCGCCCTTACGGCGATACCGATTGCTGCCGCTTGTTTTTCTTCCTCTTCCATCATCGCGTGCTTGGCTTGGCCCATTGCGGTAACTCCGAATGAAGTGAGTCCTCATCCTGAGCTTCAAGCTCAAGCCATTCAAGTACATCCGCTAAAAGTAATACCAGACCGTTTATCACCCTCCACCGCCCGGGCATGCCCCGGCATAGGACGCCCCATGCCCACCGAAAACATCCGCAAGGTAGTCACCGATTCGCTGGTCGGGATGATCTCCGCCGTAACATCGATGACCCCGCCGGCGAACGAACCGTTGCCAGACTTCATTCAAAGCCCGATTGACCGTGCGGTTGAGCGAATCAGCACCGTACTTGCACCAGGCGTGACGGCCGCGTGCTCTCGTATCAACCGCCTGTACCTGGCCGGGCCGATGACTGGCTTCGAAGACTTCAATTTCCCCGCCTTCAACAAGATGGCCGCCGACCTGCGAGACCGGGGCTACGTCGTCGAAAATCCTGCCGAGCACGGCGTCGTCGATGGTGCGGACTGGGCCGACTACATGGCCTACGACCTGACCCGCCTCGGTCTTTGCGGCCAAGTCGCGGTCCTGCCCGGCTGGGAGAACTCGAAAGGCGCCCGGCTCGAAGTTCACATTGCCCGCGAGCTCGGAATGAAGGTTGTGAATGCCCATGATCTGGTAACGATGTTGAAAGCCGTTCCCTCCTGAGCAAGAATGGCCGTTGGCCATCGCATTGATGATGCCGCTTTCAACAGGGAAAATGGAATGAAGTTAAAGTTTGCATTAGCTCTGAGCTGCCTGCTCGGTGTCTCGGGCGTTGCTTTCGCCAAGCTGGATTTTCAGTATCAAGAGCTGCCTTCGGATAGGTCTAGCAAGGAATATGGCACTCAAATTAAAGCCTTGGAAAAAGTGATAGATGGTTACAAATGGGCTACTGATGGAGGTGCCGGCTTCATCATCACTTCTATTCCGAACCCTATACCAACAGCCACAAGCGACCGAGCCGTAAACGGTTTGTACTTCGGGATGCAACGGTACTACTACGATAAAGAACAAACTCGAACCATCCCATATGAGCTTTATGCGAGAAAGAGCGAGCGTTTGGGCTACGTTGAGCTTGAAGACCCCGAAAGCCATGAATCGATGCATATAAAAGTCATTGATAGCAACACGCTAGAAGTGTTCATTGACGCGAAAGAGGATCGAGAGAAAAATCGCCTCCTTTACAAAAAAGTAGCTCAATTTGAAAGTAGCCCTCACAAAGACCGCCTTAAAAGCGCGACGGAGGACGGTACGTTTTACTGACTTGCAACTAAGCTCGGAGGCTAACTAAATAGCCTCCACTTCAGAGCTTGCCAACATCAAAACCCCGCAACATCGTGTCTCCTACTTCCACCCTCCCCCTTCAAAGTCAGCCGCTATAGCGGCAAGGATACCTATGCGCCTGAAGAAAGCTGAGCGCGAGCAAGTGCGGCTGAAATACGGCGGGCATTGCGCCTACTGTGGCGTGCTGCTGGGTGACCGGTGGCACGCCGATCACCTCGAAGCGGTTCGCCGCAACTGGGGCAAGGAGGCGAAGCTGGTTCCTGCACTGAGCCCCCAGAACCACAACCTCGCCAACATGATGCCGGCCTGCATCCCCTGCAACCTGAGCAAGCACGCCATGCCTATGGAAGCTTGGCGCGATTGGATCGCCGGACACGTCAACAGCCTCAATAACTACCACCCAATCTACCGTCTCGCCAAGTCGTACGGCCTGATCGCTGAGACTGGCGCGCCGGTGGTCTTCTACTTCGAAAAGGTGCAGCCATGATCACCAAGTGCTTACTCGGCTGCACCCTCTTCTTCTGGCTTCCATTGGTACTGACCATAAAGGCGGTGATCGGATGAATCGCATGGTCAGCGTCCGCACCGAGGAACTGACCGGCCCGGCACTGGACTGGGCAATCAACGCGATCGAGGGTGATCAGCAGCCCGGCACCGGCCAGTTGCAACTCTTCGCCCTGCCCGACGCTGAGCAGCTGATTACGAGGTACGGCGTCTGGGTCGAATCTGGCCACCGGCACCCATGGCTGGCCGACGCGACCAACGACCCGTTCAACCGCCAGCCCGGCGAAACCCGAACCATCGCAGTGTTCCGCGCCGTGGTCTTCGCCAAGCGCGGCTCCTCGGTGAAAGTCCCCGCCGAACTCATCCAGCAGTAACCCCTCCCCAACTCAACAGCCTGCCGGTGTAAGGCGGGCGAGGATTCGTTATGTCCGAAGAAAAGAATGCACTCCGCGACGCTGCTATCGAAGCCATCTCGGATGTGGCCCAGCACATGCCGCTTGATTGCGAGCTGCTAGTGGTGGCCTGCCGCGCCGGCAAGAAAGACTTTGACCTCGTGCTGCCGTCGCCCGAGTCGAACCTGAACAATGCCCTGGACGCGCTGCGCCGAAACGGTCTGAGCATCGACGGCGACAACGCCTACAAGCGCGATCTGCTTGACGCGGTTGTAGGCGCCCTTGCACTCGGCGCGCAGAACGACAACTCGCCACCGGCCGGACACTGGGGCCAACGCTTCTGGGACATCGGTCGTGAGGAGCGCGGACTGCACGAAGAGCTGGTCGCGGCACTGAAGCTCACCCGCGAGAACCTGCGCGCCTGCCAGGCAACGATCCACTTGGCCGGGTACTTCGACCCCGCCTACGTCAACGATGCACAGGCTGCTATGCAGGTTGCCGACGCAGTCTTGGCCAAGGCCGGCGCATAACCCATCACCACCTTCTGCCGCCACGCGCGGCATGGAGCATCACATGTCAAATCGAAGCGCGGCCCAGGTCGCGCCCATCCTCCCGCGCTTCATTCGCGCCGGCGAGGCATACGGCTACCTCGGCATGTGCCGGGATGAATTCAACAAAACAGTTCGCCCGAACGTACGCGAATTCCCGATCGGGAAACAGGGCATCGGCTTCGACCGTCTCGAGCTGGACGAGTGGGCCGACCGTTACATTGAGTCGATGGCAATTGAAAAGGCCGCCAATCAGGACAACAATCGCCCTCGCAGCGAGCGCCAGGGCAAGAAGAAAGGAGCAACGCCGTGGCCCAAAAAGCAATCACCGGCCTCCAGCAAATGCCGAACGGCATCTGGAAGATCGACAAAAAGTACAGAGGAGAACGAATTCAAGAGAGTACTGGCACTTGTAACCGCGCCGAAGCAGAGCAGTACCTGATCCACAAGCTGGAGCAGTTACGCCAGCAGAAGGTGTACGGCGTCCGGCGGGTCAGGACGTGGCGGGAGGCGGCGACTCGCTTCCTGCTGGAAGTGAAGGATCAGGCTTCAATCCACATCTCGGCCACCTATATGGAGCAGCTCGACCCGTTCATTGGCGATATGCCGCTGACCCACATCGACGACGATGCCCTCGCGCCTTACATCCAGTCGAAGCTGAATCCAGCGGTTGGGAAGCCTGTAACGAACCGAACAGTGAATATCGCGCTTCAGCGGGTCATCCGTGTGCTTAACCTCTGCGCGCGAAAGTGGCGAGACGAGGAGCGACGGCCGCTGCTGGACGTGGTGCCGATGATTTCCCTGCTGGACGAGAAGACGAACAGCCGGAAGCCCTACCCGCTTTCATGGGAAGAGCAGTCGATCCTGTTCGCCGAACTCCCGGCGCACCTTCAGACCATGGCCATGTTCAAGGTCAATACAGGTTGCCGGGAGCAGGAGGTTTGCAAGCTGCAGTGGAATTGGGAAATTGCGGTACCGGAGCTGGGAACGAGCGTGTTCCTGATACCGGCGGGATTTGGCGGAAGGAGCGCCAGGTCTGGCGTGAAGAACCGAGACGAACGTCTGGTGGTGATGAATGACGTTGCCAAGTCAGTGATCGAGAAGCAGCGCGGCAAGCATCCGCTCTACGTCTTCCCGTTTGGCAAGCCAGATGGTGATGGGAATGAAACGACGGTTCACCGCATGAATGACTCGGCCTGGAAGAAGGCGCGGATCCGAGCGGCGAAGAAGTGGCAGGAGAAATTCTTGCGGCCGGCACATGACGGCTTTGCCAGAATCCGAATTCACGACTTGAAGCACACCTTTGGGAGAAGGCTGCGTGCTGCCGGCGTGACTGAGGAGGATCGCAAAGCGTTGCTTGGCCACAAGAACGGGAGCATCACCAGCCACTACTCGGCAGCGGAATTGGATCAGCTCATTGCGGCGTCAAATAAGGTATCAGCAACCGACTCGCGCGCACCAGCGCTGACGATTCTGAAAAGGAGGGAAGCATGATCGAAAATGCCAAGGTCACTCGGAAAGTCACTATGGCAGAAACAACAAAGCCGCTCGAAAGCGGCTAAGCCATTGAATTATATGGTCGGGACGGAGTGATTCGAACACTCGACCCCTAGCACCCCATGCTAGTGCGCTACCGGACTGCGCTACGCCCCGACTGATGTTGCGTTTCGTTCTCCACCTTGAAGAACGCTCAAGAATATATCGCAAGCGTTTGAAAACTGGAAGTATTCAAACGCAGCTTTTTATTTCTTGAGCACAACCAGCACGTCTTCCAATTCGGCAATCATCTGCCGAATCATCTGTTTGTACTGGGTAGTGTCGTCTTTGGCTTCGTCGCCAGACAAGCGCAAACGTGCACCGCCGATGGTAAAACCCTGATCGTAAAGGAGCGCGCGAATTTGCCGGATCATCAGCACATCCTGGCGCTGATAATACCGGCGGTTTCCGCGGCGTTTGACGGGATTGAGCTGAGGAAACTCCTGCTCCCAATAGCGCAGCACGTGTGGCTTTACGGCACACAGCTCACTAACTTCACCAATGGTGAAGTAGCGTTTGCCCGGGATGACGGGGAGTTCGTCGTTATGACTTGGTTCCAGCATAAGCCTCAACTCGGGCCTTCAACTTCTGCCCTGGACGAAAGGTGACCACA
>NZ_JBITTW010000002.1:0-20856 GCF_044542195.1 Pseudomonas sp. NPDC079367
GACTTCGGTCGTACTCCGATGGGCCGCTCCAAGGGCGGCATGCACCGCAACACCCGCGCCGAAGACATGTCGGCGCACCTGATCAGCAAACTGCTGGAACGCAACAGCAAGGTCGACCCGGCGGAAGTCGAGGACGTGATCTGGGGTTGCGTCAACCAGACCCTGGAGCAGGGTTGGAACATCGCGCGCATGGCGTCGCTGATGACCCAGATCCCGCACACGTCTGCAGGCCAGACCGTCAGCCGTCTGTGTGGCTCGTCGATGAGCGCGCTACACACCGCTGCGCAAGCGATCATGACCGGTAACGGTGACGTGTTCGTGGTCGGCGGTGTCGAGCACATGGGCCACGTGAGCATGATGCACGGTGTCGACCCTAACCCGCACATGTCGCTGTACGCGGCGAAAGCCTCGGGCATGATGGGTCTGACCGCTGAAATGCTCGGCAAAATGCATGGCATCACCCGCGAGCAGCAAGATGCTTTTGGCGTGCGTTCCCACCAGTTGGCCCACAAGGCAACCGTGGAAGGCAAGTTTAAAGACGAAATCATCCCGATGCAGGGTTACGACGAGAACGGTTTCCTGAAACTGTACGACTATGACGAAACCATTCGTCCGGAAACCACCCTGGAAAGTCTGGCGGCATTGAAGCCGGCATTCAATCCAAAGGGCGGCACCGTGACTGCAGGTACTTCGTCGCAGATCACCGATGGTGCCTCGTGCATGATCGTGATGTCGGCGCAGCGTGCACAGGACCTGGGTATCCAGCCAATGGCGGTGATCCGTTCGATGGCGGTGGCAGGTGTGGATCCGGCGATCATGGGCTATGGTCCTGTGCCGGCAACACAAAAAGCCCTCAAGCGTGCGGGTCTTGGCATCAACGATATCGACTTCTTCGAGCTCAACGAAGCTTTCGCTGCACAGGCCTTGCCAGTGCTGAAAGATCTGAAAGTGCTCGACAAGATGAACGAGAAGGTTAACCTGCACGGCGGCGCGATCGCTTTGGGTCACCCGTTCGGTTGCTCCGGTGCGCGTATTTCCGGCACCCTGCTGAACGTGATGAAGCAGAATAGCGGCACCTTCGGGGTGGCCACTATGTGCATTGGTCTCGGCCAAGGCATCTCCACCGTCTTCGAACGCGTTTAAGCGTCTCGTCGATGGAAGCCGGGGCCCAGTGCCCCGGTTTTTGTTTTTGGGTTTTTTATTTTATTTTCGAAAAGATTTCAGTGAGGGCCGAAGCATGCCGATACAACCTGGGCTCTACCAACATTACAAAGGTCCGCAATACCGTGTATTCAGTGTTGCGCGGCATTCCGAAACCGAAGAAGAAGTGGTCTTTTACCAAGCCCTGTATGGCGATTACGGCTATTGGGTGCGCCCGCTGAGCATGTTCGTCGAGTCGGTCGAGGTTGACGGCGAACAGGTGCCACGCTTTGCTTTGGTGCAAGCCGAACCGAGCGTTTTTGACAAGGCATGAGGCCAGGGCGCAGGCAACCCTGTGCTTGACCTCATCTTGTATCAACTATATATAGCGGTGCCGCGTCAGGCGCCAACCGCCTTTCACTTCTAGAATTCAGGAATTTTCTGATCCATGGGCAAATCGCTGGTCATTGTGGAATCCCCGGCTAAGGCCAAGACCATCAACAAGTATCTGGGCAACCAATACGTGGTGAAGTCGAGTATCGGCCATATCCGAGACCTGCCCACTAGCGGTTCGGCTAGCGCCAGCAAAGAGCCAGCCGCCAAGCGCGGCAAGGCGGCTGCGGGCGAAGGTCCGGTGCTCTCGCCGAAAGAGAAAGCGCGTAAACAGCTGGTCTCGCGTATGGGTGTCGATCCCGAGCATGGCTGGAAAGCCAAGTACGAGATCCTTCCAGGCAAAGAGAAGGTCATCGAAGAGCTGCGCCGGCTCGCCAAGGATGCTGACACCATCTATCTCGCAACCGACTTGGATCGCGAGGGGGAAGCCATTGCCTGGCACCTGCGCGAAGCCATCGGTGGTGACGACAGCCGCTACAAGCGAGTGGTGTTCAACGAAATCACCAAGAAAGCGATTCAGGAAGCCTTCTCCGAACCGGGCGAGCTGGACATTGATCGTGTCAACGCCCAGCAGGCGCGTCGCTTCCTCGACCGCGTCGTCGGCTACATGGTCTCACCGCTGCTGTGGGCGAAGATTGCCCGCGGCCTGTCCGCCGGTCGCGTGCAATCGGTTGCCGTGAAGCTGGTGGTCGAGCGTGAGCGAGAAATCCGTGCGTTCATTCCGGAAGAATATTGGGAAGTGCACGCTGATCTCGGCACTGCCAAAGGCTCGACCGTGCGTTTCGAAGTGGCTCGCGAAAAAGGCGAAGCCTTCAAGCCGCTGAACGAAGCCCAGGCCATGGCCGCCCTGGAGAAGCTCAAGGCTTCCAGCTACAGCATCGTCAAGCGTGAAGACAAGCCGACCAGCAGCAAGCCATCGGCACCGTTCATCACGTCGACCTTGCAGCAGGCTGCGAGCAACCGTCTCGGTTTCGGCGTGAAGAAAACCATGATGATGGCCCAGCGTCTCTACGAAGCCGGCTACATCACTTACATGCGTACCGACTCGACCAATCTCTCGGTCGACGCCGTGGCGATGGCGCGCACTTACATCGAAGACGAATTCGGCAAGAAGTACCTGCCGGAGACACCGAACGTTTACAGCAGCAAAGAAGGCGCGCAAGAAGCTCACGAAGCGATTCGTCCGTCTGACGCCAATACCACGCCAAGCAAGCTGGCGGGCATGGAGCGTGATGCTGAGCGTCTGTATGAGCTGATCTGGCGACAGTTCCTCGCCTGCCAGATGCTGCCGGCGCAATACCTGTCGACCACCGTCAGCGTCGGCGCTGGCGACTTCGAGCTGCGTGCCAAGGGCCGTATCCTCAAGTTCGATGGCTACACCCGCGTCATGCCGCAAATTGCCAAGCCTGGCGATGATGACGTACTGCCTGACATGGCGCAGGGCGATGTGATGAAGCTGATCAAGCTCGATCCGTCGCAGCATTTTACCAAGCCGCCGGCGCGTTACTCCGAAGCCAGTCTGGTCAAGGAAATGGAAAAACGCGGCATCGGTCGTCCTTCGACTTACGCTGCGATCATTTCGACTATTCAGGATCGCGGTTATGTAACGCTGCACAACCGTCGTTTCTATTCTGAAAAGATGGGCGACATTGTCACAGAGCGTCTGTCTGAAAGTTTCTCTAATCTCATGGACTACGGCTTCACCGCTGGCATGGAAGAGAACCTTGATGATGTGGCGCAGGGCGAGCGCGACTGGAAAAACGTGCTGGACGAGTTTTACGGCGACTTCAAGAAGAAACTCGAAGTAGCAGAGAACCCGGAAAGCGGCATGCGCGCTAACCAGCCGGTCATGACCGATATTCCGTGCACCACTTGCGGTCGTCCGATGCAGATCCGTACTGCCTCGACCGGCGTGTTCCTTGGTTGCTCGGGCTACAGCCTGCCGCCGAAAGAACGCTGCAAGGCAACGGTCAATCTGGTGCCGGGCGATGAAATCGCAGCGGACGACGAGGGCGAATCGGAATCGCTGGTACTGCGTGGCAAGCATCGCTGCCCGATCTGCAGCACGGCGATGGACGCCTACCTGCTGGACGAAAAGCGCAAGTTGCACATCTGTGGCAACAACCCGGATTGCGCCGGTTACGAAATCGAAGAAGGCAGCTATCGCATCAAGGGCTACGAAGGTCCGAGTCTGGAATGCGATAAATGCGGCAGCGAGATGCAGCTCAAGACCGGCCGTTTCGGCAAGTTTTTCGGCTGCACCAACCCTGAGTGCAAAAACACCCGCAAGCTGCTGAAGAGCGGTGATGCGGCGCCGCCGAAGATGGATCCGGTGAAGATGCCTGAGCTGAAATGCGAAAAGGTCAACGACACCTACATCTTGCGCGATGGCGCCTCCGGCCTGTTCCTGGCGGCCAGTCAGTTCCCGAAAAACCGCGAGACCCGTGCTCCGCTGGTGATCGAGATTCTGCCGCACAAGGACGAGATCGATCCGAAGTACCACTTCCTGTGTGAAGCTCCGCAGAAGGATCCTGATGGTCTGCCGGCGGTCATCCGCTACAGCCGCAAGACCAAGGAGCAATACGTGCAGACCGAAGTCGACGGCAAGCCGACTGGCTGGAAGGCGTATTACGACGGTGGCAAGTGGACAGTTGAAGACAAGCGCAGCGCGAAAGCCAAGGCTGAGTAAGCGTTAGTCTGAGCAGCGAAAAGGCCGCATGAAACCATAAGGATTTCATGCGGCCTTTTTGTTTTGTGCTTGCAGTGGCATCGGCTCATCCACGACACTGTTCGGCCTGTGTGAAGCAATTATTTCGTTGTGGAGGCTGCCGTCATGGCCCACGAGCTCTATACCCGTACCAACCAGAAGATCTATTTCGCCGGCCTGTCACTGGAAGCTTTGGCTCATGCTGAAGAGGGGCGGGCGATGAATTCTCTGGCGCTGATCCAGGCCGGGCGTGAGTCAGCGTTGTTCCACCTCTATGGCGCACTGCTGGGTTTGTGTCATGAGATTGCCGGCTTTTACCGTCTGCCGCAGGCCCATACGCCGAGGGCGGAAGAGTTGCTGAAACGGGAAGTGCTGGAATCGATAGCGATCCCGGAGCTGGCGGAAATGGTCGAGCTGGCCGGGAACCCGGAAACCTGGCTGGCCAAATTGTTGGCGGCGCACGCGGCACTGTTTCAGCCGCCAAAGGTGCTACACAAACCGAAAGGCGACGTGACACAGCCGCTGATTCAAGCGATCAATCTTGATGAAGAACAAGCGCCAGAAGAATTGAGTCGAGAAGAGCTAGAGAGCTGGCGGCAAAACCTCAAAGGCTTGGCCATCAGATTCCGTGAAGGCTTGAACGAGTGCTGACGGGGTTTGATGCAGTGGTAATCTGAAACATGCTGCTGGTCAAGATCCCGAGCGGAGCTCGAATGATGTCTATATAATTGCTGCCTTTCGTGGAGAACAGACCTATATGCCAACGTCCTTTCTAGAAATTGTCGAGTTACCAGACGGCCGAATCGAACTGCGCAGGGCTGAGGACGAAGGTTCTCTGGTGACGCTGGATTTCTCCGAGGATGCCAAAGCGTTTCTGCAGGGTCAGCACGTTGAAATCGCCAAAGCGATGTTGAGCGTTGGCGTGCAAATGGCAGGTCGTATGGTTGAAGGCGAATTTGATAAGGAAGAAGGGCCGCGAGTTCTTCATTGACCCACGCTTTGGCCCTGTTTCAATCGCTTGCGCTATAAATCTGCTTCTCTGTCCCTGGAGAAGCTCTACGCTTCACACAGCGCGTATTACCAGGCAATTAACCCAAACGAATGTTCAGACTCTGAGCTTCGCCCGTACGTGCGGCGCTGATCAGTTGTTGTCGTGAATTGGCATTTAATGGGTTGAGCCAGGTCACTACGGTATGGCTGCGCCCCAGGCGCAACGCTTCGCACGCTAGTTGCTGAGCACTCTGCGTGCCACGCGGTTGCAGCAGCAGGATGCGTTCGCGGTTCAGACCCGCATCGCGCAGCCAGGTTTGCGTCAGGCTGGTGGGTGGTGCGATCAGTGTCAGCCAGCGAGCGTCCTGATCATCGCTGAGCTCACGCAGAATCGGCGCCAGCAGGTTCAGGCAGTTCCCGGCGGCACCACGCAGTGACAGCTCACTGAAAGCATCGGGTTTGGCGTTCCAGTCTCGCTCTACCACTTCTTTCAGAGTCGGCACCATAGGCTGCGCCAGAAACGCTTCGAATAAAGGCAGTTGTGTTTGCTGAGGTGTATGTGGGAACTGCATGGAGCCTCCTTTAGCGGCGAATGACGCCGACACTCAAGCCTTCAATCACCAGTTCCTGATCTTTCAGGTCGACTTCGATAGGGGCGAACTCGGGGTTTTCGGCGATCAGCCAGACTTTGCTGCCTTCTCGTTTGAAGCGCTTGACCGTCACTTCATCGCCGATACGGGCAACCACGACCTGGCCGTTACGTGCTTCACGAGTGGTATGGACTGCCAGCAGGTCGCCGTCGAAAATGCCGATGTCCTTCATGCTCATGCCGTGCACACGCAACAGGTAGTCGGCGCGCGGATGGAAGAAGGTCGGATTGATGTTGCAGGATTCTTCGATGTGCTGCTGGGCGAGGATCGGCGCGCCGGCAGCCACTCGGCCAATGATCGGCAGGGTGGAGTCATCGGCCTTGGCTTCGAAGCCAGGAATACGGATGCCGCGGGAAGCGCCCGGGGTCATCTCGATCGCGCCTTTGCGGGCCAGGGCCTTGAGATGTTCTTCCGCCGCGTTTGGCGATTTGAAACCCAATTCCTGAGCGATTTCCGCACGGGTGGGCGGATAGCCGTTGTCTTCGAGGCAACGTTTGATGAAGGCCAGAATCTCGGCTTGGCGTGGCGTCAGCTTTAGCATATTGATCGCTCTGTCTTTTTATACAGTGACTGGGATTATATACAGTGAAGCGGTCTTGGCAATGGGCGTTTTTTTGCCTCCCGCCGAGCGGTCGCGAAGGGCGCTTATTAATGCTGGCGCCTTGTGTGGTTAAATAGCTGACCGACCATTCCCAAAACGAACCGGCAGGCTTGACAAGGCTTAGGCTGAAACGTATGTTTCAAACAAGTGTTTGTCAGGCGGAGTAGCCATGGCCCAGTCGGAAACCGTTGAACGCATTCTTGATGCTGCCGAGCAGTTGTTCGCGGAGAAAGGATTCGCTGAAACCTCATTGCGTTTGATCACCAGCAAAGCTGGCGTCAATCTGGCTGCGGTGAATTATCACTTCGGCTCGAAAAAGGCGCTGATTCAAGCTGTGTTCTCGCGCTTCCTCGGTCCGTTCTGCGTCAGTCTTGACAAAGAGCTGGAGCGCCGCCAGGCCAAGCCGGAAAACAAGCCGACGCTTGAAGAGCTGCTGGAAATCCTCGTCGAGCAAGCGCTCGTCGTCCAGCCTCGCAGCGGTAACGATCTGTCGATCTTCATGCGCTTGCTCGGCCTCGCGTTCAGTCAGAGCCAGGGTCACTTGCGGCGTTATCTGGAAGACATGTACGGCAAGGTGTTCCGCCGCTACATGCTGCTGGTCAACGAGGCGGCGCCGCGCATTCCACCAATCGAGCTGTTCTGGCGCGTGCACTTCATGCTCGGCGCTGCAGCGTTCAGCATGTCCGGGATCAAGGCCTTGCGAGCGATTGCCGAGACCGATTTCGGCGTCAATACCTCCATCGAGCAAGTCATGCGCCTGATGGTGCCTTTCCTCGCGGCCGGCATGCGCGCCGAGACCGGCGTTACTGATACCGCAATGGCCAGCGCGCAATTGCGGCCGCGCAGCAAGTCCATGCCGGTCGCCGCCAAGGTTTGACCGCGCACGGGTGGGCGCGGCAGCTGGTATCCGCTAAGCTAGCCGGCCATGCCGACTCTCGTACTGAACCCGATCTGCATGAATTCTGTTGGCCGTCCCGGCGCTGCCCGTGGTAGCGAACACAGGCGGATCGGGTTTTTCGTTTTCAAGGAATCTCTATGACTGCTGGCCTGCAAGGCTCGTTGATGGTGGACGTCGCCGGTACCTGGCTGACGGCCGAAGATCGCCAATTGTTGCGTCAGCCCGAAGTGGGCGGCCTGATCATTTTTGCCCGTAACATCGAGCATTCACGCCAGGTGCGCGAACTCAGCGCCGCGATCCGCGCGATTCGTCCGGACCTGTTGCTGGCGGTGGACCAGGAAGGCGGGCGCGTGCAGCGCTTGCGTCAGGGTTTCGTCCGTCTGCCAGCGATGCGCGCCATCGCCGATAACCCGAATGCAGAGTATCTCGCCGAGCAGTGCGGCTGGATCATGGCTACCGAAGTGCTGGCGGTCGGGCTCGACCTTAGTTTCGCCCCGGTGCTGGATCTGGACTATCAGCGCAGCGCCGTGGTCGGCACCCGTTCATTCGAAGGCGATCCCGGGCGCGCAGCCTTGCTCGCCGGCGCATTCATTCGCGGCATGAACAGCGCTGGCATGGCCGCCACCGGCAAACATTTCCCAGGCCATGGCTGGGCCGAAGCCGACTCCCACGTGGCGATCCCGAACGACGAACGCAGTCTCGACGAGATCCGCGCCAACGATCTCGTGCCCTTCGCCAGACTCAGTCAACAACTGGCCGCCGTTATGCCGGCCCACGTCATCTATCCGCAAGTCGATTCACAGCCCGCCGGTTTTTCCCGACGCTGGCTGCAGGACATCCTGCGCGGCGAATTGCAGTTCGATGGCGTGATCTTCAGCGATGATCTGTCGATGGCCGGCGCCCACGTGGTCGGCGACGCTGCCAGCCGTATCGAAGCCGCACTCACTGCGGGCTGCGATATGGGGCTGGTCTGCAACGATCGCGCCGCTGCCGAACTGGCGCTAAGCGCGGCGCAGCGCATGAAGGTCAAGCCTTCCGCGCGCATCGCGAAGATGCGCGGTCAGGCCTTTGCCAGCACTGATTATCGTCAGGACCCGCGTTGGCTCACCGCCCTCGGCGCGCTCAAAGACGCTCAACTGATCGATTAAGGATTTTTCGTTATGACCGTTTACGCAATCATCGGTGGCACTGGCCTGACTCAGCTCGAAGGCCTGAGCATTCGCCAGTCGCTGGCAGTCGACACCCCGTACGGCGCGCCTTCGGCCGAGGTGCAGATTGGTGAGTACGCCGGCAAGGAAGTGCTGTTCCTCGCCCGTCACGGTCACCCGCATCGTTACCCGCCGCACAAGGTCAATTACCGCGCCAACCTCTGGGCGCTCAAGCAGGCGGGTGCCGAAGCGATCATCGCGGTGAATGCGGTGGGCGGGATTCACCCGGCCATGGGTACCGGGCATTTTTGCGTGCCGCACCAGATCGTCGACTACACCAGCGGGCGCGAGCACACCTATTTCGCCGATGATCTGGAACACGTCACCCACATCGATTTCAGCTTTCCCTACAGCGAGCCGTTGCGTCAGCAATTGATTGCCGCAGTCGCCGCCGAAGGCTGCGAATACAGCGATCAAGGCGTGTACGCCTGCACCCAGGGCCCGCGTCTGGAAACGGTCGCCGAGATCGTGCGACTGGAGCGTGATGGCTGCGACATCGTTGGCATGACCGGCATGCCGGAAGCCGCGCTGGCCCGGGAGTTGGATCTGGATTACGCCTGCCTGGCGCTGGTGGTGAATCCAGCCGCGGGCAAGACCACAGAAGTGATCACCATGGCCGAAATCGAGCAGGCACTGCACGATGGCATGGGCAAGGTAAAATCAACGCTGGCGCGGGTGCTGGTCAGCTAACGACTGCCCATGAGCATTTTCATCGAGCGGCTCAAAGGGCTGACATGGACCCACGCATTCAGTAGCAAGGCGTTGGCCAAGGCCCGCGCTTATGCCGCCGATGATCGGGTCGAGATCCTCCAGATCGATGACAAGAAGATAGAGGCGTTTTGCGTCGGCTCGCAACTTCAGGCGTATGAGCAAAGCATTTACCTGTCCGAAGATCGGCTGGGGTCGGTAAACCTGCGTTGCCTATGCAGCTGTCCTGTTGCAATCGACTGCAAGCACTGCGCTGCGGTGCTCTATCACCTGCTGGGCACTGGCCAGGATGCGTCTGGAAGTGACGCGCAGACGCCGTTGGGACGAGCGCTGGAGCACTGGCTTTCGACAATTCCCGTGCCGGCCAAGCCCGCTGAAGAAAGTGCGCAAACCGCAGGCACGCAACTGTTTTACAAGCTCAAACCGACGTCTGCGAACGGCAAGTGGCTGCTCGATATTTTCAAGGTCCATCAGCTCAAAAGCGGCGAGTTACGCGAGTTCAAGCCGATGTACTCGCTCTCGGAAATGCTCATGCGCCAGCCCGGCTACCTGTCTGAGCTGGATCTGCGCATCGCCCGGCTGTTGGTCGCCATGCATTCCCATCACGCCTATTACAGCGGCTATCCGCTGGAAGGCAGCAGTGGCGCCGAACTGCTGGAAATGCTCCTGCGCACCTCCCGGCTGTTCCTCGACTTCGAAGACCTGCGAGCGCTGACACCGGGGGCGAAACGCGTGGGTCAGTTCTATTGGGCTGAGCAGGCCGATGGCGGATTCCGCGCGCAATGGAGCAGTGCCGAAGCTGCGCAGGAAACCGTGCTGGCGCTGGAGCCGCTTTATTACCTCGATCGTGAACGGCGACAGGTTGGCCCGCTGTTCACTGAGCTGGAAGTAAAGCTCGCCTGCCATTTGACCCAGGCGCCAGATATTCCGGCGCATCAGGCCATGCAGTTCAGCCATCGCATGAGCGCGGCAACCCAAATTGCGCCACCACACAAGCTCACCGAACGGATCATCGATGACGTGCTGCCGCAGCCGCAACTGACCTTGGTCAGCGGTCGAGAACGCTCGCGCTGGGAGTCTGTGCTGGAGCACCGCGCCGCTCTGCTGTTTACCTACGACGGTCATCCGGCGGTGGATCGCAACCCGGAAGTCATGATCCTCAACGGCAGCGAAACTCAGCGCATTCAGCGTCAACCTGCGCTGGAAAAGAAGCTGCGCCAGAACCTGCAAAAACATGGCTTCAAGAAAGCCACGCGCAAGAGTGCAATGGATCGTCCCGGCGAGATGTTTACCTTGCCGGATGATTCCGCCTGGCTCGGGTTCATGCACGAAGGGCTGGCCACACTGCGCGCCGCAGATTGGAAAATCGAGTTCAGTCCCGGTTTCCATTTCGATGTACAACCGGTTGAACAGTGGTACGCCGAGGTCGAAGAAGAGGCCACGCATCAGTGGTTTGATCTGCAGTTGGGCATCGTCGTCAGTGGCGAGCGCTACAGCTTGCTGCCGATCCTTCTGCATCTGTTGCGGACCCAGCCGCGCTTGCTCGACCCGGTAAATCTGGCGCAGCGCAGCGATGACGAAAGACTCCTGATAGAGCTCAAGCCCAGCGGTTTTGGCGAACCGGCGGGCGCCAAAGTCGCGTTGCCGCTGAGTCGGGTGAAACCGCTGATGGCGACGCTGGGCGAGCTGTACCTGGGCGGCCATCAGGGGGATGCGCTGCGCTTGACCGCTCCAGACGCCGCGCGCCTGAGTATGCTCGATGGCGTGCCGCTGGATTGGCAGGGCGGCGAACGTCTGCGTACTTTTTCCAAACGTCTGCAGAATTCGAGCCACGCCCACGTTGCTGCGCCGGCCGGCCTCAACGCGCAACTGCGCCCGTATCAACTCGAAGGCTTGAACTGGATGCAGACCCTGCGCGAGTTGGAGGTCGGCGGCATTCTGGGCGATGACATGGGCCTGGGCAAAACCCTGCAGACCCTGGCGCATCTGCTCACGGAAAAACACGCCGGGCGTCTGGAGTGTCCGGCACTGGTGGTGATGCCCACCAGCCTGATTCCCAATTGGCTCGACGAGGCCGAGCGTTTCACGCCGCAGTTGAAAATCCTGGCGCTGCACGGGGCAGGGCGGCAAAAAGACTTCGCCAATCTTGCCGGATACGACTTGGTGCTGACCACTTACGCATTGCTGCCCAGGGATATGGAGATCTTGCAGCCGCAGTCGTGGAGCGTGCTGATTCTCGACGAGGCGCAGAACATCAAGAACCCGCTGAGCAAAGCCGCCCAGGCCGCCCGTGACTTGCAGGCCCGTCAGCGCTTGTGTTTGAGCGGTACGCCGCTGGAAAACCACCTCGGTGAGCTGTGGTCACAGTTCCATTTCCTCATGCCCGGCTGGCTCGGCGACAGCAAATCCTTCAACCGCGATTACCGCACACCGATCGAGAAACACGGCAATGTGCAGCGAATGCAGCACCTGACCGCACGCATCAAGCCGTTTTTGCTGCGGCGCAAGAAGGATCAGGTCGCCACCGAGTTGCCACCGAAAACCGAGATCATTCATTGGGTCGAACTCAGCGATGGTCAGCGCGACGTCTATGAGACGGTGCGTGTGGCGATGGACAAAAAGGTCCGCGACGAAATCGCCCGCAGTGGCGTGGCGCGCAGTCAGATCATCATCCTCGATGCGCTGCTCAAGCTGCGTCAGGTCTGCTGCGATCTGCGCCTCGTCAATATGCCGCTCACGGCGAAGGCGTTGCGCTCGGGCAGCGGCAAGCTGATCAGCTTGATGGAGATGCTCGAGGAATCGCTCGGCGAAGGTCGGCGCATCCTGCTGTTTTCGCAGTTCACCTCGATGTTGGCGCTGATCGAGCAGGAGTTGCAGCAGCGCGGGCTCGGTTATTCGCTGCTGACCGGCGACACCACCGACCGGCGTACGCCGGTCAAGGATTTCCAGGGCGGCAAGGTGCCGTTGTTCCTGATCAGCCTCAAGGCCGGCGGCACTGGTCTGAACCTGATGGCGGCGGACACGGTGATTCACTTCGATCCGTGGTGGAACCCGGCGGTGGAGAATCAGGCGACTGATCGGGCGTACCGGATCGGGCAGAACAATCCGGTGTTCGTCTACAAGTTGATTGCCAAAGGCACCGTCGAAGAGAAGATCCAGGCGTTGCAGCAGGAGAAAGCGGCGCTGGCCGGGGCGGTACTGGAGGGTGGCACGACGGGCGGATTCAAACTGGAGCAGAGTGATATCGAGGCGCTGTTTGCGCCGTTGCCGGTTTCCAGAGGCTGAAGGGTTTGAACTGCGGTGTGGCCATTCGCGAGCAGACTCGCTCCCACATTGGATCTCCAGCGAATCTGGATCAATTGTGGGAGCGCACCAGCTTGCGAAGCAATCGAACCGGCGGCGTTGACGTCAGCGCTTGTCGATCTTGTCCGGCAGCGGCGCAAACAGCGCTTCAATATCATCGCTCTGCAACTTCCAGTCCCCGGCTTTACGTCCATCCAGCACGCCCGCTGCAAGGTCGGACTTTTCCTTCTGCAGGTGCTGAATTTTTTCTTCCACCGTACCCCGGGCAATCATCTTGTACACGAACACCGGTTTTTCCTGGCCGATGCGATAGGCGCGGTCAGTCGCCTGATTCTCGGTCGCAGGGTTCCACCACGGGTCGTAGTGAATCACGGTATCGGCTTCGGTCAGGTTCAAGCCGACGCCGCCAGCCTTCAGACTGATCAGAAAGATCTGACGCTTGCCGCTCTGGAATTCCTTCACCGGTGTGCGCCGGTCACGGGTCTGGCCAGTGAGCAGGGCGTACGCGATCTTGCGTTTTTTCAATTCCTCTTCGATCAATGACAGCATCGAAGTGAATTGCGAGAACAGCAGAATCCGCCGGCCTTCCTCGAACAATTCATCGAGCATGTCCATCAGACTATCGAGCTTGCCCGAGGTGCTGCCGCGCGCGGGCAGGGTGGCGTCGTTGACCAGGCGCAGATCGCAGCAGACCTGGCGCAGCTTGAGCAATGCTTCGAGAATGATGATCTGGCTGCGTGCCACGCCTTTGCGAGTGATCTCGTCACGGACTTTCTTGTCCATCGCCAAACGCATGGTTTCGTACACGTCGCGTTGCGCTTCGTTGAGTTCGACCCAATGGATGATCTCGGTTTTCGGCGGCAGCTCAGTGGCGACCTGCTCTTTGGTGCGGCGCAGAAGAAACGGTTTTATCCGACCGTTGAGGTGTTGCAGTCTGACTTCGCTGCCGCGCTTTTCGATCGGCACGCGGTAATCGGCATTGAAGCCTTTCACGTCGCCCAGCCAGCCCGGCAACAGAAAGTGAAACAGCGACCACAGCTCGCCCAAATGGTTTTCCAGCGGTGTACCGCTGAGGCACAGACGCTGGCGCGCATTCAGCTCGCGCGCGGCCTGAGCGGCTTTACTGTTGGGGTTCTTGATGTATTGCGCTTCGTCCAACACCAATACGTGCAGCGGCTGCATGACCAGGCGTTCGACATCTTTGGGCAGCAGGGCGTAGGTGGTGAGGAGCAAGTCGAAGTCGGCCAGATTATCGAAATGTTTCTTGCGGCTGGCGCCATATAGGGCGAGCACTTTCAGTTGCGGGGTGAAATGCGCAGCCTCATCCAGCCAGTTGGGAATCAGGCTGGTCGGCATCACTACCATGCACGGACGATCGAGGCGTCCGGCGTTCTTCTCGCTGAGAATATGCGCCAGGGTCTGTAGGGTTTTGCCCAGGCCCATGTCATCCGCAAGAATCCCGCCGACTTCCAGTTGCCGCAGCGATTGCATCCAGCTCAAGCCTTCGAGCTGATAAGGGCGCAAAGTCGCAACCAGACCGTCTGGTGCTTGGGCGCTGAAGTCGCGAATGTCGCGCAAACGCTGGGCGAGCGTGCGGATCTGCTCGCCGCCTTCCCAAAGCAACGGCAGGCTTTCCAGCGAATTGAGCCGGGTGGCGTCAGCCTTGCTCAGGCGCAGGGTGGTTTCGCCCGGCTCCTGCAAATAGAACTCGCCCAGCGTCATCAATACCGGCTTCAAGCGGCCAAGCGGCAGCGCCACTTGCAACGGCCCATGCTCGCTGGTGCGTTGCGGAATGTTCACCAGAATCAGCTCGTCATCGCGACGACGGGCCAGGCGCTCCGGGTTGAGAATCTCGGCGTGCGAGCGCATCAGGTTCAGCAAAATCGGCAGCAGGCTCAGGCGTTCACCGTTGACGATGATGCCCAGTTCCAGATCGAACCAGTCGCGCTCCGGCGCCTGTTCGACCGTGGCGTACCAGTCGTCGACGGCGGTCAGGTCGAAGCCGAATTCCTCATCGATCTGCAACTCCCAGCCCTGGCTGCGCAACTTCGGCAGGTCATTGAGAGTGAAGGTCAGCCAGGCGCTGTCGTTGACCATTTCATACAGTTCGCCGGCGCTTTCCGGCAGCGCTTTGCTCTGCCGGGTGGCGATGCGGAAACCGAGGATGCGCAACTGTTCGCGGTAGGACTGTTCGACATCCGGGTGGCGTTTTATCCGCAGGGTCTGGGCTTCCTGACGGATCAGGATATCGCTGTGTTTTTGCCCGCTGACGTATTCGTCCAGATAACTGAACGACAGCGCCGCGCGGTGTTGAATGTAGCGCTGCATCTTGCCGTTGCGCGGCTCGAAGGCGCTGAACTCGGCGCTCGCCAGCCACAGGCGCGGCACCGGTTGCACATTATCCACCAGTACCTGTGGCGGCGCTTTCGGGCTGCGGTTCTCCAGCACGGCCTGGAGTTTTTCCAGCAGTTCGGCATCTTTCGCGGCGGCGGGGTAGTCGAGGGTTTCCTGGATTTTCAGCAGCACCGCAGCGCAGTGTTTGCAGTTGCTGCGCACCGGGCAGGTGCAGGTGGCGTCGACCAGTAGCAGGGTGGCTTTGGCCGATTCGCGCAGATGGATGGTCTGCCGGTAAACGCTACCGCCAGAACCTTCGCAACTGGCGGTGATGGTCGCATCGCCGATCTGGGCGATGCGCACTCGATTCTCCAAAGCGTAGCGGCGGCCGCGCTCCAGACTCTGTTCTTTGAATCGGCTGACCCACGACGGGGCCAGCGGTTTGCTCAGGGGTGGCGGCATAAGGACTTCGATCAGTCCGGCACGACTTCAGGCGCTTCGCGAGGCGCTGGTGCGGTCAGGGAAGTGATCTTGATCAGCAACGCCAAGTGGCCGTTGTCGAGGTAGTTGAGCTGGCCGTTCTTGGTATGGCTGTCCTGACGCAGACGCTCACTGGCCGTCACCAGGCCATTGGCGTCGATCTGATTGACCCAGAAATCGGCGGTCACGTCGGTGAAACGGCCGAGTTTCATTTCCAGCGTGCCCTCGATGGGGAACTGGCCGAACTGTTCCTGACCTTCGCTCACTGCAACTTTCGCCGGCGCTTCGCCGAGGGTCTGCTGCCAGGCTTTGTGCATCAGCACGGTGTACTCGCCGCTGGCGGTGAGTTTGCTCACTACATCATTCAGCGCCGGCGTGCGCTGGCTGTCGTTGCCCAGACGCTGAGCGCCAGCCGCCCAGTCTTCCGGGGCGGCGCGGCTGACAATCGCTGGCACGGCATTCTGGCGCACCAGGATCATTTCGACCTGATAAGTGTCATCGGCAAACGCCGTCGGTGCTGCAAGTGCGAGCAACAAAGTCACAGAGCGAAACAGGCGCATTGGGCGTCCTTCAAGCGGATTTCGGGATGAGACGCTCAAACAGCGCCTCGACAGTATTGAAACGTTCTTCCGGACGCTCCATCGGCACCTGGAATTTGAACATCGTCGCGCCTTCGAACTTGTAGCGTTTGGGCTGCGTCTGAATCAGCTTGATCAGGGTCATCGGGTCAACCGGCGTCTGCGCTTCGAACTCAATGCGTCCGCCTTGTGGCCCTCCATCGACTTTCTTGATGCCAAGCTTTTCGGCCTGCAATTTCAACGCGGTGATCCGCACCAGGTTCTTGGTCGGCTCCGGCAGCAGGCCGAAACGGTCGATCATCTCGACCTGCAGATCCTTCAGACCTTCCTCGTCGGTGGCCGAGGCGATGCGTTTATACAGAATCAGCCGCGCATGGACATCCGGCAGATAATCTTCCGGAATCAGCGCCGGCACCCGCAGGTTGACTTCGGGGCCGCCGCCAAGCGGTTGATCGAGGTTCGGCTGCTCGCCTTTGCGGATCGACTTCACGGCGCGCTCGAGCATTTCCATGTACAGGGTGAAACCGACGGCCTGAATCTGCCCGCTCTGACCATCGCCGAGCAGTTCGCCCGCGCCACGAATTTCGAGGTCGTTGGTCGCCAGCACAAAACCGGCGCCGAGATCCTGCGTGTTGGCGATCGCTTCGAGGCGCTTTTCCGCGTCCGAGGTGATCTGCTGGCGCGGCGGCGTCAGCAGGTAGGCGTAAGCCTGGTGGTGGCTGCGGCCGACACGACCACGCAACTGGTGCAGCTGGGCCAGACCGAACTTGTCGGCGCGTTCGATGATGATGGTGTTGGCGCTCGGCACGTCGATGCCGGTCTCGATGATGGTCGAGGCGATCAGCACGTTGAAGCGCTTGTGGTAGAAGTCGCTCATCACCTGCTCGAGTTCACGTTCGCGCATCTGCCCGTGGCCGATACCGATGCGCGCTTCCGGCACCAGTTCGGCGAGGTCAGCGGCGCATTTCTCGATGGTCTTCACATCGTTGTGCAGGTAATAAACCTGACCGCCGCGCAGCAGTTCACGCACCAGAGCCTCTTTGACCGTGCTCTTGTTCTGTTCCATGACGAAAGTGCGCACCGACAGGCGACGCGCCGGCGGCGTGGCGATGATCGACAGATCGCGCATCCCCGACACCGCCATGTTCAGCGTGCGCGGAATCGGCGTTGCTGTCAGGGTCAGAATGTCGACTTCGCTGCGCAGCGCCTTGAGCTGTTCTTTCTGGCGCACGCCAAAACGGTGTTCTTCGTCGATGATCACCAGGCCGAGGTTTTTGATCTTCACGTCGTCGGACAGCAGCTTGTGCGTGCCGATGACGATGTCGATCTTGCCTTCCGCAAGATCGGCGATCGCCGCGTTGACTTCCTTGGCCGACTTGAAACGGCTCATCACTTCGACCGTCACCGGCCAGTCGGCGAAGCGGTCGCGGAAACTGTTGTAGTGCTGCTGGGCGAGCAGGGTGGTCGGTACCAGAATCGCCACCTGCCGACCGCCGTGCACGGCGATGAACGCGGCGCGCATCGCCACTTCGGTCTTGCCGAAACCGACGTCGCCGCAGACCAGCCGGTCCATCGGTTTCGGCGCGAGCATGTCTTCGCGCACGGCCTCGATGGTCGCTTGCTGATCCGGGGTCTCCTCGAAAGGGAAGCCGGCGCTGAAGGTTGCGTAATCGGCCTTCGGATCGGCGAAGGCATAACCTTCACGGGCGGCGCGACGGGCATAAATGTCGAGCAGTTCGGCCGCGACGTCGCGCACCTGTTCGGCGGCTTTGCGCTTGGCTTTTTGCCAGGTTTCCGAGCCGAGGCGGTGCAGCGGCGCGAGCGAATCGTCGCTGCCGGTGTAACGCGCGATCAGGTGCAGGTTGGCCACCGGCACGTAGAGCTTGGCGTTTTCGGCGTATTCGAGAGTGAGGAACTCTGCAGCCTGATTGTCGATTTCCAGAATCGTCAGGCCCAGATAGCGCCCGACACCGTGATCGATATGCACCACCGGTGCGCCTTCGCGCAGCTCGGTGAGGTTCTTGATCACCGCGTCATTGCTGACGTCGCTGCGTTTCTCACGACGGCGGCGTTGCATGACGCGCTGACCGAACAGCGGACTCTCCGCCACCAGCGCCAGCGCCGGGTCGTCGAGCACCAGGCCTTCGTCGAGCGGGGCGATGGTGATCGCCAGACGATCCTTGCTGGCGACGAAATCCGGCCAGCTATCGACGGTTTTCGGCCGCAGTTTCAGGCGTTCCAGCAGTTCCAGCAGGACTTCGCGACGCCCCGCCGATTCAGCGGTGAACAGCACGCGACCGGGGAATTCCTCGAGGAAGCCGGCCAGCGCCGCCAGCGGTTGCGTGGCCTTGGCTTCGATGGCCAGATCCGGCAGCGCGTGCGCCGGGAAGCGCTCACGGCCAACGCCGCTTTCAACGTCCTGTTGACTGGCAACAACCCGTGGCCAGTTCTTCAAGCGCGCGAAGCAGTCTTCTACCGGCAGGAACAACTCGGCCGGAGGCAATAAAGGACGCGATGGATCGACGCGACGTTCTTCGTAACGATTGCGCACATCGTTCCAGAAATTTTCCGCCGCTTGCTCGATGCCGGGCAGCGAGAACACTTGGGTGTCCTGGGGCAGATAATCGAACAGTGTCGAAGTTTCGTCGAAGAACAGCGGCAGGTAGTACTCAATGCCGGCCGGGGTGATGCCGCTGCTCAGATCCTGAAAGATCGGGCAGCGGCGGAAGTCGACGTCGAAGCGCTCGCGAAAGCGCGCCTTGAAGCGGGTGACTGCGTCTTTCTGCAATGGAAACTCGCGGGCCGGCAGCAGCTTGACCGACTCGACCTTGTCGATCGAACGCTGGGTTTCCGGATCGAAGGTGCGCAGGGTTTCGATTTCGTCATCGAACAGGTCGATGCGGTACGGCAGCTTGCTGCCCATCGGGAACAGGTCGATCAGCGCGCCGCGTACGGTGAACTCGCCGTGCTCATACACCGTGTCGACATAGCGATAGCCGCTGGCTTCGAGCCGCGCGCGCATTTGTTCGACGTCGAGTTTCTGGCCGATATCGAGCACCAGGCTGCTGCCAAGCAGGAATTTGGTTGGCGCCAGTCGGTGCAGGGCAGTGGTGATCGGTACCACAAGCACGCCGTGAGCCAGTTCTGGCAGGCGATAGAGGCTGGCGATGCGCTGGGAGATGATGTCCTGGTGCGGCGAGAACAGGTCGTAGGGCAGGGTTTCCCAGTCGGGGAAATGCAGCACGGGCAAATCCGGGGCGAAGAAACTCAGCTCCTGTTCCAGCCGTTCGGCACTTTGGCTGTCGGCGGTCAGCAGCAGGGTAAAGCGCTTGGCAGCGCTTGCAGCCTCGGCAATCGCCAGGCTGAGGGCGGCACCGGGCAGATTGCCCCAGTGCTGTTTACCTGCCTCGGCAGGGAGTAGCGGTAGACGCAGAACAGGCACGGAAGGTTGAGCTCCAGGCGTTGCGACAAAGTCGGTAATTGTAGCGGCCTCCGGTGCCGCCTGTCAGTTGCAGACTGCGTCTATCTTCACGGTTTGGACGAAATGTAGTGGTAACCATAAAAACGAGCACTTTTTTCGTGGTTATGTAGTGCCGAAACCGGGCGGTGTTACGGAGGGTTACAGACATCGTCTAACAGTCGTCGAAAAATTGACTGTCCTGAAAGCCCCGGTTTTACTGGGCTGGAGAAGGGCGTAAATTTTTTGAACGGAATTTTGTTACCGATTGCGCGACAAGCGCGCATTGCTGAAAGGGCTTGTCGGCGGCATAATGTAGCCCCTTTTTTCTGCCCCTACATGTGGAAGGTTACCGTGACTCAGAAGCCCGACCAGTGTCTTGGTGAATGGATCGACCGTGAAGCACTCGCAGAAGCGATGATCCCGCTTATCGGTCAGCTCTACCGCAATAACAACGTGGTTAGCTCGATCTATGGCCGCAGCCTGATCAACCAGTCTGTCATCGCGATTCTCAAAGCTCACCGCTTTGCTCGCCACCGTTCTTCGGACGACAGCGAACTCTCCGTCCACGAAACATTCCCACTGCTCAAGGCCATGAGCGAGCTCAAGCTCGGCGCGGCGTCGGTGGATCTGGGCAAGCTGGCGTTCAAATTCCGCAACGAAGGCAACGGCCGCAGCGCCGAGCAGTTCGTGCGTGAAGAGATGGCGGACGTGGTTGGCCAGCAGAACGCCTCGGCCCGCAAAGGCACCGACGTTGTTCTTTACGGCTTCGGTCGTATCGGCCGTCTGCTGGCGCGCATCCTGATCGAGAAAACCGGTGGTGGCGACGGCCTGCGTCTGCGCGCCATCGTCGTGCGCAAAGGCGCCGAGAACGACCTGACCAAACGCGCCAGCCTGCTGCGTCGCGATTCGGTACACGGTTCGTTCAACGGCACCATTACCATCGACGAAGAAAACAACACCATCACCGCCAACGGTAACCTGATCCAGGTGATCTACGCGAAGAACCCGACCGAAGTGGATTACACCCAGTACGGCATCAAAGACGCGCTGCTGGTGGACAACACCGGTGTATGGCGTGACGCCGATGGCCTGGGTCAGCACCTGGCGTGCCCGGGCATCGACCGCGTTGTTCTGACCGCACCCGGCAAAGGCAAGCTGAAGAACATCGTTCACGGCATCAACCACGGTGAAATCACCGCTGATGACAAGATCGTCTCGGCTGCTTCCTGCACCACCAACGCCATCGTGCCAGTGCTCAAGGCCGTAAATGACAAGTTCGGCATCATCAATGGTCACGTCGAAACCGTTCACTCGTACACCAACGACCAGAACCTGATCGACAACTTCCACAAGGGCGATCGCCGTGGTCGCAGCGCCGCGCTGAACATGGTGATCACCGAGACCGG
>NZ_JBITTW010000002.1:20866-26824 GCF_044542195.1 Pseudomonas sp. NPDC079367
AACGAGACCGGTGCTGCCTCCGATGATGACAAGGCCGTGCCTGAGCTGGGCGTCAATCTGAACGTTAACGGGATTCGTGTTCCTACGCCAAACGTGTCGATGGCCATTCTCAACCTGAACCTTGAGAAAGCCGCCACCCGTGAAGAGATGAACGAGTACCTGCGCTACATGGCGCTGCACTCCGATCTGCACAAGCAAATCGACTTCGTCAATTCGCAGGAAGTGGTGTCGACTGACTTCGTTGGCTCGCGTCACGCCGGTGTAGTCGACGCTGAAGCCACCATCGTGCAAGACAACCGCGTTGTGCTGTACGTCTGGTACGACAACGAGTTCGGTTACAGCTGCCAGGTGGTTCGCGTGATGGAAGACATGGCTGATGTGAATCCGCCAGCGTTCCCACGCTAAGCCTTAGCAAAATGAAAACGCCCCGACCTGTGTCGGGGCGTTTTTGTTTGTGGAGTGATCGTTCCCACGCTCTGCGTGGGAATGCAGCCCGGGACGCTCTGCGTCCCATTGGAACGCGGAGCGTCCCTTGAAGCATTCCCACGCAGAGCGTGGGAACGATCGCGCTGGCGGGTGCGATCTAACTAACGCCGCCGGCCACAGCGGCTTGCGCCGTGCGCAACTCATGCCGGTTGCCACGGAACAACACCAGCGTTGCAATCAACCCCAATACCGCTGCGCCACTGAGCCAGATCCCCGGTGCAGCCTTGTTGTCCAGCACATGAATCAGATAGGTACACGCCGCCGGCGTAAACCCGCCGAACGTCGCCGTTGCCAGGCTGTAGGCCAGCGAGAAGCCGGTGGTGCGCACTTCCACCGGCATGATTTCGGTCAGCGCCACAACCATCGCGCCGTTGTACGAGCCGTAAAGGAACGACAGCCACAATTCGACAACCAGCAAATGGCTGAAGCTCGGATTCGCCACCAGCCACGACAGCGCCGGATACGCCGTCAGGATCGCCATAATCGTCGCTGCCAGCAGTAAGGGTTTTCGCCCGATCTTGTCTGACACGGCGCCCATCACCGGTAGCCAGAAGAAATTCGACAAGCCGATGCACACCGTCACCAGCAATGCATCGAGATCGGACAGGTGCAACTCAGCCTTGCCGAAGGTCGGGGTGTAAGCGGTGATCAGATAGAACGACACCGTGGTCATCACCACCAGCGCCATGCCGGCAATGACAATGCCAAAGTTCTGGCCGATCGAGCGGACGATCTCGCCGAGGGTAGGGCGGTGGGTGCGCGCCTGGAATTCCGGGGTTTCCTCCAGCGAGCGGCGGATAAAGAAAATCACCGGCACGATCATGCAGCCGATCAGGAATGGCACACGCCAGCCCCATTCGCCCATTTGCTCCGGACTCAGCCAATGGTTGAGACCGACGCCAAGGAGACCGGCGAAGACGACCGCAGCCTGCTGGCTGGCGGACTGCCAGCTGACAAAGAACCCTTTGCGACCGGGCGTAGAGATCTCCGCCAGATAAACCGACACGCCGCCCAATTCCACGCCGGCCGAGAAACCTTGCAACAGGCGGCCGAACAACACCAGCAGCGGTGCGGCGACGCCGAGCGTCGCGTAGCCGGGCACGCAGGCAATCAGCACTGTACCGGCGGCCATCATCGCCAAGGTGATAATGAGCCCTTTGCGTCGACCGTGACGGTCGATGTAGGCGCCGAGGAAAATCGCCCCGAGCGGACGCATCAGGAAGCCGGCACCGAAGGTCGCCAGCGACAGCATCAGTGAAGCGAACGCGCTGTCCGTGGGGAAGAAGGTTTTAGCGATGGCCGTGGCGTAGAAGCCGTAGACCATGAAGTCGAACATTTCGAGGAAGTTGCCGCTGACAACACGAAAGATCGCTTTGCCTTTGCCCGTGGTGGAGGACATGGGAGGTACTCACTGTTCAATTTTGTATAAAGGCGTTGCAGCCATGGGGAAGCGAGCGGGCGCTTGTAGTTCATAATGGCCGCCGTGGTTTTGCCGGGAGATGAAGAATTGTTAACTGGACGCTGGTGGGGGCCTGTGGTGTTGGCGGTGGCAATCGGCGGCTGCGGCAGCGGCGATTCCCTGGAACAGGTTGGCGGTTCGACCATGGGCAGCACCTGGTCGGTCAAGTACGTGCGCCACGCCGGGGGCGCCGATCCTTCAATGGTGCGCGGCGAAGTGGAGGCCATCCTTGGTGAAGTCGATCAACAGCTGTCGACTTACCGAAGTGACTCCGCCATCGAACGTTTCAACGCCTTGCCCGCCGATAGCTGCCAAGCCATGCCGGCAGCAGTGCTCGAATTGGTCCGCATCGGCGAACAGCTTTCAACGCAAAGCGAAGGCTCCTACGACCTGACCGTGGAACCGCTGCTGGACCTCTGGGGATTTGGCCCGCAAGGACGCGAAGAAAAAGTCCCCGATGCGGCCGCTCTGGCCGAAGTCATGCAGCGGGTCGGCCATCAACACCTGCGCATTGACGGTGACCATTTGTGCAAGGATGCCGCCGTCGCAGTCGACTTCAACAGCATCGCAGCCGGTTATGCCGTGGATGTCATCGCGGTCAGATTGCAGCACATGGGCATCGACAATTATCTGGTCGAAGCCACGGGAGAGCTCAAAGCCAAGGGCAAGAAGCCTGACGGCTCAGCATGGCGCATCGCTCTCGAAGAACCCCGGGATGACCAGCAAGTGGCCGAGCGGATTATCGATGTCGATGGCTATGGTGTTTCCACTTCTGGTGACTATCGCCACTATTTTCTGCAAGACGGCCGGCGTTATTCCCACACCTTCGATGCACGTAGCGGGCGGCCGGTCCTACACGACCTGGCGTCAGTCACGGTGATTCATCCTTCAGCGTTGATGGCCGATGGACTATCGACGCTGTTGCTGATTCTCGGGCCGGAAAGGGCGCGGGACTATGCCCAAAAGCATGGCATTGCTGCATTCTTTGTCCTGCGTGCCGATACAGGTTTCGACACCCGCAGCAGTCAGGCATTTACGCAGCTTGTCGGTGAAAAAAACTGACCGAAGACAAGACGAAAGCTGGCGTTGTAGTGCAGGCAAAAGTAGCCTACGACGCGACCAAGGGTTAATGTGCGCGGCGTTGACGCTTCTATAGACTGTGTCCGGGTTCTTCACTGGCCCCCAATTGTTCCTTCGCGCCGCCGTTCGGCGTGATTTAGCCGCCGGTGCTGTTGGCACCGCGGCCTGTTCTGAGGAGTACGCATGGCTGTCTACAACTACGACGTGGTGGTACTGGGTTCCGGCCCGGCGGGAGAAGGCGCGGCAATGAACGCCGCCAAAGCGGGGCGCAAGGTCGCGATGGTCGATAGCCGTCGTCAGGTCGGCGGCAACTGCACCCACCTCGGCACCATCCCGTCCAAGGCACTGCGTCACTCGGTGCGGCAGATCATGCAGTTCAACACCAACCCGATGTTCCGCGCGATCGGCGAGCCACGCTGGTTCTCCTTCCCGGACGTGTTGAAAAGCGCCGAAAAAGTCATTTCCAAACAAGTCGCCTCGCGCACCGGCTACTACGCCCGTAACCGCGTCGACGTGTTCTTCGGTACCGGCAGCTTCGCCGACGAGCAAACCATCGAAGTGGTCTGCGGCAACGGCGTTGTCGAGAAGCTGGTGGCCAAGCACATCATCATCGCCACCGGTTCGCGTCCGTATCGCCCGGCGGACATCGATTTCCACCACCCGCGTATCTACGATAGCGACACCATCCTCAGCCTCGGCCACACCCCGCGCAAACTGATCGTTTACGGCGCTGGTGTGATCGGTTGCGAATACGCGTCGATCTTCAGCGGTCTGGGTGTGCTGGTCGAACTGGTCGACAACCGTGGCCAGTTGCTGAGCTTCCTCGACTCGGAAATTTCCCAGGCGCTGAGCTACCACTTCAGCAACAACAACATCACCGTGCGTCACAACGAGGAGTACGACCGCGTCGAAGGTGTGGACAACGGGGTGATCCTGCACCTGAAGTCCGGCAAGAAGATCAAGGCCGACGCCTTGCTCTGGTGCAACGGCCGTACTGGCAACACCGACACGCTGGGGCTGGAAAACATCGGGGTCAAGGTCAACAGCCGTGGCCAGATCGAAGTCGACCAGAACTACCGCACCTGCATAGAGAACATCTACGGCGCCGGTGACGTGATCGGCTGGCCGAGCCTGGCCAGTGCCGCCCACGACCAGGGCCGTTCGGCCGCTGGCAGCATCGTCGACAATGGCAGCTGGCGCTTCGTCAATGACGTGCAGACCGGCATCTACACCATTCCGGAGATCAGCTCGATCGGCAAGAACGAGCAGGAGCTGACCCAGGCCAAAGTGCCGTACGAAGTCGGCAAGGCGTTCTTCAAGAGCATGGCGCGTGCACAGATCGCCGGTGAGCCGCAGGGCATGCTGAAGATTCTCTTCCACCGCGACACGCTGGAAGTGCTCGGCGTGCACTGCTTCGGTTATCAGGCGTCGGAGATCGTTCACATCGGTCAGGCGATCATGAACCAGCCGGGCGAGCTGAACACCCTGAAGTATTTCGTCAACACCACGTTCAACTACCCGACCATGGCCGAAGCCTATCGGGTAGCGGCGTACGACGGCCTCAACCGGCTTTTTTGACGGGCTCCGGCCGGTGGCCTGAGCCGGCCGGGGAGACCGATTTCAGCAATTCTCAAGGGTGGCAGTGGCCAAACCGGGAAAGTCTGTAATCAGGCTGTCAACGCCGAAGTCGGCGAGTCTGCGCATCAGTGCAGGCTCGTTGACGGTCCACACCGACACATGCAGGCCCTGACGTTGCGCTTTTTGCAGGCGTTCCGGCGTACACAGCGTCCAGTTCAACGCGAGAATCTCGCAACCGTAACTGGCCGCAACCTTCAATGGATCAAGCCAGGCGTACTCGGCCACCAGGCCACGCGACACGTCCGGCACCAGATCCAGCGCTGCCTTCAAGACTTCCCGCGAACTCGAGGTGATCGTGACCTTGTCGAGCAGGCCATGGCGCTGAGCCATTTCCCGAATCGCCAGCACGGTAGTTGCCGCGCGGGTGCGTGAAGCGCTTTTGACTTCCAGCTGCCAGTGCTCGAAATCACACTTCTCGAACAACTCTTCCAGCGTCGGAATCGGGCACGGCTTGATCCAGCCCGGGCCACCCTTGCGCGCGTCGTAGGTCACCAGTTCGGCGGCGGTGTGCTCGACGACTTTGCCGCGGCGCTCGGTGGTGCGCTTGAGCGTCGGGTCGTGAATGACCATCAGTTCACCGTCCTTGGAGAGGTGCAGATCCAGTTCGCAGCGGCGCACGCCGTGCTTGAGGCATTCCTGAAAGCTGCTCAGGGTGTTTTCCGGTGCTTCGCCCTTGGCGCCGCGGTGGCCGTAGATGAGGGTCACGGTGCTTCCTTAAGTTAAATGCCAGAGTCGTTCTGTTCGCGGGCCAGACGGCGTTCCTGGGCCTGCTTTTGCAAGATGTAGCGCGCGAGCAACTGGCGCTGGGCATCGGTCGGGCGCTCGAACTCGGTGCCGACGTCATAGCCATCGCCCTTCGGATCGCAATGGGTAACCCGGGCGCGCAACAGCAGGCCCAAGGCTTGCGGCATCAGCACCAGTTTCACCGACAGGTGCGCGCCGGTGGCAATCGGGGTCGGGTACTGAAAATCGATTCCGCCCTCGGAGATGATTACCGGTTGCGGCTCGCCGATGTGGCCGAGCACGGTCAGGGCGACCACCTGGCTGAGCAGGTCGATGCGTTTGTTCTGCGATTTGAGGAACGCAGCGATGGCGCGGTCGCGCTCGCTGATCTGGCGCAGCAGGTGCTGCGACTCGAATTCGCTCAGGTGTAATTCGCTGAGCAGGTTGAAGAGTGGGGAAGCATCCTGCAACACTTCCTCGCCTGCGGCTTCGGGAGCGGACAGGGGCCGAATTTCCAGTGCGATCATGTCCTCGATACGGTAGTATTCGCGGCGATCTTCTTCATCTAATGT
>NZ_JBITTW010000002.1:26834-165489 GCF_044542195.1 Pseudomonas sp. NPDC079367
GGCATGGCGAACCCATGGTAGCGGCGGTGGTCTGAGTGTACAGCTGGTTTTCGACCCCCGCCACAAGGACGTTCCTTTTCCCTCCGAACAAGACCCGACATGTTCAGACCTCTCTTCGTATTTATCGGCACGCGTTATACCCGTGCAAAGCGTCGCAATCATTTTGTGTCCTTCATTTCCCTGACTTCGATGATCGGACTCGCCCTTGGCGTGGTCGTGATGATTGTCGTGTTGTCGGTGATGAATGGCTTCGATCATGAGATGCGCACCCGCGTGCTGGGCATGGTGCCCCACGCCACCCTTGAGACCGGCGAGCCGATCAACGACTGGCAGAGCCTGGCCGACAAGGTCAAGCAGAACCGGCAGGTGACGGCAGTAGCGCCGTTCACCCAGATGCAGGGTTTGCTGACCAACAACGGTCAGGTCTCCAAAGTGCTGCTCAATGCCATTGATCCTGCGCTCGAGCGCAATGTGTCGATCATCGACAACTTCATGAAGCAGGGCAAACTCGACGACCTGACACCGGGTAGCTTCGGCATCGTCATCGGCGACAAGGCCGCGACCAAGCTCGGCGTTGGTATCGGTGACAAGATCACCTTCGTCGCGCCCGAAGTCAGCGTCACCCCGGCAGGCATGTTCCCGCGCATGAAGCGTTTCACCGTGGTCGGGATTTTCCACGTCGGTGCCGGCGAGCTCGACGGCTACCTGGGCGTGACCAACCTGCAGGACCTGGCCAAGATGCACCGCTGGAAAGCCGATCAGGTGCAGGGCCTGCGGCTGAAGTTCGACGATCTGTTCCAGGCCCCGCGCGAGGCGTGGAACATCGCCCAGCAGCTCGGCGAAGATCGTTATTACGCCCGCGACTGGACTCGCACTCACGGCAACCTGTATCAGGCGATCCGCATGGAAAAAGCCATGATCGGCCTGCTGTTGCTGCTGATCGTCGCCGTCGCCGCGTTCAACATCATTTCCACGCTGGTGATGGTGGTGAACGACAAGAAGGGTGACATCGCCATTCTGCGTACCCTCGGCGCGACGCCGGGCACCATCATGCGCACGTTCATGGTTCAGGGCACGGTGATCGGCGTGGTCGGCACGGCCATCGGCGCGGTGGTCGGGATCCTTGCGGCACTGAATGTCAGTGCGGCCATTTCGGCGCTTGAAGGGTTGATCGGCCACAAATTCCTTAATGCTGACGTGTATTTCATCGATTATCTTCCTTCGCAGGTGCAAAGCCAGGACGTCGTCATGGTCTGCGCCGCTGCGTTGGTCCTGAGTTTCCTCGCCACCCTGTATCCCGCCTGGCGTGCCGCGCGCACCCAGCCGGCGGAGGCGTTACGTTATGAGTGAGTCGGGCATGAGCGAACAAGCAATTCTGAGCTGCCGTAACCTGGGCAAATCCTACGAGGAGGGGCCTGAGTCGGTACAAGTGCTGGCCGGCCTGCAACTGGAGTTGCACCCGGGCGAGCGTGTAGCGATCGTGGGCAAATCCGGCTCCGGCAAGAGTACCTTGCTCAACCTGCTCGGCGGTCTCGATACGCCGAGCAAGGGCAGCGTCTGGCTCGATGGCGAAGAGCTTTCGGCCCTGAGCGAGAAGAAGCGCGGTTTGCTGCGTAACCGCGCCCTTGGTTTCGTTTACCAGTTCCACCATTTGCTGCCGGAATTCACCGCGCTGGAAAACGTCTGCATGCCGCTGTTGATCGGCAAGACGCCAATCCCGGAGGCGCGTCAGCGTGCCACGGCGTTGCTCGAGCGTGTCGGTCTCGGCCATCGTCTGGAACACAAGCCGGCGGAACTGTCCGGCGGCGAACGTCAGCGTGTGGCCATCGCCCGCGCCCTGGTCAACAACCCGGGGCTGGTGATGCTCGACGAGCCAACCGGCAACCTCGACCTGCACACCGCCGAAGGCATTCAGGATCTGATGCTGGAGCTGAGCACGTCGATGCGCACGGCGTTCCTGGTGGTGACGCATGACATGAACCTGGCTCGCCAGATGGACCGCGTCCTGCAATTGCAGGAAGGTTGCCTGACTCCCATCTGACTGGCTGAAACCCGGCGCCCGTAAGGGCGCCGGGTCTTTTATTTCTATACGGTGCCCCAGCGAATGTTCAGACCGTTATCGATCTTTATCGGCACGCGCTATACCCGCGCCAAGCGCCGCAATCGCTTTGTTTCGTTCATTTCGATGACCTCGATGATCGGCCTCGCCCTCGGCGTCCTGGCGATGATCGTGGTGCTGTCGGTGATGAACGGCTTCCAGCGCGAAATGAGCTCGCGCATCCTCGGCATGGTGCCGCACGCGACCATCGTCGGCGTCAAGCCGATCGACGACTGGCAGCCGGTGGCCGCCGCCGCGATGAAAAACCCCGAAGTGACCGCCGCCGTGCCGTTCACTGAAATGGAAGGCATGCTTTCCTACAAGGGTTCGATGCAGCCGATCCAGATCAGCGGCGTCGATCCGGCGCAGGAAGGCAAGGTCTCGATCGTTGCTCAGCACATCGTCCAAGGGCGTCTGGATGCCTTGAAGCCGGGCGAATTCGGTGTGGTGATCGGTGAAATCACCGCGCGGCGTTTTCGCCTCAATGTTGGCGACAAGATCACCCTAATCGTTCCGGAAGTCAGTACCGCGCCGGGCGGTATCACCCCGCGCATGCAGCGCCTGAATGTGGTTGGCGTGTTCAAGGTCGGCGCCGAGCTGGACGGCTCGATGGGCCTGATCCACGTTGCCGACGCTGCGGCCATGCAGCATTGGCAGCCGAATCAGGTGCAGAGCGTGCGGTTGGCGGTCAAGGATCTGTACGCCGCGCCGAAGGTGTCTGCGGACATTGCCGGTGGCCTCGGTGCCGACTTCAAGGCTGACGACTGGACCCACACCCAGGGCAGCCTGTTCAGCGCGATGAAGATGGAAAAAACCATGATCGGCCTGCTGTTGCTGATGATCGTCGCGGTAGCGGCGTTCAACATCATCGCGACGTTGATCATGGTGGTGAACGACAAAGGCGCCGACATCGCGATCCTGCGCACCATCGGCGCTACGCCGCGGCAGATCATGGCGATCTTCATGGTGCAGGGCACGGTGATCGGTATTGTCGGCACCATCATTGGCGGTGTGCTGGGCGTGATTGCCGCGCTCAATGTCAGCGAGATGGTCGGCTGGGTCGAGCGCGTGACAGGCCAGCACATCTTCAGTTCGGACGTGTACTTCGTCAGCAACCTGCCTTCGGAACTGCAGGGCGGCGATGTGCTGTTGATCTGCTCGGCGGGTTTCATTCTGAGCTTTCTGGCGACGGTGTATCCGGCATGGCGAGCGGCGAAGATCGAACCGGCGCATGCCTTGAGATATTCGTAAGCGACTCCATGCTCGTTCCCACGCTCTGCGTGGGAATGCCTCAACGGACGCTCTGCGTTCGGCTCTTGAAGGGACGCGGAGCGTCCCGGGCTGCATACCCACGCAGAGCGTGGGAACGATCAGGTCCGAGGCAACTCGATTACAAACCGCGTCCAACCCGCTCCAGATTCGCAATGAATCGTCCCGCCATGGGCCCGCACGATCGACTGAGTGATCGCCAAGCCCAACCCGGCATGCTCACTACTGCCTTCCTGCCGCGCCGGATCCGCTCGATAGAACCGGTCAAACAAACGTGGCAACACCTGCGCTGAAATTCCCTGACCACTGTTCTCGACGCAGACGCAAACAGCGTTCGCCTGATCGACGATGCTCAACCGCACATAACCTTGAGGCGGGGTAAACCGCAGCGCGTTATCCAGCAGATTCGACAAGGCCCGGCGCAACATGCCGCGATCACCTTCGATGTGCGCCTCGCCCTCACGACTCAAACTCACGCCGACGTCTTCGGCCAATGGTGCAAAAAACTCCAGCAACATGTCCGCCTCATCCGCCAATTCCAGCGGTTCGCGGGTGGGCATCAGCAAACCGTGGTCAGCCTTGGCCAGATAGAGCATGTCGTTGACCAGTTGCGCCATCCATTGCAGTTCTTCGAGGTTGCTGTGCAGCGCTTCGCGATAGTCTTCGAGCGGGCGAGGGCGGGTGAGGGTGACCTGAGTGTGTGTCAGCAGGTTCGACAGTGGCGTGCGCAGTTCATGGGCTATGTCGGCAGAGAACGCCGAAAGACGCTGAAACGAGTCGTCGAGGCGTGCGAGCATGGCGTTGAAGCTGTGGGCCATTTCCGCAAGCTCTGGCGGCATCTTCTCTTCAGGCAGTCGGGCATTCAGCGATTGCGCAGAAATCCCACGGGCCACCGCGCTCATTCGTCGCAACGGGCGCAGACCGCTGCGCGCGGCCCAGGCACCGAGCAGGGCCGTGGCTAGCGCTGACAGGCCGACGGTGAGCCAGATCAGATGCTGCATGCGCTCAAGAAAATGCTGGTGATGGGTGATGTCCAGGAGCAACGTCAGCTGCGGCGAATCCATGGTCTCCGGGTAGAGTGGGGCGCGAAGTACGCGGTAGTCGGTCCCTTCATGGCTGATGGTCGACAGTCCGGTTAGCAGCGGCAGATTCTTCGGGATTTGAACCGAGCTGTCGTACCAGTGCTGACCGTCGCCGCTGGTAATGCGCAGCGACAGATCCGCCTGACGGCTGAGCTCATCGGCCAGCCGCGCTTCGCGCTGAGCAGGCTGCAGATCCTGCAAAGCGCGGCGCAGGCCGATCAGCTGAGCTTCCAGTTGCTGTTGGTCGAGTTCGATGAAGTGCGCCTCGCTGGCGCGGTCGAACAGGACCCCGGCGAGCAGCGAAACCACCGCGGTGCAGGCGGCAAACAGCAGGGCGAGACGTGTGCTCAAGGACAATCGACGCATCACAGCGCGCGCTCCTCGAGCACGTAACCCATGCCGCGCACGGTGTGGATCAGCTTGTTGGGGAAATCGTCGTCGACCTTCAGGCGCAACCGACGAATCGCTACTTCGATGACATTGGTGTCGCTGTCGAAATTCATGTCCCAGACCTGCGAAGCGATCAGCGACTTCGGCAACACTTCGCCCTGACGGCGCAAGAGCATTTCCAGCAGGGCGAACTCTTTGGCGGTCAGGTCGATGCGCTGGCCACTGCGTTCGACGCGGCGGCGGATCAGGTCAAGACGCAGATCAGCCAGTTGCAGGCTGGTTTCCTGCGGCGTGGCGCTGCCGCGGCGCAACAGACTACGCACCCGCGCAAGCAGTTCGGAAAAGGCGAAGGGCTTGACCAGATAATCATCGGCGCCCAGTTCAAGGCCGTGAACCCTGTCCTCCACCGCGTCTTTGGCGGTCAGAAAAAGTACCGGTGTGTCCAGCCCGGCACTGCGTACCGCCTGGACAATCTGCCAGCCACTGCGCCCGGGCAGCATCACATCGAGGATCAGCAGCGCGTACTCGCCGCTCAAGGCCAATTGCTGGCCGCTGTTGCCGTCGGCCACCAGCTCGGTATTGAACCCGGCCTCGGTCAGGCCCTGGCGCAGGTATTGGCCGGTTTTCGCTTGGTCTTCGACGATCAACAGTTTCATGGGCGACTCGGGGCTGGTTCGGGATGAATAACGGGCGAGGGCGTTATACCTTGAGAGCGAGCAATAAGCGCCAAGCTGACAAAGTTGTAATCTGCCTGTCAGGTCGATGCCAGTGCAGGGTGGTTAGAGTTTCCCACAAGCTGAACTTCCTCTTGTTGGAGCCTGACCATGTTTTTTCGTTTATCCCTGACGTTAGCCGCCTGTCTGCTCGCATTGAGCTCGCCCGTCTCGGCGACACCGGCGCACGCCTTCGCCTTCGGCCAGCCGGCTGCCGCGAGTCAGGCCTCACGCAGTATCGAGATCGTCATGGGCGACATGAACTTCGATCCGAAAACCATACAGATCAAGGCCGGTGAGACGGTTCGCTTTGTGCTGGTGAATAAAGGCCAGTTGCTGCATGAATTCAACCTCGGTGATGCGGCGATGCATGCCAGTCACCAGCAGGAAATGTTGCAGATGCAGCAAAGCGGCATGCTCACGCCTACTGGAATTAAGGAAATGTCCCACGACGTGGCAGGCATGGATCACGCAGCGATGGGCCATGGCATGCAGCATGACGACCCCAACAGCGTGTTGGTCGAGCCGGGTAAAACCGCCGAGCTGACCTGGACTTTCAGCAAGGCCACGGCGCTCGAGTTTGCCTGCAATATTCCCGGGCATTATCAGGCGGGGATGGTCGGCAAATTGACAGTCAGTCAGTAAGCACTCAAAGGCGCGGGCAAAGGCTGGTAGAATCCGCTGATTCTTCAGTCAGGTTTCCGCCATGCATCCCGCAGCCGAACATTCGCCGCTGGGCAAATCCAGCGAATACATCGCCACTTACACGCCGTCCCTGTTGTTCCCGATTCCGCGCACCGCGAAATGGGCCGAGCTGGGCCTGACCGCCGAAACCCTGCCTTATAAAGGTGTGGATTTCTGGAACTGCTTCGAACTGTCGTGGCTGCTGCCCTCGGGCAAACCGGTGGTGGCGATCGCTGAATTCAGCATCCCGGCGGACTCGCCGAACATCATCGAATCGAAGTCGTTCAAGCTCTACCTCAACTCGCTGAACCAAACGCCGTTCGCCGACGTCGCGACATTGGAAGCGACGCTGGTCAAGGATCTGTCCGCCGCTGCCGGCAAACCGGTGGGCGTGCGGGTGCGCAGTTTGAAAGACGTGGAAGCTGAAGGCGTTGTGGCATTGCCGGGTGTGTGCATCGACGATCTGGATATCAGCGTCAGCAACTACGAACACCCACGCCCGGAGCTGCTGCGTTGCGACGATTCGCGAATTGTTGAAGAGAGCGTGCACAGCCATCTGCTCAAATCCAACTGTCCGGTGACCAGCCAGCCGGACTGGGGCAGCGTGGTAGTGGACTATCGCGGCGCAGCGCTGGATCACGCCAGCCTGCTCGAATACATCGTCAGCTTCCGCCAGCACTCTGACTTCCATGAGCAGTGCGTGGAGCGGATCTTTCTTGATCTGCAGCGGTTGTTGAAGCCGGAGAAACTCACGGTGTTTGCGCGCTATGTGCGGCGGGGTGGGCTGGATATCAATCCGTATCGCAGTACCGAAAGCGTACAGCTGCCGAACCACCGCCTCGTACGCCAATAAACTACCCAATGTGGGAGCGGGCTTGCTCGCGAAAGCGTTGTGTCAGTCGACATCATTGTTAAATGAAACCCCGCATTCGCGAGCAAGCCCGCTCCCACATTTGACCGCGTTCAAAATGAAAAAGCCCTGCCATCGCTGGCAGGGCTTTTTTCCGGCGGGGCTCAGATGCCCATGCTGCCCAGCGTATTCATGATATTGCGCAGGGTGCCGGCGATCGCCGGGTGTTCGACTTCGAAGCGCTCGACCGCCAGGTTCACGCCGTCGGCGATGCTCGCGTCCTGAGTGGCAGTTTCCAACTGGATTTCCGATTCGATCTGCGCCATCAGCGCATGCAGATCTTCACGTTCGGCTTCCGACAGCGGTGGATTGTGTTCCAGCTGCTCGCGCAGGGTATCGAGCTGTTTTTGCAGTTCTTGGGCGGGCATGGTGGTTTCCTTTTATCAATAGGCACTGGCATTGACCGCAGCCGCGCGCCAAAGGTCTATGGCTGACCTTTAGATTAATCCACTCTCGGTAAACCTGCATGACGCCGGTCAGGGCTTTTCGCCTTTGGCACGGCGCAGGCTGATGTCGGCGAGACAGGCATCGAGTTCGCCGAGGTGATCGATCACCGAATGCACACCCAGGCTGAACAACTGCACGGTGGCCCTGCCGCGCAACTGTTCGCGTTCCTTTTGCGAGAGGGCCTGCCATTCGCGTGGGCTCAGGCCGCACAGTGATCCACAGGACGCCAGGCCAATCGTCCATAGCCCTGCGTTCAGGCCGGCCTGTAACAGACGCGGCTCACCGCTGACCAGCACGCAACCGTCGAGGCGGTCGATGTTCAGATCCATCAACGCTTGCCAGCACGCATTGGGGGCTGGCCACGGATTCATTGTTGCTGAATGTTGCGTCGGTTTGATCCAGTCCGGCAGCGCGGCGGCCAGTGACCGAGCGAGGGCAGCGGGCAGTTCGTCGAGCCACGCGCAGGGAATTCCCTGGCGCTGCAAACTTTTCAGGCTATCGAGTGCGCCGGGCGTAGTTTTGGCATGTTCCGGCTGGGCGTCGAGCTCTTGCGCGGCGCGGGCGCCGAAATCCACCAGGCAACCGCTCAGGCCGAACAGTACGGCAGTCAGACTGGGCGCGGCGACGGGCAAGGTTTCGGCGTGAGTCATGGCAACGTCCCTGAAATAACGCCAAGACTAGGGTGCGGGGGTGACAGTTGCATGACAGCCCTGTGAAAGTCGACGGAGGAAACTTCCTGCATATCCTTGCAGCGGCGCACTGCCCAAATCGCCGTTTGCGCTTATACTAGCGGCCTTAATGCCCGGGCCGAGAGGTCTGCGCCAGTATCAAATCCAAGGAGTTTTTCTATGCGCTGGAGCCCTTCGCTCACTCAGCTAAGTGTATGTGCCAGCCTGTTGCTGGCGCCGTTCGCCACCCAGGCGGCCACCGAAGAAGACCCTTGGGAAAGCGTCAACCGGCCGATTTTCCAGTTCAACGACTTCGTTGACACCTACGCGCTGAAGCCTTTGGCGCAAGGTTATGAGTTCGTCACCCCGCAGTTTGTCGAAGACGGCATCCACAACATGTTCCGCAACGTCGGTGACGTCACCAACCTGGCGAACAACATTCTGCAGGCCAAACCGGCTGCCGCGGGCGTTGATACCGCCCGATTGATTTTCAACACTACCTTCGGTCTGCTCGGCTTCTTCGACGTCGGCACCAAAATGGGCCTGAACCGCAGCGACGAAGATTTCGGCCAGACCCTCGGCTACTGGGGCGTGGGCAGCGGTCCCTACGTGATGTTGCCGCTGATGGGCCCGAGCACCCTGCGGGACGCGCCGTCCAAGTACGTCGACAGCTACACTGGCATGTACCGCTACATCGATCACGTGCCGACGCGTAACTCGATCTTCGGCCTGAACATCGTCGACACCCGCGCCAGCCTGCTGTCGAGCGAGAAGCTGATCAGCGGCGACAAATACACCTTCATCCGCAACGCTTACCTGCAGAACCGCGAGTTCAAGGTGAAGGACGGTCAGGTCGAAGACGATTTCTGATTTCGACCGGTGACAGAAAGGCGACCCTCGGGTCGCCTTTTTTGTCCGCGCCAGAGCGTCGCCTGCAACGGCCGCTACCTTCCATCGGGTTACGGTTGGAGCTGTTCTTATAACTCCCGGTGATTTGACAAACAAAGTCGTCAAGCGACAATCGGCGCATGCTTGAAACGCTCTGCGGATGGGAGTACCGTCTGCGCCTTAGAAGGGCACCTCTGTTTAAAACCGCGCGCCAGGCGAATGCTTGAAAGCGTTGCAGCAGAGAGGCTAGAAAGCGAATCCAGTAGTCTGCGCAGGGCCGTTGCCCCGCTCACTACGCCAACCTAATTCTGGCGCCGTTTGCCCACATGCCAAAAACCAGTGCCACGCTGCTGATAATCGATGATGACGAGGTAGTGCGCGCGAGTCTCGCGGCCTATCTGGAAGACAGTGGTTTCAGCGTCCTGCAGGCCGGCAACGGTCAACAGGGTCTTCAGGTATTCGAGCAAGACGAGCCCGATCTGGTCATCTGCGATCTGCGCATGCCGCAGATGGGCGGTCTGGAACTGATCCGTCAGGTCACCGAGCGCTCGCCAGAGACACCGGTGATCGTCGTCTCCGGTGCCGGGGTGATGAACGACGCGGTCGAGGCCCTGCGCCTGGGCGCGGCGGATTACCTGATCAAGCCTCTCGAAGATCTGGCTGTGCTCGAGCACTCCGTGCGCCGGGCCCTGGATCGTGCGCGGCTGTTGCTGGAAAACCAGCGTTACCGCGAGAAGCTGGAGAAGGCCAACCGGGAGCTGGAAGCCAGCCTGAACCTGCTTCAGGAAGACCAGAACGCCGGTCGCCAGGTGCAGATGAACATGCTGCCGGAAAGTCCGTGGAGCATTGACGAATTCCACTTTGCCCACCAGATCATCCCGTCGTTGTACCTGTCGGGTGATTTTGTCGACTATTTCCGCGTCGATGAGCGCCGGGTTGCGTTTTACCTGGCGGATGTTTCCGGTCACGGCGCGTCATCAGCCTTCGTCACCGTGCTGTTGAAATTCATGACCACGCGTTTGCTCTTCGAGTCGAAACGCAGCGGTACCTTGCCGGAGTTCAAGCCTTCGGAAGTGCTCGGTCATATCAACCGGGGGCTGATCAGTTGTAAGCTGGGTAAACACGTCACAATGGTCGGTGGAGTCATCGACGAGGAGACCGGTTTGTTGACCTATAGCATTGGCGGCCATCTGCCTTTGCCTGTGTTGTACACGCCTGACAGTGTTCGTTATCTCGAAGGCCGTGGTCTGCCGGTGGGGCTGTTCAATGAAGCCACCTACGAAGACCACGTGCTCGAGCTGCCACCGACGTTCAGCCTGACGCTGATGTCTGATGGCATTCTGGACCTTTTGCCAGAAGCAACGCTCAAAGAAAAAGAAGCTGCTTTGCCCGAGCGGGTGAAGTTGGCGGGCGGCAGCCTGGATGGTCTGCGGCAAGTGTTTGGTTTGGCCACGCTAGGGGAGATGCCGGATGATATCGCCCTGTTGGTGTTGAGCAGGAATCTTCAATGAGTACCGGTAGAATCCAGTTCGCCGAGCAGGACGGCACGTTCGTCCTGAAGTTCGTCGGTGAAGTTCGCCTGACCCTGTGTTCGGCGTTGGATGCGACTATTGAGAAAATCTTCACCGCGCTGAATTTCAACGCGATCGTGATCGATTTGACCGAAACCCGCAGCATCGACAGCACGACGTTGGGCCTGCTGGCCAAACTGTCGATCCTGTCGCGGCAGAAGGTCGGCCTGTTGCCGACGGTTGTCACCACCCACGAAGACATTACTCGGCTGTTGCAGTCGATGGGTTTCGAGCAGGTGTTCAACATCGTCAATCACCCGGTGCCTTGCCCGGAGTGCCTGGACGATTTGCCGGACCAGGACCAATCCGAAGAAGTGGTGCGGATCAAAGTGCTGGAAGCGCACAAGATTCTCATGGGCCTTAACGATTCCAATCGTGAAGCGTTTCATGATCTGGTGAATGCGCTGGAAAGACATTGATCTCGTGAATTTGATGGTGTCCGGGCTTGCTCGCGAAGGCTTCAGTTCGGTCAACGCGCCTCTCAATGCAGAATGAAAAAGGGCGAACCCTCACAGGTTCGCCCTTTTTGCATTCTACAAACTCAAATCACAGCTTGGCCTGCAACAGCGCTTCGAGCTTCTCCTGATCGCGGGCGAACTGACGGATGCCTTCAGCCAGTTTCTCGGTGGCCATCGCGTCTTCGTTGGACAACCAGCGGAATTGCGCTTCATTGAGGCTCAGACGCGCTTCACCGGCATTGCCCGGCGCCAGTTTGCGTTCCAGCTTGCCGGTGTCGGCGGCCAGCTTCTCCAGCAGTTCCGGGCTGATGGTCAAACGATCGCAGCCGGCCAGTTGTTCGATCTGGTTGATGTTGCGGAAGCTGGCGCCCATGACCACGGTCTTGTAGTCATTGGCCTTGTAGTAGTTGTAGATGCGCGTCACCGACTGCACGCCGGGATCATCGGCGCCGGTGTAGTCGTTGCCGTTGGCCTTCTTGTACCAGTCGTAGATACGGCCCACGAACGGCGAGATCAGGAACACCCCGGCATCGGCGCAGGCGGCGGCCTGGGCGAAGGAGAACAGCAGGGTCAGGTTGGTCTGAATGCCTTCCTTCTCGAGGATCTCGGCAGCGCGGATGCCTTCCCAGGTCGAGGCGATCTTGATCAGCACGCGGTCGCGGCCGACGCCGGCCTTGTCGTACAGCTCGATCAGGCGATGCGCACGCTTGAGGATTGCATCCTGGTCGAAGGACAGACGCGCATCCACTTCGGTGGAGATGCGGCCCGGAACCACGTTGAGAATTTCCTTGCCCACTGCGACACCGAAACGGTCGCTGGCCAGGCCGACATCGCCCTTGCAGTCGCGGACGCAATCGTTCAGCAGTTCGGCATAGCCGTGAATGGCCGAAGCCTTGAGCAGCAGGGAAGGGTTGGTAGTGGCGTCGACCGGTTTGACTCGGGCGATCGCTTCGAAGTCGCCAGTGTCGGCAACCACGGTGGTGAACTGTTTGAGTTGTTCCAGCTTGGAAGTCATGGGCGTGCTCTATCCTATGGGTCTGAAGACATTACCCGAGCGCTGACAGGCACTCAAGGGTGCATTCGTGCATCGAAGGCCCCTGCGGCAACAACCTGAAAACGATTGTTTGAAAGGCGGGGCGCGGTGTCGCTGAATACGATGCCAAAACAGCCCACAGGTTCAAAGCAACCGACCTGTGAACAGACCGGTTGCCCAAGGCTCACTCAGCGTTCAACAGACCTTCCACGGACAACCGTGCCGGTTTTGGCTGGCCGTCAGAGGTGAGAAAGCCGAAGTTCTTCTCACGATCGTTACTACCTGAATCACTGTTCCGCCATTCATAGATAGAGGTCAGGGGAATATTCAGGCGTTTAACGTCGGTAATAAACGCGTTGATTTTGGTCGCTTGCCCCTCAGGACCACCGTTGGAGGCGAGGGCCGAAACTCCCCATTCGCTGATGACACCCGGCAGATTGAAGTTCTGCTGAATGAACGTCTGCGCGTTGCTGATCTGCGTGGCGGTCATGCCGTAAGGGTGATAGGACACGGCGTTCAAGCACTTGGGGTAATCGCTGACGATGCTTTCCAGCGCCACCGTCGACGCCGAGCCCGCGCTTGGCGGCCGGGCAAAGCCGAAGCCGACGCGTGGTGTCGTCTGCGGCTGACCTTCGAGGTTCTTGCACATACCGGCCATGAACGGCACGAACGTGGTGTCGAAATTGCGCGTCGGCCAATAGGTTTCCAGATCTGGCTCGTTCCAGATTTCGATCGCCACCAATTGCGAACTCCAGGTTTTTTCCAGCCCGGTCACGGTGTTGGCGAACTTACCGCCGGCGGCGTTCAGTTCCTCCGGCGAAGTGGCCGGCAGAGCCTTGATTGCGCGCACCGTCAGCAGCACTGGCAGCCCGGCGGAAGCGGCGGCGGCGAAGGCATCGCTAACCTGTTTCTGATAAGTCTTCGCGGTGAGGCTGTCGCTCCACACGCCGAAGCGCACAAAGCTGAAGCCGGCCGCTTTGATTTGCGCGGCATCGGCGGCGGTGAAGCTCTGGATCTTCACCTGCACGCCGATGGTTTTCGCCGGAAGGCTGGGGAACAGCTCACTGGCGTGAACCTGGCTGGTGGCACCGAGCGCCATCAGGGCGAGGGCGGCGAGTTTATTGCGCTGTGCTGTTTTCATGTCTGCTCTCCTGAAGAGAATGACAACTACGAATATTTATCCCGTCACACAATTTCCGATAACGGTGATAGCACTAAGTGCGCGAATGTTATTTTTTGTCAGGAAAACAGCAACTGAAAATCACAGTTATTTTTAGTCCGCTAATTGTGGTTGGGGCGGCTTAAAACGCTGTGGTACTTAATGTTCCTGTACTAACAGGGCGAAGCTATTTCTGAGTGCAGGAAAGTCGTGAGGGTTCATTAACTTTTTACGGCATGTTGGCTGTTTGATATTACACAGGAAAGCAAGACTTGTTCAAAAAGATCCTCGTTGTCTGCGTGGGCAATATATGCCGAAGTCCGACGGCTGAACTGCTGCTGCGCAATGCACTGGGCGCGTCCGCCATCAAGGTGTCCTCCGCCGGCCTGTCCGCCCGCGTAGGCGAGGGGGTGGAAGCCTCGGCGCGGCAGGTTCTTGAAGAGCACGGGCATTGCGCCGAGGCGTTCAAGGCGCGGCAACTGACTTCGGACATCGTCAATGACTCGGACCTGATCCTGGTGATGGAAAAGGCCCACGTCAATCAAGTGCTGAAGATTGCCTCGCACGCCAGAGGCAAAGTGTTTCTGCTCGGCAAATGGCAGAGCGAGCGCGAAATACATGATCCGTATCGTCAAGGCAAGGCCGCTTTCATTCATGCCCACGCATTGATTGAAGATGCAGTTAGTTCATGGGTAAAGCGTCTCGGACATTGATGAATATTCTTCAGAACAGTGAATGGTAAGAACAGACTTATGCAGTTACCGTCCGTAATCGGCACTCGCGACAATGATCAAGACAGTATTGATCTGCTCGGCATCTTCGGCAGCCTGATCGACCAGAAGTGGCTGATCGGTGCGCTGACCGGTGCCTTCATGGTCACCGGCGTCGCCTATGCGGTTCTGGCAACGCCGGTGTACCTGGCGAACGCGCTGGTGCAGGTCGAACCGAAAAAGAACGACATGCTCGGTTTCTCCGACCTCAACAGCATGCTTGGCGGGCAATCGCCGTCGGTGACCGAAATCGGCATTATCAAATCCCGCGCGGTGATCGGCAAAACGGTCGACGACCTGCGCCTGGACATCGACGTCACCCCCAACACTTTCCCGCTGATCGGCGGCTTCCTTTCGCGGCGTTATCGCGGTGACAGCGAAACCGGCGTTGCGCCGCCGCGTTTCGGTTTGAACAGTTATGCCTGGGGCGGTGAGCGCTTGGAGTTCTCTCGGCTGGACTTGCCGAAAGATCTGCTCGGCAAGAAACTCACGCTGATTGCCGGCGAGCAGCAGCGCTTCCAACTGTTCGATGAAAACGACAATCTGCTCGCCGAAGGTGTGGCTGGCGAAGCGTTTGCCAACGACGGTGTAGAAGGGCAGATCTCGCAACTGGCAGCTAACCCCGGCACGCATTTTCAAGTGGTGCGCAATCCACGGATCGTGACCATCCAGGGCTATCAGGATGCGCTGGATATCTCCGAACAGGGCAAGGAGTCGGGGATCATCCGCTTGGCGCTGGCCAGCTCAGACGCCGCCGAGGCGGTGAAGATACTGAACAAGATCGCCTCGCTCTACGTCGAGCAAAACGTGCGTCGCACCTCGGCGGAAGCCGCGCAAAGCCTGGCCTTTTTGCAAAGCCAGTTGCCCCAGGTCAAGCGTGATCTGGCCAAGGCCAGCGACGCCTTGAATGCCTACCAGACCCACGGCAAGACCGTGAATATCTCGCTGGAAACCCAGTCGGTGCTGGGCCAGTCGGTGGCGCTGGAAACGCGCATTTCCGAACTGAAAATGCAGCAGGCCGAGCTTGATCGCAAGTTCACCAAACAGCACCCGGCCTATCGCGCTTTGATGACGCAGATTGGCGAGTTGACCCAGCAGCAGAAATCGCTCGAAGGCAAGGTCCAGGACCTGCCGGCCACGCAGCAGGAATTGCTCAACCTGACCCGGGACGTCGAAGTGGCTTCGCAGATCTACACGCAGTTGCTGAACAAATCCCAAGAGCTCGACATCGTCCGCGCCGGGGCCGTTGGCAATGTACGCCTGATCGACACCGCCGATGTCGACCTGACCAACCCGATCAAACCGAAGAAAGCGCTGATCGTGTTGATCGCGACGCTGCTCGGCGCGTTTGTCGGTGTGGCGCTGGTGCTGCTGCGCAAATCCCTCAGCCGTGGCCTCGAAGGCCCCGAAGGCATCGAGCAGTTGGGCCTGCCGGTGTATGCGTCGATTCCCTACAGCGCCTTGCAGGAAGAAGAGGACAGCAAAAAGGGTCGCGCCCGCGATGGCGTCGACAAGCCGGCCTACCTGCTGGCGCTGCGCAACCCGACAGATCTGTCGATCGAATCGATCCGCAGCCTGCGCACGTGCCTGCACTTCGCCGGCCTCGATTCGACCAACAACCGCATCATGATTTCCGGGCCCAGCCCGCAGGTCGGCAAGACGTTTGTCTCGTCCAACCTCGCGGCGGTCATGGCCCTGAGCGGCCAGCGCGTGGTGCTGATCGATGCCGACATGCGCAAAGGGCACCTGCACAAAACCCTTAACACACCGATCAGCAACGGTCTGTCCGACCTGCTGGTCAAGCGCTGCACCCTCGAACAGGCCATCAACAAAGTCGAGATCGACAACCTGCATTTCATCAGTCGCGGGCAGGTACCGCCCAATCCTTCCGAGTTGCTGATGCACGCCAACTTCCGCGAGCTGTTGGCGCAGCTCAGCGAGCTGTACGACCTGGTCATCATCGACACGCCGCCGCTGCTGGCGGTGACCGATGCCGCCATTGTCGGTCGCGAGGCCGGCATCAGCCTGATCGTCACCCGCTTCGGGGTGAACCCGGCCAAAGAGATCGAACTGACCATTCGCCGCTTCGCCCAGAACGGTATCGAGTTGAAAGGCGCGGTGTTCAACGGCGTCGAGAAGCGTGCGGCCAGCTATTACGGCGGCACTGGCTATTACAACTACGAATACGCGTCCGACAAATCCTGATGGTTGCCGATTGTTCATTCCTGTTTGAAGTGGGTGAGTTGTGAAAAAAATACTGCACGTGGCAGAGACGATCAAAGGTGGCGTGGCGACGGTGATCCGCACGATTTCGGCATCGCCCGAAGACGACGCGGCGAATTATCAGCTGGTCTATCTGGTGCCCGAGGATCAGGCCAAGGAGCTGCACGGCATCGCGCCGCAGCAAGTGCGCACATTCCCGCGCAGCGGCCGCAACGTGCCGTCGCTGCTGCGGTTCGCCTGGCGCCTGAGCCAGGTGCTGCTCAAGGAAAAACCCGATGTCGTGCATTTGCACAGCACCTTTTCCGGAGTGATCGGCCGCGTTGTGTGCGTGCTGTTGCGGCCATGGCGCAAGCCGAAAATCGTTTATTGCCCGCACGCGTTTTCGTTCCTGATGGAAAGCTCGCCGACCAAGCAGAAGGTCTATGCGTGGATCGAGCGCGTGCTGCAGAAAGTCACCGACGTGATCATTTGCGTCAGCCAGTACGAGTTGGATAAAGCCGCGCGCTTCGGCATCGATCGCAAGCGCATGAAGCTGATCTACAACGGCATCCCTCACAAGGACGACGCGCCGAAGAGCGCTGGCGCCGAGCCGATTCATCTGCTGTTCGTCGGGCGTCTGGATTACCAGAAAGGTTTCGACGTGCTGCTCAAGGCTTATGCCAAGGTCAAGCGCAACGACTTGAAATTGACCGTGGTTGGCAGTGCGGTCAACGAGGATTCGGTGGACTGTCCGCCGATGGATTCGGTCGAATACCTGCCCTGGGTGACGCCGAGTGAAGTGCAGGCGCTGTATCAGAAAGCCGATGCGCTGATCGTGCCGAGTCGCTGGGAAGGCTTTGCCATGGTGCCGCTGGAAGGCATGGCCATGGGGCTGCCGGTGATTGCCAGCAACTGCACGTCGCTGCCGGAGCTTGTCACCAACGAAGTGTCCGGCTACGTCTTTCCGTCCGGCGATCACCAGGCGCTGGCCGATGTTTTGACGATCATCCAGAGACCGCGCCTGCTCGACCTCGGCAACGAAGGCCGGAGCATTGTCCGCGAACGCTTCAGCGCCGCGTTGATGATCCGCCAGACCTACGACCTGTATCACGCTCCCACTTATTAAGTAGAACTCAAGCTTATGAACGTAACGATTTTGCATGGCTACAGTGCGTCCAACTCCGGTGACGGTCTGCTCGTCGATCTGGCCATTGCTCTGGTGCAGCGTAATTTCGGCGCAGACACCGCGATCAGTGTCGTGGCGTCCGATCCCGAGTCGTTCAATTATCTGCCGCACCCGCGTTTCGATGCGCCGGTCATGGCGGCCAAAGGTCTGGGCCGGGTCAAGCAGGCGGTGTTTCTCAATCAGTCCTATGCCGGGCTCGCTGATCTGCTGAAGAAAACCGATCTGATCGTCGGTGTTGGCGGCGGTTACATGCGTTCGAAGAGCGCCTTCGAGCACATCAAACTGAAGCTCGGCCACGCCAAGCAACTGGAAACCGCGATCCTCAGCAAAGTGCCGTCGGTGTACCTGCCGCAGAGCATCGGCCCGTTCCACGGCGAGAGCAGCAAGATTGTCGAGCATTACGCCAGCGCTGATGCGGTGTTCGTGCGCGACAATCGCTCCTCGGCAATCTTCGATGCTTGCGAAAACGTCTATCGCGCGCCGGATCTGGCGGTGCAGTCGCTGGCCAGCAAGATTCTGCAGCAACCGAAGTTCACCCGCTGCGCCGCTTCGCCGGCGACCGTGTGCGTGGTGCTGCGCAAGCCACCGGAGTGGAGCAAAGAAAAGAAGGTCGCTTATGTGGCCAACCTGAAACTGCTGCTGCAGCGTCTGAAGAACAAAAGCAAAGTGGTCTGCGCCGTGCAAAGCGCCGTGCGTGGCAACGATGACGGCGCGTTCTACCGTGAGCTGGGCATCAACGAAGACCTGCTGTCACTGAAGGCAACCATCGCCAAATACCAGCCAGACCTGGTGATCTCGGTGCGTCTGCACGGCGCCATCGAATCGCTGCTCTCCGGCGTGCCGGCGTATCACATCAGCTACGAGCGCAAAGGCTTTGGCGCTTATCAGGACATGGGCGTCGAGGACTGGGTGATCAACGGCGGCGACATCGACGTCGACACCATCATCAACACCGTTTACGCGCCCAATGCCTTGGCGGATTTCGGCAAGCGCCTGACCGACACGTGCCGCGAGATCGAGGCGAAAACCGTGGCCATGGACGAAATCATCAAGGGTGTCGTTCGATGATGTTTCGGCTGTTGCTTCGCGGCGGAGCCTTGGGCGCGAAGTTCTTGCTGGTGCTGGCCATCACCCATTACCTCGGATACGAGGCGCTGGGTTTTTACGGTGTGGTGGTCGCAGCGTCGTTGATCGCGTCGAAGTTCTACAGCGTCGGCTTCAGTTCCGAAATCAACCGACTGATCAGCGTCGGCGGCAGTTCGCGGCGAGTCGTCGACAAGGTCTTGCTGCTGTACCTGGCGGTCGGGCTGGTGTTGTCGGTGCTGACCGTGCTGGTCTATTCGCTGTTTCAGTCGGTTGAAGCAACCGCCACCCTGATCCTTTGCGTGACTCTGGTGCTGCTCACCGAGCACCTGTCGTTCGAAATCAATTCCTTCGTGTTTTCCGCGCAGAAAGCCACCGCCGGCGCCTTGCTGTTCTTCATCAAGACCGGCCTGTGGGCGGTGTTGGCGGTGGGCGGCATGATGCTCGGCTGGGTCGCGGGCATCGCCAGTGTGTTGTGGCTGTGGGTCGCTGCCAACGTGCTGGTGATCGGCGCTGGTTATCTGATCGTGGTGAACGTGCACAAGGGCCGCGACGCAGCGGCACTGGACGCCGCGACGGTGTGGAAGGCCGGGTTGCCGTTCTATCTCGGCACCGGTCTGATCGCCCTGAGTCAGTACGCCGAGCGCTTTCTGATCATCGATCTGGAACCCTACGCCAGCCTCGGTAAATATGTGTACGCGTGGTCAGCGGCCAATACTTTGCAGGCGTTGTCGTATGCGGTGGTGGCGGTGGTCGGCATTCCGGTGTTGGCCAAACGGTTTCAGGCCGATCAGCAGGCATTTACGGTCAGGCAACTGTTCGTCAATAAATGGGTGATGCGCTCGCTGGTGGTCTCTGCGGTTGTGGCCGTGGCGATCTATGTGTTTTTCAATGTGTTGCTCGATTACGTCACCGCCAGCGTGCCGCGTCCGGATAACGCGCTCCTCGCGGTGCTGATTTTTTCCTTCGCCTTGCGGGCGATTGGCGACATCGTCTGGGGCGGTCTGATTGCCTCGAAAAACAGCCGGGTGTCGCTGGCCAGCGCGGCGATCTGTCTACTGATTTCAGTGCCGGTCAGCTATGTGCTGATCAAGCATTACTCGATCTATGGCGCGGCGTGGGGCAACGTCTTCGCCATCGTCGTGCAACTTGGCGTGATCGCGTTGTTGACCCGTGTCACCGGCGCAAAGAAGGCTGCGCTGTCATGGGCCTGAAGCTGCCGCGCATTGAATTTCGCGGGCGCACATTCGATTCGTCGATTTCCTTTCTGATCCTGTTCACCGGGCTGTTTCTGTCAGTGGCGATGCCGCTGTTGGTGCCGCGCGATCCGGGGCCGGATGCAATGACCTTGTGGTCGTCATACGCACGTGCCGATAACTGCAATTTCTGGAACCCGTTCTCGCCGGATCGCTCGTCCTACGAATGTTCGGCGTTCCTGCTGCGGCCCACCGGGATCAACCTGACCAATGCCTGGGCCTACGGCATGTTCTGCAATTTCTTTCTCACGGCGATTCCGGTGGTGGTGTTTCGGCGCATGCCGCTGACGATCTTCGGCACCTTGTGTCTGTGGGGCATCGTGCGTTCGTTTTTTCTTGAAAACCTCACCAAGGAAATCATCGTCTCGGTGGCGGTGTTGAGCATTTTGCTCAGCGCGTTGACACGCAAATATCGCGGCGGTTTTTTCCTCTCGGCGGTGATCTACGGCGTGCTGATCCGTCCGTACTGGATTCTGTTTTCGCTGTCGTGGGTCGGCGTCTGCGTGATGAAGAAGTACGTATCGCGCTTCACCTTCTTTCTGATGCTGTTTCTGTTCTATTTGGCGGTGGCCATGGCCATTCAGATTGCGCTGGGCTTTCCGGTGTCGTCGATTCGCGCCAGCAACAACGAACTGCGCACGGCTGGGGAGGAGGGCTCGAAGTCGCTGATCGTCTCGTGGCTCAGCGGCAGCGACTTCGTCTCTCAGGCACTGGATTCGATGATCATTTTCTTCCGCCTGTCGTTCCCGGTTGAGCTGATTCTGCTGTCCGGGCCGGGGCAGGTGATCTTCGTTGCGCTGATGATCATGACCGCGTTGCTGCTGTTCAAGGTCATCACCTCGACCGATTACAAAGGCGCGCCGATCCAGACCAAACCCAAGGAACTGATCGCGATTCCGCTGGCGTTTCTGTTGGTGCAAGGCTTGTTCGAGCCGGACTTCGGCTCCTTCGCCCGGCATTTCTCGATGGTGGTGCCGGTGTTGTTCGTCGGCCTGGGCTTGATGCTGCGCGCGAACAAACCGGTGCAGGTCGAATCAAGAATTCTCACTTAAGGCAGGTGCTCTATGTCGAGCAAGAACAAATCCCTGGAAATCGAAACCCTGCGCGGCCTGGCGTGCCTGCTGCTGGTGCTCTATCACGTCATCGGCCCGCTGGGCGGCGGCTTGAAGATCGACATCGGCTCGCCGTTCCGGGTCATCGCCGACTCGATGGTGTACGTGCGCATGCCGCTGTTCACCTTTATCTCCGGCTACATCTATTCGATCTACAAGATTCGCGGCAATGACTTTTCCGCGTTCTTTGCCGGCAAGGTGCGACGGCTGATCGTGCCGCTGTTCTGCGTCGGCGTGCCGTTCTCGGTGCTGCAAGCGGTGGGGCCGGGGGTGAACAAGGATGTCGGCGTGATCGACGCGTTGCTGTCGTTCTGGGTGCCGATCAACCACTTCTGGTTCCTGCAGGCGGTGTTCATCATTTTCATCTGCGTCGGCTTGCTGGAGTGGCGCGGTTTGTTGCATTCGGCTGCGCGGCTGTATGGCTTGTTTGCCTTCGCCGCGCTGTTGTTTCTGCTGCCGCCGTTGCCGCTGGATGCGTTTGGTATCAACGGTGCGATCTACCTGCTGCCGTTTTTTGTTGCGGGGATGATCGGGCAGGAAAATGTCGAGGTGTTGAAGCAGCGTTTCAAAGTGATCGGACCGCTGCTGTTTGTGCTGATTTCGCTGACGCTGTTGTATGTCGCGGCGATCGATCGTGAGCTGATTGTTGATCGTCGCAGTGTGATCGGTTTGACGGTGGGTTGTGTGTCTTGCATCGCGTTGCTGTCCAGTGACATGCGTTCGAAAGCGCTGACCTGGCTGGGCGGATATTCCTATGCGATTTTCCTCTTTCATGTGTTGTTCGCGGCGACCTCGCGGTTTGTCCTCGGGCGCTTGGGCGTGAAGGATGAGAGCTTGCTGGTGCTCGGTGGTCTGAGTTGCGGATTGCTCGGGCCGGTGCTGTTGGCGAGGGTGTTCAGTCGGTTCAATTTCACCTCGGTGTTGTTCCTCGGCGAGCGGGCGGCGAAGCGGAAACCGTTGGCGCCCATCACCCCGGTGGTACAGACGCAATCCTCCCTGTAGGAGCTGACGAGTGAAACGAGGCTGCGATCTTTTGATCTTTTGTCGTGGTTTGCAAAGATCAAAAGATCGCAGCCTCGTTCCACTCGTCAGCTCCTACAGTGGACCCGTGTAAGTCACACCATCCTTGTGGGAGCGAGCCTGCTCGCGAAGCCGCCACCCCGGACAAAGGAAATATTGAATGATGCCAGTAGACGCCCCTCAACCAGTCGCCATCTCAGCCATCACCGTAGACGATGCCCGCCAGCGTTTTGCGCAATGGCGCGAGGGCAAGGCCGGCAAGGTGCTGGCGGTTTCGGTGATCGGTGACAGCTACACCGCCGGGCAGGATTTCTATCTCAACAAACTGGTACAGCGAGTGGCCGCCGAGGTGGGTTTCGCCGGCCCTGGTTACGTCGGTTTCAACCACGGCGCGGCGCTGGGCGGCACGCACTTCAAATACACCCGCAGCAGCGACAAATATTTCGGTGGCGGCTGGAAGGTTTCCGAGCTGGGCCAGGCCAGCCCGGACAGTCGCACGATCTCTGGCAAACCGGGCGCCTGGTTGCAAGTCGATGCCAGCCCTTCACCGCGCATCGATACCACGGTCACTCAGGCGAAACTGTTGTATCTGGGCAGCGGCGAAGCCGACGAGCTGCGCTATCGCTGGTCGCCCGCGCAAGACTGGCAACCGTTGAAGCTCGCAGGCTCAGGTGTTCAGGAAGTCGCGCTAACCGGCGCTCCATCAGCCGCTGACTGGGCATTCAAACTGGAAGTGGTAAAGGGCGCGCCGACGCTGTTCGGCCTGTGGATGACGAATGATCAGCAAGGCGTGCGGGTGTCGAAACTGGCGGCTTCCGGGGCGGCGTCCGCTGACTTCTATCACACGGATCCGCAATGGCAGACGCAGTGGAAAACCGTGGTGTCGAAGATTCCGGCCGATGTTTACCTGATCATGCTCGGTGGTAACGACCAGGGGTTTGGCGTGAAGCCTGCGCAGTATCTACAAAACGTTCAGGGCCTGGTGAGCATGCTGCGCGAGATTCAGCCGGCGGCGAGCATCAGCCTGATCATGCGTCAGGACACCACGCGCTCCAGCGCTTATCCAATGTCCGCTTATGCGCAGGTGCTCGAACCGTGGGCGCGCGAGCAGCATCTGGGCTTCATCAACCTGCAATGCGCCTTCGGCCCGGACGTCAAACGCTACGCCAGCGCGATGATCGGCCCGGACAAGATTCATCCATTGCCGGCCACGGGCGGGAAGGTGATTGCCGATTATTTTTATGGCTGGATCATGGGCGCCAACGACCGTTGCGACAAACCCCCGTTGTAGGAGCTGAGGAGTGAAACGAGGCTGCGATCTCTTGATCTTGATCTTCATTGCGATCCGAACAGATCGCAGCCTCGTTTCACTCGACAGCTCCTACAGGTTGATCATGCCGATGCGAAACTGTCGACTTGTTCGAGTAACTCCGCAAGCTTGCGCGGCATCAGCCGCGCATCACAGCGGGTCTCGACATTAATGATGATCGCCGGGTCGTTGCAGCAGATGCGCACGCGAAAGCGCCAGTCGCTGAAGATCACTTTCAGGCCATCGCGGTCATCCATTTCCAGCGCCTGTTCGCCATACAACGCTTTCAGATGCGCGACTAGCGGATACGGATCGCGCAGCGACCGGCGAATATCCCCCGACGCTGGAAACACGCCGATCCGCTCCACCAGCAGAATCGTGCCCAGCCAGGTTTCGTTGGCGCTGGGCAGCGGTTGATGGCGCGACAACCAGCTCATCACCCCGAGGTTGCCCACCTCACGTTCAATCTCTGTCGAATGCTGTGCAATGTTCATGGTTGCCTGCCTGTGGGAAGTGGAAAGCCGTCTCAGCGGCCCTTGAGGTACACGTTGTCGTAGCAGAAGTTGGTCGCCTGCAGATAACCCTCGGCATCTCCGCAGTCGAAGCGCAGGCCTTTGAATTTGTAGGCCAGCACGCAGCCGTTCTGCGCCTGTTTCATCAGTGCGTCGGTGATCTGGATTTCGCCGCCCTTGCCCGGTTGTGTGTCGGCAATCAGGTCGAAGATGTCCGGCGTGAGAATGTAGCGGCCGATGATCGCCAGGTTCGATGGTGCGTCCTGCGGTGCCGGTTTTTCCACCATGTGGTTGACTCGGTAGATGCCGTCGGAAATCAGCTCGCCGGCGATCACCCCGTACTTGTGGGTCTGGTCGGCCGGAACTTCCTGGATGGCGACGATCGAGCAGCGGAATTTCCTGTACAGCTCAATCATCTGCGACAGCACACCGTCGCCTTCGAGGTTCAGGCACAGGTCGTCGGCCAGCACCACGGCAAACGGCTCGTCGCCGATCAATGGACGGCCGCTGAGAATCGCATGACCCAAGCCCTTCATTTCCACCTGACGGGTGTAGGAAAAGGTGCAGGTGTCGATGAGCTCGCGGGTGCCGGCGAGGAATTTCTCTTTCTCGGTGCCACGAATCTGGTGCTCGAGTTCGTAGCTGATGTCGAAGTGGTCTTCCAGCGCGCGCTTGCCCCGGCCGGTAACAATGGCCATGTGTTGCAGGCCGGCGTCCCGTGCTTCTTCAACGGCATATTCGATCAACGGCTTGTTGACGATCGGCAGCATTTCTTTCGGCATGGCTTTGGTCGCCGGCAAGAAACGCGTGCCGTAGCCGGCAGCGGGGAACAAACATTTACGAATCATAAAAGTATCCTGGACAGTCATGGAACACAGGCGACGGTTGCGCACCACAAAGTGGCGGCAAGTTTCAATGATTATTGAAGGCTTACTTTAATACCCGAGTCAGGTTGTTGCTGGCAATTAGTTGCGCTGTTAAAAAGCGCTAATGTTATGAGATGTCGACTACTTTGTTATAAGTTATTTTTAGTCGGTATCTGTCGATAGTGATATGTAGCCAGGGAGTGCTAATAAGTACTCGTCAAACAGTTTGACCGGTAAAAATAATTATTGCCAGTGGTTGAACTAAATTTGTTTGAGGTTGTTGTCGCCCTGTTTGTGTGAATTGCTCCGCATATTTACCAGGCATGGCTTGACACGCTACCGGGTACTTATTCGATGACGGATCACGCTATGAAGATTCTGGTAACGGGTGGCGCCGGCTATATCGGCTCGCATACCACACTTGCATTGCTTGAAGCAGGTTATGAAGTTGTTGTTCTGGATAATCTTTGTAACAGCAGCGATGCGGCACTTCACGCTGTCGAAGCCATTTGCGGCAAAAGTGCATGGATGATTCGCGGCGATGTCTGTGATCGGCCGCTGCTGGACCGGATCTTCCGTGAACATCAGATCGACGCCGTGCTGCATTTCGCCGGGCTCAAAGCCGTGGGCGAGAGTGTGCGCAAGCCGCTCGAATACTACGAAACCAACGTTGGCGGCAGCATTACCCTGTGCCAGGCGATGGCAGCGGCGGGGGTGTTCCGACTGGTGTTCAGTTCCTCGGCGACGGTGTACGGCGAACCGGAGGAAATGCCGATTCGCGAGGATTTTCCTACGGGTAATCCGACCAATCCCTACGGCCAGTCCAAGCTAATCGTCGAGAACGTGCTGCGCGACCTGAGCCTCGCCGAGCCGCGCTGGAGCATCGCGCTGCTGCGCTACTTCAACCCGATCGGCGCCCACGCCAGCGGGCACATGGGTGAAGACCCCAACGGGATTCCGAACAATCTGGTGCCGTATATCAGCCAGGTTGCGGTCGGCAGCCTGCGCGAGCTGTCTATTTTCGGTAACGATTACCCGACCGCCGATGGCACCGGCGTGCGCGATTATATCCATGTCGTCGATCTGGCAGACGGGCATTTAAAGGCATTGCAGTCGATCAGCGAGCGCGCCGGCATTCACACCTGGAACCTCGGCACCGGCGATGGCTACAGCGTGCTGCAAGTGCTGCATGCCTTCGAACAGGCCTGCGGCCGCCCGGTGCCATACCGGATGATGCCGCGCCGCGCCGGTGATATCGCCGAGAGCTTTGCGGATGCTTCGAAAGCGGCTAAAGAACTCGGCTGGAAAGCCACGCGCAACTTGCAGGACATGGTTGCCGACACGTGGCGCTGGCAATCCAATCATCCCAATGGTTATTCGCGGTGATGGCCATTTAGTGCGATGTTAGTTTCAGTCAGGTTGTTAGATAACGTCGGGAAATTACACTGGCAATGCCTTTTGCAAGTCCGTAGATATAAACCTGCCGTTCGACTTTTAGCAGTTGCGTATGACTGTGAAAGAACAACGGATCTTGTTCGCGCTCTTTGCGGACTTGAAAGCTACCAGCTCTGACACAGATCTGTTTTTAACAGTTCGAATGTTAGAAAGGAGTTGTTATGAAAAAAGTGATGGCAGTTGCCCTGTTGACGATGTTGAGCAACTGGGCTGCCGCCGCTGAAGCGCCGCTGACAGCGGTAACCAATGTAGGTGGCAGTGTGGCGGCTTCGCAAGCGCCCGCGGCCAGTACTGCGATGGTTGCCAGTGCTGTAGCGGCGTCCAACAGCGGTGGCAGTGCCAACGGCGGTACCACCGGTACGACGGGTACCACCGGTACAACCGGCACGCATAACTAACAGGAACATTTGTTAGTGCAGTACAGAGTCGCCCGACGCGAGTCGGGTGACTTTGTTTTTTGGATTCGCCCTTGAATAGCGTAGTGCCATTATGACTCGTAGTGTTTATCTTTTAATGTTGGCAAGTCTCGCTTTGCAAGGTTGCATGTTTGCCCCCGGCCAGTACCTGAGCACCAGCGATATCACCCGCCAGGGCGCCAGTGAAAGCAGCCGGGTCGAGCTGATTCCGATCACCCCGAAGCTGATCGCCATGAACCGCGCCACACAAAAGCGTGAGTCGCTGCCGGCGGAGTTGCTGGTGACGCCGGCGGAATATCGCATCGGCAACAATGACGTGTTGTACATCACCGTCTGGGATCACCCGGAGCTGACCGCCCCCTCCGGCGCGCAACAGCAGATCGATGCCAACGGCCGTCTGGTGCGCTCCGATGGCACGCTGTATTACCCGTTCATCAAGGAAGTCCAGGCCGCCGGCCGGACCATCCAGCAACTGCGCGCGGACATCGAACAGCGCTTGTCGGCATTTATCGCCGAGCCACAGGTCGACGTGGCGGTGCTGCGCTTTGCCAGCCAGAAAGTCGTGGTCACCGGCGCCGTGACGAAGGCCGGCCCGCAGGCGATTTCGACCAACCCGCTCAGCGTGGTCGAGGCCCTTGGTTCGGCCGGCATCGACACCAACAACGCCGACCTGTCCGGGTTGTTGCTGACGCGCAATGGGCGCACTTATCCGCTCAATCTCGACTCGCTCAACCAACAGGATTCCGAGTTGCAGAACGTCTTCCTCAAGGGCGGCGATCAACTGTATCTGCCGTACAACGACAACAAGCGCATCTACGTCATGGGCGAGGTCAACCAGCCGCGCGCGTTGAGCTTCAAGACCGCGACGATGAACCTCTCCGATGTGCTCGGTTCGGTCGGCGGCCTCAGCCAGACCAGTTCCAACGGCAACGCGGTCTACGTCATTCGTGGGGTGGAAAACCTCGACGTCGAGCCGGCGAAGATCTATCAGCTCGAAGCCGAATCGCCGACCGCCATGGCCTTGGCCTCGCACTTTCAGGTGCGGCCGCAGGATGTCGTCTACGTCGGCCCGGCCAACGTCACTCGCTGGAACCGTTTCATCAGCCAGTTGGTGCCGTCGGCGTCGATTGTCGGCACCGGGGCTTCGGCAGCGAAGAACTGGAGCGAATACAGCAACAACAGCAAATAAGGCCGCGACTGTGAACCTATTGAAAGTGGGCGTCTGCCTGATGGCGGCCTCGTTGCTGTGCGGCTGTAACCCGCTGATGAGCGCATCGCTGAACAACCTCAAGGCCGCTGTCGTCGGCCCCGACGAGGTTGAGGTATCGGCGACCGAAGTCGCCGGGGTCAACTACCCGCAATTGAAACTGACCACGCCGTCCGGCTCCGGCGTGCTGGCGCTGGTGCGCGAGCGCGAAGACCTGCAATTCTGGGTCGCCTCCGGCAAGCAGGTGTTGCTGCTGCGCGACGGCCTCGCGGTGCGCACTGTCGGTCTCGGGCTGGAGGGCGATCTGGATGGCACGCGGCTGGCCGATGATTCGCCATTCAAGCAAGGCTTGCATCACGTCGCCGATGGTTTCACCACGCGGCGCTGGATCGATCTGTACAAGGGCCAGGAAGTCGGCGTTATCGTCAACAGCCGCTTCTCGCGCCGCGCCACCGAGACCCTGGAGATTCTCGACAAGCCTTACTCGGTGCTGCGCGTCGATGAACAGATCGACGCCCCGGCGATTGGCCTCAGCGCGACCAACCGTTACTGGGTCGACCCACGCGACGGGTTCATTCTGCAGAGTGAGCAACAATTGACCTCGCAACTGCGCGTCAAGCTGGTGCAACTGACCCCTGACCGCAGGCACCTGCCGTGACGCGCCTACGTCTTATCGCGGCGGGTCTTTTGCTGATCGCCGGGGCGAGTCAGGCTGCTGTCACGGTGTCTGGCGATGTCGCCAATCCCGGGCCGATCGCGTTGCCGCCGGGTGGTCGGCTGTTCGATGTGATCAGCGAGGCCGTGCCCAATGCCGAGGGTTATTGGCTGGCGGGCGGCTTGTTGCGCCAGTCGCTGATCGAGGAACAGACACGGCTCAAGGTCGGCGTGCTGTTCGATCTCGAGGTGCTGCAACGCATGGCGACGCTGTTTGACCGGCCGAGCCGGGCGGCGCTGGCGCAGCGCGTTGCTGAAGAAGTCCGGCAAATGCCAGTGACCGGCCGGCAGATCGCTGACCTTGATCCGGTGGCGGTGGAAGTCGGTTTCGCGCGCAACATTCGCCTCGATGACGGTGATCGGCTGATCTATCCGAAGCGGGTTGACGAAGTGCAGGTGCTGGGCGCTGTAAGCGAGCCATGCCACTTGCCCTATCAGCCTTTGCAGGAGGCTCGCGAATATCTTGAAGGCTGCTCGATTCTCGACGACGCCGAGGCCGATTATCTGTGGCTGATCCAGCCCAATGGCGTGTCGCGGCGCGTCGGCATTGCCCACTGGAATCGCGAGTCCGGGCAGTTTCCGGTGGCCGGCAGCCGGATTCTGGTGCCGATAAAAAATGATGATCTTGATCCGCCTCTTCCTGAATTGAATCAGCAGTTGGCCGAATTCATTGCCACGCAGCTGGCCGAGGTGGTTCGTTGAAGTTACGTTTTGCAGCTGTGTTGTTATTGCCCTGCGGTCTGGCTCACGCCGAGCCGCGCATCACCCAGAATGACTTCGGTGGCGCCGGTCTGTTGCAGACGCCGACGGCGCGCATGGCCCCGGCCGGCGAACTGAGCGTCAACGCCAACCGCACCGATCCCTACAGCCGCTACAGCGTGTCGTTGCAACCGCTGGACTGGCTCGAAGGTTCGTTTCGCTACACCGCGATCACCAACCGGCCGTACGGCTCGGAGGCCCTCAGCGGCAGTCAAAGCTACAAGGACAAGGCGGTCGACGCCAAAGTGCGCCTGTGGCAGGAAAGCCACTGGGCACCGGAAGTGGCGCTGGGCTTCCGAGATATCGGTGGTACCGGTTTGTTCTCCAGCGAATTCTTCGTCGCCAACAAGCGCTTCGACAATTTCGACTTCAGCGCCGGCATTGCCTGGGGCTACATCGGTAATCGCGGCGACTTCGACAACCCGCTGGGCTACGTCAGCAATCGCTTCGATACGCGCCCGGCGCTGGAAGGCACCGGTGACGTCAACTCCGGCTCATACTTTCGCGGCAAGCCTTCACTGTTCGGTGGCGTGAGCTACCAGACGCCGTGGGATCGGCTGAGTTTGAAGCTGGAATTCGAAGGCAACGACTACAAGAACGAGCCGAAGGACAACGAGATCAAACAGGACTCGCCGATCAACCTTGGCGCGGTGTTCAAGGTGACCGATTCGATCGACCTGAGCGCTGCCTGGGAACGCGGCAACACGGCGATGTTCGGCGTGACCTTTCACACCAATTTCGTCAGCCGCAAGGCGCCGGCCAAGACCTACGATCCGACCCCCGAACCGCTGCCGGCGAAGGCGCCGACGACCTCGATGGAACAGGTCAACTGGGCCGATGTGTCGCGGCGTTTGCAGCAGAATGCCGGGTACAAGGTCGAGCGCATCAGCCAGCGTGATTCCGAGCTGATCGTCTATGGCGAGCAGCAGCGCTATTTCCATTCGTCCAAAGCTGTCGGACGCGCGAGCCGGATTCTCGACAACAGCGTCAACGACGACATCGACTGGTTCACCGTGGTCAACAAGCGCTATGACTTGCCGCTGGAAGAAACCAGCCTGCCGCGCCAGACCTTCCGCGAAGTGATCAACAACGAAGAGCCGTTGGAGGCGCTGCACCGCACCACCGAAATCAACCCGGCGATGCCGCACAACGAGACAACCCTCTACAGCGAAGCGCCGCAGCATTTCAGCTATGGCGTGGGTCTGGGCTTCAAGCAGAACGTCGGCGGCCCGGACGGTTTGCTCTATCAATTCAGTGCTGATGCGGACGCGGAATATCGCTTCAACCGCAACACCTGGTGGAGCGGTTTGCTCAGCGCCAACCTGGTCAACAACTTCGACAAATTCGTCTACGACGCGCCGAGCGGATTGCCCCGCGTGCGCACGGATTTGCGTCGGTATCTGACGACGTCAAACACGACCATGCCGTTGTTCCAGCTCAGCCATGCCGAGCAGTTGGACAAGGATCTGTACGGCATGGTTTACGGTGGTTATCTGGAATCGATGTTTGCTGGCGTCGGCGCAGAAGTGCTGTTCCGCCCCACAGGCGAGCGCTGGTCGCTGGGCGCGGATTTGAACTGGGTTCGCCAGCGTGATTTCGATCAGGGCTTTGCCTTGCGCGATTACTCGGTAGTGACCGGACACATCACCGGCTATACCGATTTGCCGTTCGACACGCTGGCAGCGGTCAGTGTCGGGCGGTATCTGGCCGGGGACTGGGGCACCACCGTGGACATCTCGCGCGAGTTTTTCAACGGCGTGCGCGTCGGTGCCTGGGCGACCATCACCACGGCCAGCAGTGCTGAATATGGCGAAGGTAGTTTCGACAAAGGCCTGTACCTGTCGATCCCGTTCGACGAAATGATGAGCATGTCGACCATGCGCCGCGCCAACCTGGTCTGGGCGCCACTGACCCGGGATGGCGGCGCCAGACTGAACCGCAGCTATCAATTGCACTCGATGACCGATAGCCGGGAAGGGGACATGTTCTATCGCAATTTCGAGAAGATTACCGAGTAAGCGCGCCTGTGGGAGCGGGCTTGCTCGCGAAGGCGGCGGCGCATTCAACATCCCACTGCCTGACCCAGCGCTTTCGTGAGCAAGCCCACTCCCACAGTAGATCGTCGGCACGCCAAACATCCCGGCCATCAGCCAAACCCCCTGTGGGAGCGGGCTTGCTCGCGAAGGCGGCGGCACATTCAACATCCCACTGCCTGACCCACCGAATTCGTGAGCAAGCCCACTCCCACAGTAAATCGTCGGCACGCCACCCATCCCGGCCATCAGCCAAACCCCCTGTGGGAGCAGGCTTGCTCGCGAAGGCGCCGGCACATTCAACATCCCACTGCCTGACCCACCGAATTCGTGAGCAAGCCCACTCCCACAGTAAATCGTCGGCACGCCACCCATCCCGGCCACAGCCAAACCCCCTGTGGGAGCAGGCTTGCTCGCGAAGGCGCCGGCGCATTCAACATCCCACTGCCTGACCCAGCGCTTTCGTGAGCAAGCCCACTCCCACAGTAGATCGTCGGCACGCCATCCATCCCGGCCTTCACCCAACCCCCCCTGTGGGAGCGGGCTTGCTCGCGAATGCGCCGGCGCATTCAACATCCCACTGCCTGACCCAGCGAATTCGTGAGCAAGCCCACTCACACAGTAAATTGTCGGCACGCCATCCATCCCAGCCATCAGCCAAACCCCCTGTGGGAGCGGGCTTGCTCGCGAAGGCGCCGGCACATTCAACATCCCATAGCCTGGCCCAGCGCTTCGTGAGCAAGCCCACTCCCACATTGTTCGTACCGGTAATCGAAAGCGGTGTGCCAAATCCCGCCCACAAAAAAGGGGACTTTCGTCCCCTTGCGATCTGAAGCGCTGAACCTCAGTAAATATCTTTCGACAACAACGTAAACGGTGTCTTCACCAGGATCTTCAGATCCAGCCACAACGACCAGCTGTTGATGTACTGCAGGTCGATCTCGACACGCTTCTGCATCTTGTCGAGGGTGTCGGTCTCACCGCGGCAGCCGCTGATCTGCGCCAGGCCGGTAATGCCCGGTTTAATCCGGTGGCGCGCCATGTAAGCGAGGATCTTGCCCGAGTAGTAATTGTTGTGCGCCACCGCATGCGGCCGCGGACCCACCAGCGCCATGTGCCCCTGCAGGACATTGAACAGTTGCGGCAACTCATCCAGCGAGGTGCGGCGGATAAAGCGACCTACGGCGGTGATCCGCGAGTCATTGCGGCTGGCCTGTTTCACTTCACGGTCATCGTGGACACGCATTGAGCGGAATTTCCAGACCTTGATTACCTTGCCGTTCCAGCCATGCCGATCCTGCTTGAAAAACACCGGGCCGGGCGAGTTGAGTTTCACCGCCAGAGCGATGATCAACAGCAGCGGACTCAGCGCGATGATCGCCAGGAATGCCACGGTTTTCTCAACCAGACTCTTGCTCAGCGCAGCGGTCGGGCGGCTGGTTAGCGGGCTTTCGTTGAGGTAGATCGCCGGCAGACCGTCCACGACTTTCACCGAGTGGTTGAGCAGGGTCAGGCTGTTCAGGTCCGGCACCCACACCACATCGACGTTGGCGCCGAGCAAATCGACATACATCGCTTCGATTTTTGCTGCTTCGCACAGCGGCAGGGTGATGTACAAGCGACGGATGTCATGGGCTTCGATCAGCTCGAGCAACTCGTCCTGCGCGCCAACGACACGCGGGGCATCCGAGGCGAGCACAGGTTTGTCTCCGTTACTGACCAGACCGATCAGTGGCAGGTTTTCCAGTTGACTGAGTTTCCTCGCCAGGCCCAGCGCCAGCTCGCCGGTGCCGACGATCAGCGTCCGGTGCTCGCTTTTACGCGAACGCTGGTAGTACTTGGAAAACGCATGCAGCGGCGCATAGAGGAACGCCTGACCGAGGAAGCCATACACCGCCCAGCTCAGAATCACCTGACGGGAAAACAGCTCATCGGCCTGGCAGACAAACGCGATGCACGCCAGCGCGGCCATGGTCATCGACCAGCCCATGAACAAGCGGCCGAGGCCGGTCAGGTAGTTGTCGCGTTTGCGATAAACGCCGCTGAATGTGTAAGCCGGCACCGAGGCCAGGACGGCGAGGGTGGCGCACATTCGGTAGTAGAACGCGACAGTGCCGGTATGCTGTTCCGCGAGAATGAACAGCAGCGTCACAATAAAGGCCTGCGCCAGCGCCCATTGGCCCCAAAAGGTCAGTCCCTTGAGGCCCGTGCTTCGATTGATACTGAGAGAAAGATCCATACGATATCCCCAAAAGACGTCCATTCAGGTTTCAACAGTTGAAAGCCGAGTTGTTATGCAGACTTATTGTTTTTGTTTTAGCGAGTGCCTTGAGGTAACAACATCGAGAGCCGAACTGTCGTCAGCCAATAGACTAAGTTATTGTCCGAAATGGTGTCTGACGAGTTCTAACAAGATGGCACTGTGCCAACTTTCTAATATTTAAATAGAAGTCTGTTAGAAAAGGTCGTGGAGCAGGGGATGAAAAGGCGGGGATGTATTTGTTACTGTTGGCGGGATGGAGGCAGGGAAGTTTTGAATTGATCAGTGAGGTGAAACCAAACAGAGTGCTCTTCTTGTTGTTGTAGTCGCACTTTATATCTGTCTGTCTCGGTGTGAGTGCCGTCTGCGATTACGCGACGACTTCCTGGATCAAGCAATATCCGCGATTTCTTACGGCGCGGAACAATCGCTCACCATTACTGGCGCTCTTGAATTTGTCCTGCAAGCGGCTCAGGCACATCTCCAGACCCCGGTATTGCTCGGGCTCCCGGCCAATACTGATGATCAAGTCATCACGACTGACAACGCGCTCTTCATGGCTCAGCATTTTCCTGACCAGAGCGGTTTCCAGGCCGGTCAGGCTGATCGCAATATTGTCCTTGAGCAATACGCCCTGATCATCGTCAAGATGCCAAGTGTCGCTGCAAGGCTCGGTATTCTCGCTGACATGCGTGATATGAGCTCTTTCTGCAGTGTGTGTCGCGAAGCTTTGAAACGGATTGTCTGTTTGCGCGGCTCGCCATTCATTTTCAAGAGTGGCCAGTATGCGCTGAGTATCATGTTCGATACTGCGCGCAACATTCTTTCGGCTGAGGCTTGGGTAACTGAACTCCATGACCATCGGGGCGGAAGAGGGCGAAGCAACACCTTCAACGAACATTTGTGCCTGCGACGTGCCAAACGAATTGAAACGCTCACTGGACAAGATGCTTTCCAGTTCACGTTGCGACGTTGTGCTGTGCGTCACAACAACAAAATATTTTCTGGGGAGGGTTGTACTCGTTTCCATGTCTCTCTCCTAAATACACACCAAAATTGGCTAAAAGATAAATCGGCAGGCGAGCAATGACTTCCTCGGAAGTAATCGTAGGCAGGGTTCGGGCCGAAAATGGCCGTCGATAAATTCCACTCGGTCTGCAGCTATGTTATGGCGTTTTATTGTTATGGGGTGTGTTGCAGCGCTCATTCAAGTGCTTGAGTTTTAATAAATATGAAGTGCAACTGAAAAGATATGGCTGCATCAGACGATCCTTCGTTCGTATGCAAAAGGGAAGACTGCCCGAGACTCAAGCAGTCGATATCAGACCCCGCATCAGGCGATAGCCGTAGCCGCGGATGCTCTGAATCGCGTTTGTACCATACATGTCCTTGATTTTTCCACGCAAGCGGCTGATTGATTTTTCCAGCGCTCGAGGATCGTAGAAATTGGTGTTGAGGCCCATGATGCCGGCGATTTCATCATGACTCAGAATGTGATTGCCGGTGTTCGCAAAGGCCTCGAGGATCTTCATCTCGGCGAAAGAGATATCGAGTTTGCGCCGACTGTCCATCAGGCAGATCCGTGTCGGATCAAGCGTCAGATTGATATCTCGTTGCCAGTCTTCGCTGTTGAAGAACTCCGCCAGCAAGTCTTCGCTGTCATCGCCCAGTGTGTTGAGCTTGATACAGGCATCCGCCCCAGCAAGAAAATACTTGAGTTTGTTGACGGCGCCGCGGCCGGTGACGACCGCGCAAATAAGCGGTTTCAAGTTGTCATTGCGCAGGTTCTGCACCAGAGCCAGATTGTCTTCGAGGGCCTGTGGGCTATCGATGATGAGGAAAATGGCGCGATAAGAACCGATGTAACCTTGTTCTTTATACGAACTAGTGAAGGCAGCTGTTTCCAGGATCATATCGGACTGCATGTGCTTTGCGATCAGCGATCTGAAATGGTCAGCCACACCCAGTGTACGACCCAGAGCAAGAACACCGGATTCATCATTTGTCGGGCGCGGACTTCTAGTCGCCAAGTTCCCTGAGAGCATCATGCGTTGACTCGAATTAGGTGCTGACATCGGGATGTTAAAGCACCGGTTCTCATCTGTGACTGACAATTGGTAACATTTGCGCGGATTTTAGACGCGTCTCCCGAGTTTTCTAACAATAACTAAGCTTTTCAGGCTTTTAGTTGATTTTCTCGGAGTTGTGAACTAACGCGTAGATGATGGCTATATGCAATGGTGCCACTATTCTGAGCGTATGGCGATGGATTTTTTATGTCCTTTTGCCATTGATTGGCCACGTAGGCAATGTGTGAAGTACATCACACTTCATATCTGAAATGAAATATTTGTTGGAATAGAACTAAATTTTTTCCGTTTAGTTCGTCGGCAGACGATTACTAACAGCACTTGAGTCTAACTCTGGATAAACCCTATGCTTCCGGATCGGTGAATCGCCGTATGCATTACTTCAGATACTCAACCCCTGAGTGTTATTGAACCGGTCGCTCACCCTGAGTGCTCTGACGGAGGATTAATGGATTTCTGGACCCTTTTCCAGGTATTGATATTAGGCGCGGTAGAAGGCCTGACCGAGTTCTTGCCCATATCGAGTACCGGCCACCAGATTATTGTCGCTGACCTGCTCGAATTCGGCGGTGAGCGCGCCATGGCGTTCAACATCATTATTCAACTGGGAGCCATTCTTGCGGTGGTCTGGGAGTTTCGTCCGAAGATCTTCGAAATCGTCAAAGGCTTGCCCTCCGAGCGCAACGCACAACGCTTCACGCTTAATCTGCTGATCGCGTTTTTCCCCGCCGTTATCCTCGGCGTGTTGTTCGCCGACGCCATCCATGAGTATCTGTTCAATCCAGTCACCGTTGCCGTTGCACTGGTCGTCGGCGGCATCGTCATGTTGTGGGCCGAACAGCGCAGCCATGTAGTCAGCGTCGAACATGTCGATGACATGCGCTGGTCTCACGCGCTGAAAGTCGGTTTCGTACAATGCCTGGCGATGATTCCCGGCACCTCGCGCTCCGGCTCGACCATCATCGGCGGGCTGCTCTTCGGCCTTTCACGTAAAGCCGCCACCGAATTCTCGTTCTTCCTCGCCATGCCCACCATGGTTGGTGCCGCGGTGTACTCCGGCTACAAATACCGCGACCTGTTCCAGCCCAACGACCTGCCTGTCTTCGCCCTCGGTTTCGTCACCGCCTTCATCTTCGCCATGATCGCCGTGCGTGGCCTGCTCAAATTTATCGCCAACCACAGCTACGCCGCGTTCGCGTGGTACCGGATCGGTTTTGGATTGTTGATTCTGGCGACGTGGCTGTTTGGCTGGGTCAACTGGACCGCCGCAGCGGCAGCCTGATCACTGAGCGCTGATCAACGCAGCCACGGCGAGATCGTTTAACGTCGAATCCGACGACTCCTGACGAAAGCGCTGCAAGGCCGAGGTGAAATACGCGGCCTGCAGCATGCCGTTGCTGGCCAGATAGAGTCGCGCGTCTTCTTGCTCCTCGGCGGAGTAAACACGCTTGTGACTGTCGGTCGTTTCCTGGCTAGACGAAATAGGTGCGAGGATCAAAGACACCAAAGTGAAGCCGGAAAACTGCGTCACCTCCCACGGCGTATCGGTACGGCCCATGCAAAAGCCATCGCAGTGCGCATAAACGTTGGAAGTGAAGCTGAACAAGGCGAGGAGGGTGAAACGCTTGAAACGAGAAAAAGTAAATGCGGGCATAAACGAAAGACATCCTGTCAGTACATCAAAAAAACGGGCAACGCTCATGCGTCGCCCGCACACTCAAACCATCAATCAACGACCTGCAAGCAACTCAGCCGCCTGATCCAGCAACGCCAGCGGATCATTGGCCTTGTGAATATCCACCGACAACAGCTGCCGAAATTTGCGCGCCCCGGGGAATCCCGTGCCCAAACCCAGCACATGCCGCGTGATGTGATGCATCGCACCACCCGCCAGCAAATGCTCGGCTATATAAGGACGCAACTGCGCCAACGCCTCAGCCCGACTGATCACCGGCGCCGAACTGCCAAACAACTGCTGATCCACCTCCGCCAGCAAATACGGATTGTGATAAGCCTCACGCCCCAACATCACACCGTCGAACGTCTGCAGATGCTCGTGACAGGCCTCCATCGTCTTGATCCCGCCATTCAGCACAATCTCCAACGTCGGAAAATCCGTCTTCAGCTGCGCCGCCACGTCATAGCGCAACGGCGGAATGTCGCGATTTTCCTTCGGCGACAACCCCTCCAGAATCGCAATCCGCGCATGCACGGTAAAACTCGTGCACCCGGCATCCCGCACCGTACCGACGAAATCACACAGCTCGGCATAACTGTCACGCCCGTTGATCCCGATCCGATGCTTCACCGTCACCGGAATCGACACCGCATCACGCATCGCCTTCACACAATCGGCGACCAACTGCGGGTGCCCCATCAGGCACGCCCCGATCATGTTGTTCTGCACACGATCGCTTGGGCAGCCTACGTTCAAATTCACTTCGTCGTAGCCGTGCTCCTCGGCCATGCGCGCGCAGGCGGCGAGATCCAGTGGAACGCTGCCGCCTAGTTGTAGGGCGAGAGGGTGCTCGGCTTCGTTGTGACGCAGGAAACGTTCGTGATCGCCGTTGAGCAGTGCGCCAGTGGTGACCATTTCGGTGTAGAGCAGGGCGTGCTTGGACAACAGGCGCAGGAAGTACCGGCAATGGCGGTCCGTCCAATCCATCATCGGGGCGACGGAAAAGCGGCGGGAGAGTGGGGTGGGCTGTAGGGACATGTGAGGAATCTGGATCAAGAAGGCGAAGGGTCAGGAGTTTATCAGGTCTGCGAACAGGCAAAGGCTTGCGAGGCGCTGTTTGTGGTTTGAACAGGGCTCTGAGGCGCTCGGCCTGATGGGAGGAAGTGTATTTCTGCCTGTTGTCTGTCCTTCAGTATCCGTTTAAACGGTTGCGCAGGCGCTTGTTTAAATCTGACCGGTGAAAGTCATCCGAAGCCTACGTTGTCTTGCGCCTCCCCCTACACCTAAGACAGAATCCGCCGGCTTGTGCGTCTAGCCTGCGGGCTCTATCGTCCCTGGGTCACTGATCTCAGTGATCGGGTTTGGTAGCCCGCTTCGTGTCTAGATGCATTGCGTCACCTGATTCAGGCGCTTCTCAGCGTTCGAGTTTATGGTGGTCATGCGTGGGGCCCATTCGTGGGCGCCGGGTTCTAGTGCGACCGGTCTACCAACCCGCGTATGGCCGCCACCCTTCGTTTGGTAGCGAGGGTGATGTCGCCTTTTGGTAATCGCGCTAGAGGATTCATCCATGTTCAAAGTCACGCCCAATCCGCCGGACACCGATCCCGCATCCCCTTACAAATCCCCAGACTCAAAAAAACTCCACGACGCCGCCGAGCGTGCGCTGGATTATTACCTGCCCCCCGCCAGTCACATCAAAGCCTCCACCAACCAGCCCGAACGCATGTTCCTCGCCAATCCGGCGTACGACAGCGAATCCCTGTTGGCCAATGCCAGCGAATCGCTGGGTTCGGCCAGCGTTATGCTCAATGACTTCGCAGCGTTACTGGAAAATTCGCAGCGCAAGACCTTATTGGGCATCGCCCAGGTAGTGATGCTGGGTGAGATCGCGGTGAATCAGGCGTTGGATAAAGTTGAAGTGAAGGCTTGAAGCGAACCTAGCGGTGACGGAGCGGTTATCCGTCACCGCTAGGCTAAATGGTTAGCTGAACAGTCGCTGTCACCGCTGCACGACGATTGACCGTTACTTCCCCGGCACCGCAATCCATTCGCTCAACGTCTGCTGATACTTGCCAGTGACCTTGCTCAAATGCAGCCACTGATCGACATACAGTTTCCAGCTGATGTCATCGCGTGGCAGCAAGTAAGCCTTCTCACCGTACTGCATGTACTGATGCGGATTCACTGCGCACAACCCCGGTTTGAGTTTCTGCTGATACAGCGCTTCCGAGGCGTCGGTGATCATCACGTCGGCTTTGTTGTCGAGCAGTTGCTGGAAGATCGTCACGTTGTCGTGCAGGGCCAGTTGCGCCTTGGGCAGGAAGGCGTGGACGAAGGCTTCGTTGGTGCCGCCGGCAGGTTCCACCAGGCGCACATTGGGCTGGTTGATCTGGTCGATGGTCTGGTATTTCGCTTGATCGGCGCAACGCACCAGCGGGATTTTGCCGTCGGTGTCGAGAGTGTTGCTGAAATAGGCTTTTTTCTGCCGTTCGAGCGTGACCGAGATACCGCCCATGCCGATGTCGCATTTGCCGGCCTGCATGTCGGGCATCAGGGTTTTCCAGGTGGTCTGCACCCATTGCACCTTGACGCCGAGGCTGTCGGCCAGGGAGCGGGCCATGCTGATGTCGATGCCTTCGAAGTCGCCGTCGCTGCGCTTGAAGGTGTAGGGCTTGTAGTCGCCGGTGGTGCAGACGCGCAACTGGCCTTGTTGTTGGATGCTGTCGAGGTGGGTTGTGGTGTCGGCGGCCTGAGCAGTAAAGGGCAACGCGAGCAATGCACCGAGCAGGATTGTGGTTTTTGTCGTTGGCATCTGTCGGAATTTTCTCTGGGATGGACGGAAAGGACGTGTTCGAAGTTAAACACGTTCTCACCATTGATCCAGTCCGACAGTGTGCGTCAGCGTTGATTCGCTACAGACCCAGCCCTTGCTGCACCACCTGCAGCAGGTTGTTTTCCGTCAATGCAATCGCATCCAGCTCCTGACCAGTCTCGATAGTCTGCAACCACCAGTGGCTTTCGCCATGCTCGTCAACCGTGCGCAGCAACGACTGATCGCGGCCCGGGACCTTGATCTCCACACGTCCGCAACCATCCTCGGTAAACCGCGCAATCGGATCGAACGTCAGGCTGTGATGATTGGCCTCGATCACCAATTGGTCGATGGCGTAGTCGTGGGTTTCGCCATCCGGCGAACTTTCGCAAACGTGCGTAGGATTTCGCCGAATCTTGAGTCCTACTTCCGTCACTGGCTGCAGCCAGCCCTCGATGCGGTGGTACAAGTCGTACACCTGAGCGGGCCAGCAATCGATCTCAAGTGCAGCGCAGCTGATGTCGTCAGCCTGGGTGTGCCGGGTCTGCTTGAGTCTGGCGGCGAGTTCGTCTGCTTTACTCATGTCGGTTCCCTTGTTGGATGTCTGCCTGTTCAGCGTAGACCTTTGAACGACGCAGGGCTTTGCCTTGCGTCATGCGCTTGCAATACAAGCGTGTCGAAATCAGCAATGGCCAAGCCTGGCCAACAATGAAAATCACGGACGCAGGCGTCCCAAGGAACGGGTCAATGAAAAAGCTGTTTACAATTCTGGCACTGATCGCGCTGACGGCCGGTAGCATCGGCATGAGTTCGGCGCGTCAGTCGTCATCGAGCAAAGCCCAGGCGGAATCGGTGGCGGGGGTGTTCGATTACTACCTGCTGGCGCTGTCCTGGTCGCCGACTTTTTGTCTGACGCACAAGGACGACGCGCAGTGCACCGGCAAGGGTTATGGTTTTGTCCTGCACGGCTTGTGGCCGCAATACGCCAAGGGCGGCTGGCCGCAATCCTGTCCGCCGCTCGTCGCGCTATCGGCTGCGCAGACGGAGAAGGGCCTGACACTGTTCCCAACGAAAAAACTGCTCGATCACGAATGGTCCAAGCACGGCACCTGCAGCGGTCTCGGCGCAATGGGCTATCTCGACAAGTCTGATCAGGCCCTTGGCGCTGTGAAGATTCCGCCGGAGCTGCAACCTTTCGGCTCGACGTCGTACTACTTCGAAGCGCAGGAAATCGTCGATCTGTTTCGCAAGGCCAATCCGCGAATTCCGGCTGACGGCATTGCAGTGGTCTGCAGCGGCCCGCAGTTGTCGGAAGTGCGGGTGTGCATGGACAAGGATTTGCAGTTCGGCGCGTGTGGCAAAGGGGTTAACACTCAGTGTCGGGCGGGGGATATTCGGGTGCCGCCGGTACGGTAAGCATCTGTAGCGGCCTATGAAAAAAGGCGCTCGCATGAGCGCCTTTTTGTGCCTGAAGATTTGTGGTTCTTGGCAAAATTCGTTCGTGCTGCGCGCCTCTACACCCATGCGCGACTGCATAAACAGTGGCCACGGGTAACAGTCGCATTTCACACGCACAGGCCGCACGTCACTGCATTGTGTCTGTGGCAAGGCCCGCCGCTGCCGTGGCTGGGGCAGACCGCGCTGAAGTTTTGCGGGCGCACGGCGGTGGACGAGGATGACAACGGCTTCGCGCTGATGTATCCGAAGACGACCGCATCGCCAGCGTCATGGGCGAGGCCGATATCCTTTTTTTGAAGAACCACGGCGTGATCGTCGTCGCGCCGACCATTGCCGAAGCCTGGGACGATCCGTATTACCTGGAACGCGCCGCACAGGTGCAGCTGCTGGCCATGGCCACCCAGCGATGCGGCGGCTGGCCCTGCACAACTGATTAACCGTAAAGCAGCAATCGAAAATAAATCGACGATCAGCGATCATCCAAACTCGCGAGGCGCCGATAACTGGGCGGGAGGCGGGCGTTTGCTCCGTGCATCCCGGTGGGCTACGCTCACGAACACAAGGGTTTCGGGCTCGCGCCCCTGTCGTACCTGCCCAGGACATGCTTTTGCCAATTCCCGTTCACGATCCGCATCAAGCTCCCGGCACGCTCAAGCGCCTGCCGCTTCGCAAAGCGGCGGTGCTGTTCATCGTTGCGGTGAGCCTGTGCCTGTGCGGTCTTCTCTACCTGCAACTGGAGCAGTCGCGGCGTCAGGACCTCGCGGTGGCGAAGATGGCTTCGGGCAACCTGACCCGAGCCATGGCCCAGCAGGCTGAAGACACTGTGCGTGCAGCGGATCTGGTGATGACCAGCCTCGTCGACTGGATTCAGGACGATGGCTATGGGGCGACGCAGCGACCCCGGTTAAAAAGGATCTTCGTGCGCCGCGCGCAGCAGCTGGATCAGTTGCACGGCATTTTTCTCTTTGACCGCGAAGGGCAGTGGGTCATTACTTCGTTCGCCGATCTGCCCCGTGGCAACGGCGTGGCCGATCGCGAATATTTCAAGTTCCACCAGCAGAATGCCTCGACGGTTGCGCACATCGGCCCGGCGATTCGCAGCCGCGAAAACGGCGAGTGGATCATTCCGATTTCCAGACGCGTCAACGACCAGCTCGGCAATTTTCAGGGCGTGTTGATGGCCGGCATCCGAATGTCGTACTTCGATCAGTTCTTCAAAAGCTTCAGCCTCGATGACAGCGGCATCATGTTCATGGCGCTGACCGACGGCACCTTGCTGGCGCGACGGCCCTTCGACGAGTCGCTGATCAATACCTCTGTAGCCCACGGCGAGATCTATCAAACCCTGTTGCCCAACGCGAATGCGGGTACGGCGATGCTCAATTCCGTGGTCGATGGCGTGACCCGCCTGTATGGCTATCGCCAGCTGGCCTCGTATCCGCTGGTGGTGTCCGCCGCCACTTCGCAAGAGACGATCCTGCAGGGCTGGCACGAGCGCGCATTCCAGTCCAGCGTGATTGTCGCGCTGGTGATTCTCGGCATTGGCCTGTTCGGTTGGGTATTCATTCATCAGGTGCGCGACGGCGAGCGCATCGAGAAGAACCTGCGCAAGGCGCAACTGGCGCTGGAACAGATCGCCACCCACGACAGCCTCACCGGGTTGGCCAATCGCCGCTTGTTCGAGCGCTCGCTGGATATTGAATTTGCCCGTGGCGCGCGCCAGGTCAGTCCGGTCAGCCTGATCATGCTCGATATCGATTTCTTCAAGCGCTACAACGATGCTTATGGCCACGTCGCCGGCGACCAATGCCTGGCGCAGGTGGCGCAAGCGGTGAAGGCCTGCTGCCAGCGCAAGTCGGATCTGGCGGTGCGTTACGGTGGTGAAGAATTCGCCGTGCTGTTACCGGACACCGACATCAACGGTGCACTGGCAATCGCCGGGCAAATTCGCCGCAGCGTGATCGACAAACACATCATTCACAGTGGCTCGCCGACCGGTTATCTCACCGTGAGCCTGGGCTGTTATTCATTTATTCCGCATGGCCACGACAGCCCGCAGGTATTTATACAGCGCGCCGATGCGGCGTTGTATCAGGCGAAAAATGCCGGACGCAATCGCGCGGCGGTGTTTGCGGTGCAAGAAGACTTTGCCGAATTGATGCGTTCGGATCGCTGATCTCAATCACACTATCGAACAAATGTGGGAGCGAGCTTGCTCGCGAAAGCAGCGCACCAGTCACTCAATCAGTCGACTGACACAATGCCTTCGAGAGCCAGCTCGCTCCCACAGTTAATCAGCGTTTCTTTATCTGGGATGGCTCTTGTTCGTTCAGCCGCCCGTGCCACCACCCGCACCCCCTGTGCCGCCGCCGGCCGAACCGGTGCCGCCGCCCGCGCCGGAACCCGAACCGCTGGCGCCGCCATTGGTACCCGTGCCACCGCCAGCTCCGCTACCCGTGCTGCCGCCCGAGGTTCCCGAACTGTTGCCGCCCGACGGCGCGCCCGGGGTGTTATCCGGTGGCATGGTCGAGCCGCTGGTGGCGCCGGATTTGGTGCCGGTGGCATCGGTGCTGTCATTGGCGGCGAAGCTGGCGGCGGATGCCGTGGCGAGCAGGCCGGCCAACAACAGCGAAGTGAATGTGCGCGTCATCATGGTACGTCTCCTGATAAAGGGGATTACCTGATATTGGTCTCGCGCGCCCAAGTCTTGGTGCCGGTCGAGTGACGAGCGGTCTAGCTGCTGCGCCAAGTGGCCTACTGTTCTTCGGCACTATTGGCTATTTGCCGAACCATCCACGGGGACTAACGTAGCCACACATTCAATCGCTACCCCGGAGTCCCACCATGCAACCTCGTGCCGATTTCTACACCGCTTCCCCCGATGCCCTGAAAGCGATGATGGCGCTGGAAAATGCCGTCTCGAAACTGCCGCTGGAAAAAAGCCTCATCGAACTGGTCAAGCTGCGCGCCTCGCAGATCAATGGCTGCGCCTTCTGTATCGACATGCACACCGCCGACGCGATCAAGGACGGCGAAACCCCACGCCGCCTGTTCGCCGTGACGGCATGGCGGGAAGCGCCGTTTTTCAGCGAGCGTGAGCGCGCCGCGCTGCTGTGGACCGAATCGCTGACGCAACTGAGCCTGACCCACGCCCCGGACGAGGACTACGACGTGGTCGCCGCGCAGTTTTCACCGAAGGAGCTGGTTGACCTGACCGTGGCGATCAACACCATCAACGGCTGGAATCGCCTTGCCGTAGGCTTCCGTAAGCTGCCGCAGGCCTGAGCTGCCGGCATCACAGGGGCATTTTCAATGCCCCTGCGCACTCGGTGCCGCCGGTGCTGCGTCTGATTGTCCACTTACTTGAGCCACTGGCCCGGCGTGCTACCGGTCATTGATTTGAAAAAGGCGATGAACGCGCTGTCGCTGGCAAACCCCAGCTCAAAGGCGCAGTAACTCAGGCTTCGTCCGGTGGCGAGCAGTTCGATGGCGCGCATCAGGCGCCACTGCTGGCGCCATTGCTGATAGCTCAAGCCGGTCTCGCGCTGGAAGATGCGGCCGATGGTGCGGCTGCTGGCGCCGATCTGATGTTCCAACACATTAAGTGCGGGTGGCAGGCATTCTGGCACCGCCAGGAGAGGTTTCAGGCGCTTGTCCTGCGGCAATGGCAACAGCATCGGTTGCTGCACCGCATCCTGAATTTCGCTAAGACACAGCCCGAGCAAGTGGGCAAATTTGCCTCGTCGCCAGTCAGTGTCAAAGGGCGCCGTCGCCATCGGCTCGAGCACCGCGCGCAGCAGCGGGCTGACCTCAATGACACAGACCTGCGGCGGCAACTCATCACATAAGTCATCGACCAGATAGATCGAACGGTAATCGACGCTCTGCTGCATGACCGCGCGGTGGCTGATCCCGGCCGGGATCCAGGCTGCCCGCGAGGGAGGCAACAGGCACAACTGCTGCGCCAGGGTAATCCGGATGCAGCCCTGTCGCGTGTACAGCAATTGCCCGCGCCGATGGCGATGCATGCCTGAATCGTGTTCAGCCAAAATCGAGGCGAGGCCGATGACCGGAGCGGTAAAACTGTCCGCATCAAACGTCGAGTGGGCATCGAGCCAGGCCATGGATTTGTCCGATTCAAGCGATTATTTGGCGGGATCTGGATAATACGCCACGCGTTGGATTTTAAGCTTCTCGACTTTGGGAGAGGAGTTTTGAGGGATGTATAAACGGAATTTTCTGGCGCTGGCCATCGCCTTGCTGATGTTTCCACAAATCGCCCAAACACTGTACAGCCCGGCGTTGGGGGATATCGGAAGCGTCTTTGCTGTCGGTCCGCAAGCGGTAGCGCAGACCTTGTCGGTGTACTTTCTGGCGTTTGCATTTGGCGTAGTGGTGTGGGGCCGGGCGTGTGATCGCTTCGGACGACGACCAGTGATGCTGGCAGGGTTGGCGCTGTATGCCGTTGCTATGCTGATCGGCCTGCGGGTCAGCAGTTTCAACGCTTTGCTGTGGGTTCAAGGACTGGCAGCGTTTGGAGCGGCGGTGGGTTCGGTGGTCACGCAAACCGTATTGCGTGATCGGTTCAAGGGTGCCGAGCTGGCGCAGGTTTTCTCACTGGTGGGCATCGCTCTGGCGGCCAGCCCGGCGATAGGATTGTTCAGCGGGGCCAGCCTGGTGCAGGCGTTCGGTTATCGCGGTGTGCTGGGCGCGCTGGTATTGCTGGCTACGTGTTTATGGCTGTGGAGTTGGTACGGCCTGGCGGAATCCCGCCCGCAACAGACCCCGGTTGTCAGTCTTTCCGAGACCCTCTGGCGCATGCTGCGCGACCTCGGGATTTGGCGCTCGGCGGCGTGGATTGCCTCGTTCAACATTGCGCTGTTCAGTTACTACAGCCTCGCACCGTTCATGTTCCAGCGCTTGGGCTTGAGCGAGGCCTGGTTCGGATACAGCGGCGTGTTGCTTGCGCTGGGTTCGGGTGTTGGTGCGTGGTGCAACAAGCGGCTTTTGTTGGCCGGGTTCGCAGCGGTGCCATTGATCCGGCTCGCAGCGGTGTGTGGGCTGGCCGGTGGCATTGGCGTCTGGTTACTGCAGGACAGCGCCGCGTTTGTGGTGCCGATGCTGCTGATCGTGCTGGCGTTCGGCATGGCCATCCCCAACATTCTTGGCCAGGCGCTGGTGGATTACACCGATCGCCTGGGTACCGCAGGCGCCTTGCTGGGTTTGATGTATTACTGGCTGATAGGCGCAGGATTGATGCTGGCCGGCTGGTTTCAGGCATTGGGAGCGACGTTGATCGCGTGCAATGGTGTGGCATTGTTGCTGACTGTATTTGCATCCAAAGGAATGAATTGCCGGTCTTAATACGAAGCATTACTATTCACGCCCTTTCCTCACCACGCCGTCCATCCCTCATGCGCTCCCGCAGATCCGGCTTTTTCGAGCATTACGAAGAGTTGATCGGTACCTGGACTCGTCGCTTGCGCAATCGCGCGCAAGCCGAGGATCTGGCGCACGACACCTTTGTGCGGGTACTTGAGGCGGATTCGGCGAAGGTGCAGCAGCCGCGCGCTTATCTGCACCAGACGGCGCGTAATATCGCGGTCGATGGTTATCGGCGGGAGGACCGGCGGGGCGTCATGGAGTCGGAGGCGGCTGACGACAGTGCGTCGTTCGCGGGCGATCCGGAGCATTACATGCACGCGATCCAGTTGGCCGATTCCATCGAACGCGCGCTCACCGAGTTGCCGCTCAACTGCCGCAAGATCTTTGTCTGGCAGAAGATCGAAGGCCTGACGCAGGCGGAAATTGCCGAACGCCTGGGGCTGTCCAAGAACATGGTCGAAAAGTATATGATCCGCACCCTGCGGCATCTGCGTGAGCGGCTGGATGGCTTGCAATCATGAGCGCTCGCACCTTTTCATTCTCAGCCGGACAGGACATTCCATGATGGAAACTCGTGATTGCGCCTGTGGGCAAGCGGCGGTGCGTGACGAGGCGGCGGCGTGGTTCGTGCGTTTGCAGGAGCCGAATGTCAGCGTCGAAGAACAGCAGCGCTTCGACGCCTGGCTGAACGAGCATCCGCAGCACCACGAAGAGTTTCAGCTGCTGCAGGGCTTGTGGATGGCGGCTGATCTGCTGCCGACCTCGCGCCTCCAAGCAATGGTTGTACCTGCGCCGACTCGTCGCGAACGCCGTCCGTTGTTGCGTTATGGCGTGGCCGCGAGCGTCCTCGCCGTTGCGCTGGGACTGGGCCTGTTCAGTGGACTGAATCATTTGGGCGGTTACCGCGCCGAATTCGCCACAACGCTTGGCGAGCGCAAACACGTGGCGTTGCCGGACGGTTCGGTGATCGATCTGAACAGTCGCAGCTGCTTGCAGGTGCGTTATGAGCAGCATCGACGGGTAATCGAGTTGAGCGCGGGCGAGGCGATGTTCAGCGTTGCACATGACGCCTCGCGGCCTTTTATTGTCGAGGCCGGCAGCGGCAAGGTCACGGTCACCGGTACGCGTTTCGATGTACGCCGCGATGCCAATCAAACTCGCGTGGCGGTGGAGCAGGGTACGGTGAAAGTGCAGGGGAGTGATGCCCCGCACGACAAGTTCGTCAACCTGACCGCCGGCCTCGGCACCGCGGTTGATGCCCAAGGCAACGTCCTGCCGGCCTACGCGGTCGACCCGGCGCAGCTGAGCGCGTGGCGTAACGGCAAACTGGTGTTCAACAACGCCAGCCTCAGCGAAGTGGCGGCCGAAGTATCGCGCTATCGCGACAAGCCGCTGGTCGTGTCCCAACCGGACGTGGCCAGCCTGCGCCTGACCAGCGTGTTCAAAACCGACGACACCGACGCGTTGCTCAAGGCCCTGCCGACCATTTTGCCGGTGGCCGTGCGCACCCTCGCCGACGGCAGTCAGGAAATAATTTCCAGATAGCATTCAGGTTTTTTCCGAGTTCATCGTCTTCCTGGTCAACTGCAACTGGTTTGCATTAACAGCCGCACACTCTTGCGATCCACAGGACTCCGTACGACGTGAACATCACCACCCATCACAATAAAAAATCCCCTTGGTTGCCCCTGGCGCTGGCGCTCGCGGTCAATGCAGCGATGCCGTTGGCGTTTGCCGCTGAAGCCATTCATATCCGCGCGCAACCGCTGGGCCAGGCGCTGAGCGAACTGGGCCAGCAAACCTCGCTGCAGGTGTTCTTCAACCCCGAGCTGGTGGCCGGCAAACAGGCGTCTGCGGTCGACGGCGACCTCTCACCGGAGCAGGCCTTGCGCCAGTTGTTGCAAGGCAGCGGCCTCGACTATCAGATCAACGAAGGCTCGGTGACGCTTGCACCAGCATCCACCTCTGCAACCGGCAATGGTCCGCTGGAGCTCGGCGTGACCGACATCAAAGTGGTCGGCGACTGGCTCGGTGACGCCGACGCAGCGGTGGTGCAAAACCACCCGGGCGCGCGAACCGTGATCCGCCGCGAAGCCATGGTCGAGCAGGGCGCGATGAACGTCAGCGACGTGCTCAAACGTGTGCCCGGCGTGCAAGTGCAGGACGCCAATGGCACTGGCGGCAGTGATATTTCCCTCAACGTCGGCGTGCGCGGTCTGACTTCGCGCCTGTCGCCACGCTCGACCGTGCTGATCGACGGCATACCTGCCGCGTTTGCCCCCTATGGCCAGCCCCAATTGTCAATGGCGCCGATTTCTTCGGGCAACCTCGACAGCATCGACGTGGTGCGTGGCGCCGGTTCCGTGCGTTACGGGCCGCAGAACGTGGGTGGCGTGATCAACTTCGTGACCCGCGCGATCCCGGAGAAAACCACCGGCGAAATCGGTACCACCCTGGAAACGACTCAGTACGGCGGCTGGAAACACATCGACACGGCGTTCCTCGGCGGTACCGCCGACAACGGCATGGGCGTCGCGCTGCTGTACTCCGGCGTCAACGGCCACGGGTATCGCGAGCGCAACAACGGCAATGACATCGACGACGTGCTGCTCAAGACGCACTGGGCGCCGACCGATCAGGACGATTTCAGTCTCAATTTCCACTATTACGACGCCAGCGCCGACATGCCCGGCGGTCTGACCCAACGTCAGTACGACGACAAACCGTACGAATCGGTGCGTGACTACGACCAGTTCACAGGCCGACGCAAGGACGTGTCGTTCAAGTGGATTCGTCAGATCGACGAGCGCACACAAGCAGAAATCCTCACCTACTACACCGACAGCTTTCGCGGCAGTACCATCGCCGCGCGCGATCAGCGCACCCTCAGCTCCTACCCCCGTTCTTACTACACCCTGGGCATCGAGCCGCGCGTGTCGCGGGTTTTCGATGTCGGTCCGACCACGCAGGAAGTCAGCGTCGGTTATCGCTATCTGAAAGAGGCCATGCACGAGGAGTCGAGCCGTCTGGCGCTGGTCAACAATCAGCCGGTGACCACGCCCACCTCCGACGGTCATGTGTTCCAGGATCGCACCGGCGGCACTGAAGCCAACTCGGTGTATGTCGACAACAAGATCGACGTCGGTAGCTGGACCATCACCCCGGGCATTCGCTTCGAACACATCAGCACCGATTGGCATGACCGCGCCGTGCTCGACACGGCTGGCCGGCCGGTCCCGGAAAAAAATCGCAGTATCGAAAGCAACGAACCGCTGCCGGCGCTGAGCGTGATGTATCACCTGTCCGATGCCTGGAAGCTGTTCGCCAACTACGAAACCTCGTTTGGCAGCCTGCAATATTTCCAGCTCGGCCAGGGCGGTTCCGGTGACAGCACCGCCAATGGTCTGGAGCCGGAAAAGGCCAAGACCTACGAGATCGGCACGCGCTACAACGATGATGTGTGGGGCGGTGAAGTGACGCTGTTCTACATCGACTTCGATGACGAACTGCAATACATCAGCAACGACGTCGGCTGGACCAACCTTGGCGCGACCAAACACCAGGGCATCGAAGCTTCGATGCACTACGACATGGCTGCCCTCGACCCGCGCCTCGATGGCCTGACGGCCAACGCTGGCTTCACTTATACCCGCGCGACGTATGAAGGCGAGATCCCCGGCTTCAAGGGCCGCGATCTGCCGTTCTATTCGCGGCAGGTGGCCACGGTCGGTTTGCGATACGACATCAATCGCTGGACTTACAACATCGACGGCTTCGCTCAATCGAAACAGCGTTCACCGGGCACGGGGGTGAATGCGGATGGCAGCTTCAATGGCAACTACATTACCGAAGGCACGGCAGACGGGCAGTACGGCGACATTCCGGGTTACGTGACCTGGAACGTGCGCGGAGGCTATGACTTCGGCGCGCAGGTGTCGAATCTCAAGCTCGGCGCCGGGGTGAAAAACATCTTCGACAAGCAGTACTTCACCCGCTCAAGCGACAACAACTCAGGGATGTATGTCGGTGCGCCACGCACGTTCTTCGTGCAGGCCAGCGTCGGTTTTTAAAACACAAGATCAAAAGATCGCAGCCTTCAGCAGCTCCTACAGGGGAACGCAAACCCATGCAGGAGCTGCCGAAGGCTGCGATCTTTTGCTTTAGACCTTGAGGACTTTGCCGCCAATCGCCACAGCCACCAGCAACACCGCCATCAGCCCAAAGGCAAAACTCAGGCTACTGGCATGCGCAACGAAACCGATCACCGCCGGCCCGGCGAGAATCCCGGCATAACCGAGCGTGGTAATCGCCGGCACCGCGATGCTTTCCGGCATCACCGTCTGCTTGCCCACCGCGGTGTACAGCACCGGCACGATGTTGGAACAACCGGCACCGACCAGCGCGTACCCGACCAGCGCCGCTTGCCAGCTCGGCGCGAAGGTGGCGAGAAACAATCCCGCCGCCGCCAACAGACCACCAAACAAAATGATCCGCGTGGCCCCAAGCTTGCGCACGATGCGGTCGCCCAGCAGACGTCCCACCGTCATCGTCAGGGCAAACGCTGCGTAGCCCATTCCCGCGTAAGCCGTGTCGATGCCCCGTTCCTGGGCCAGGAATACCGCGCTCCAGTCCAGCGCCGCGCCTTCGGTGAGGAAAACGATAAAGCACATGCCGCCGATAAACAGCACGATGCCGTGAGGGATGGCAAACGCCGGCCCCGAGCTTTCGCTGCCATAGGGCAACATGTGCGGCACACACTTGAGCAAGGCGCCGATCAGCAACACCACGACCACCAGCATCGCCGCCAGTGGAGTCAGGCCGAGGCCGAGCAGGGCGCTGACGCCTGCCGCGCCGACGATGCCGCCCAGGCTGAACAAACCGTGGAACCCCGACATCATGTGCTTGCCGCTGGCGCGCTCGACGATCACCGCTTGCAGGTTCACCGTCGAATCCACCGTGCCCAGGCCTGCGCCGAACATGAACAGCGTGGCGATCAGCGCCGGAATCGACGACACCGTCGCCAGCAACGGCAGTGCCGCGCAGATCAGCAAGGTGCCGCCAGTGGCTACGCGTCGGCAACCAAAACGCGTGGCGAGAATCCCCGCCAGCGGCATCGCCAGAATCGAGCCGACACCCAGGCACAGCAGCAGTAATCCCAGCGTGCCCTCATCCAGCCCGGCCCGCGCCTTGGCATACGGCACCAGCGGCGCCCACGCGGCGATGCCGAGGCCAGCGATGAAAAAAGCGACGCGGGTGGACATCTGTTGCAGACGTCCGGGGACGAACGTGTCTTGGGGGTTGAGGCTGGTCATATCGATCCTTGGCAAAAAAACAACTGCATCCCGAGTGACATTCTGCTGGCGTTGAGGTTCGATCTCAGGCCTTTCGGGGCGTAACGGTGAACATCCTACCCTGTGGGAGCGGGCTGGCTCGCGAAGGCGGTATGTCAGGCGAAGAATATTTGACTGGCTCACCGCTTTCGCGAGCAAGCCCGCTCCCACAGGGTGTGTATTAATCATTAGAGTGGTGTTCATCCATACGAAGGCAAAGGGCAGGCAATGACGAGCTTCTACGACGCACGCGGCAATATCTACGCTGTGGTCTCACCCCAAGCCTTGCGCGAGGCCGGGATTGCTTTGCCGGTCAGCGCCGCCGAGTGCGCCGGGTCTCGGCAGCAATGGAGCGAAGCCGCCATCGCCCTGTGCTGCCATTGGCCCGACGGCCAGCGCCCGGCCAACAGCAAGCCTCACCGCAGCGATGGCCTGCTGATCGGCCCGTTCCAGGCATTGGCGCCGTTCGATGTGCTAATCGTCAACACCGACGGCAGCCTAGCCGAGCGCAGCGGTAACGGTCTGACGATTTTTTCTCAGGCATTGATCGAGCAAGGCTTGCTGCCGGAGCAGGGCGCCGTGCTGCGCGTTCATCATGACAAGGGCGAAGCGCTGGAAACCGCGGTGACACCGGCCGAAGTCGAAGGCGTGCGCGGTTTCTGGCTCGACCTCGGTCAGCCTGGCTTCGGCCCGGAGGCTGTGGGTGCGCAGACGGTTGCAAACGTTCAGTTCAACAATCGCGACGTCAGCCATGTCCAGCCCCTGGCGGAACTCGATTCTGACTGGAGCTACAGCCAATTCGTCCGTATCGGCAATCCGCACTGTGTAACGCTGCTCGGCGATGCGTCCGCTTTGCCGAGCAACGAACAGATGGGTGAATCGCCCCTGAACGAACGGCTGACGGCAATTGCCTACGCCATGCCCACCGGTGCCGGAAATCCCTGCCCTGCGGGCGTCAATCTTCAATGGGCTGTGCTGGCGTCGCCGCAGCAAGTCCTCGCCCGGGTATTCGAGCGTGGCGAAGGACCAACCGCATCATCCGGTACCAGCGCCAGTGCGGTCGCGTGTGCTGCGTGGCGGGTGGGTTGGGTCGAGGCAGGGGAGGTGCGGGTGGTCATGCCGGGTGGCACGGCACCGGTTTTGCTTGAGGTTTCGGAAGGGGAGTTGCTGCGAGTGAAATTGTTCGGCACGGCGCGGTTGATGGATTGACTCGGTCGACGCCATCGCTGCCAAGGCAGGCTCCCACGGGTTTTGCATTCGGGCGCAATCATGTGTTCAACACAAAACCTGTCGGAGCCTGGCTTGCCAGCGATAAGGCCATCAGCCCCGCGCGAAATCTCAGCTGAACTCCACCACCGGCATCTGCCGTTTCATCAACACCTTGGCGCCACGAATCGAGTACAGCGGCAGGCCCTGGCTGCGGATCACTTCGTAATCGCTGTCCGCCGAAAGAATCAGCAGGTTCGCCGGGCGGCCCTGTTCAAGGCCATAACGCTCGCCCAGGTGCATGGCCTTGGCGCTGTTGTCGGTGACCAGGTCCAGGGCACTTTGCAGGTTGCGATAGCCGAGCATGTGGCAGATGTGCAGGCCGGCTTCGAGCACGCGCAGGATGTTGCCGTTGCCCAGCGGATACCACGGGTCGACGATCGAGTCCTGACCGAAACAGACGTTCATTCCGGCTTCGAGCAGTTCGTTGACGCGGGTCACGCCGCGGCGTTTGGGGAAGTTGTCGAAGCGTCCTTGCAGGTGAATGCTTTCGGTCGGGCAGGAGACGAAACTGATCCCGGAATGGCCGAGCAGGCGGAACAGTTTGGCGCAGTAGGCGTTGTCGTAAGAGCCCATCGCCGTGGTGTGGCTGGCGGTGACGCGGGCGCCCATGTCGCGGCTGCGCGCTTCTTCGGCGAGCACTTCGAGGAAGCGCGAGTGTGGGTCGTCGGTCTCATCGCAATGCACGTCGACCAGGCACCCGGTACGCTCGGCCAGGTCCATCAGGAACTTCACCGAGCTGACGCCCTGATCGCGCGTGTACTCGAAATGCGGAATCCCGCCGACCACATCGGCGCCCATGCGGATTGCTTCTTCCATCAACTCGCGGCCGTTGCGGAACGACTCGATGCCTTCCTGCGGGAACGCGACGATTTGCAGGTCGATCAGGTGGCGGCTTTCCTCGCGCACTTCAAGCATGGCCTTGAGCGCAGTGAGTTGCGGGTCGGTGACGTCGACATGGGTGCGCACGTGCTGGATGCCGTGGGCGGCCAGCGCCTGAATGGTCTTCTTGGCGCGGGTCTTGGTGTCTTCTTCGGTGATGGTGACCTTGCGTTCGCCCCAGCACTCGATGCCTTCGAACAGTGTGCCGCTCATGTTCCAGCGCGGCTCGCCGGCGGTGAGGGTGGCGTCGAGGTGAATGTGCGGCTCGACGAAGGGCGGCACCACCAGATTGCCACCGGCGTCGAGGTCGTCCGGGCCGAGGGTCGGCGCTTCGGTCTGCCGGGCGATGCTGTGGATCAGACCGTTTTCCAGGTGCAATTCGTGCAGGCCTTCCTGGTTGCGCAGGCGGGCGTTGATGATGTGCATCAGGCGAATCCTTTTATAGATCTTGTAGTGGTGCGCTGACGCGACGGGCGCCGAGCAGACCGGTGACGATGACATACGTTAGCGCGGCAGCGGCGATCCCTACCAGCGGCGCGACCCACGGCGAACTGAACGCAGCAATGGTGCCCACCCCGTAGGCCCCGAGCCCCGGCCAGTTGAACGCCGGCAACCGTGCGTCGGCCAGACGCGGATAGTGCCCGCGCCAGCGGTAGAAAAAGTCCGCCATGATCACCCCGCCAATCGGCGGGATCACCGTGCCGAGCAAAATCAGATAGGGCACCAGCATGTCGTACATGCCGAGCAAGGCGAGCACCGTGCCGATCACCGCGCCACCCAGGGTCACGGTTCTGCGCCGGCCGGTGCGCAGCAGGTTGCAACCGGCGACGGCGAAGTTGTAGATGGTGTTGTCCTGCGTACTCCAGATGTTCAGCAGCAGCATGGCCATCGCGGCCATGGCGAAGCCCTGCAACAGCAGCACTTCGACCACATCCGGTTGCTGATAGACGATCGCGCCGTACGCGCCGATCAGCACCATCAGGCCGTTGCCGATGAAAAAACCGATCAGGCTGGCCAGCACTGCCACTTTTGCCGAGCGCGAAAATCGCGTCCAGTTGGTGGCTTGCGTTGCGCCGCTGACAAAGGTGCCGAATACCAGCGTGATCGCCGTCGACCAGTCCAGCGAGCCGCTCGGCACCACGCTGAGCAAGCCTTCGAAGCCGCCGACTTTCACGGTCGCTGCCCACATCGACAGCATCAGCAGCAACATCATCGCTGGCACCGCAACGTACGAGAGAATTTCCAGTCCGCGATAACCGATGTACGCCGTAGCGCAAAAGCCCAGCCCGAACAGCACCATCAGGCCGAGCACCGTGGCCTCATCGAGGCTGAAATACTTGCCGATCACCACTGCCGCCGTCGCCGTGCCCCAGGCGTACCAGCCAATCTGGGTGAAGCCGAGGATCAGGTCGCTGAGCTTGCTGCCCACTTCGCCAAAACAGAAACGGCCCATCAGCACCGAGTTGAGGCCGCTTTTGAAGGCGATGTAACCCAGGCCTGCCGCGTACAGACCGAGCAACAGGTTGCCGACGATGATCACCGCCATCATCTCGGCAAAGCCGAACGCCACCCCCAGCTTGCCGCCGGCAAACATGGTCGCGGTGAAAAAGGTGAAGCCGAGTAACACCATCGCCGTCGAAGCCAGGCCTTTGCGCGCGTGCATCGGGACTTCACTGAGCGGGTAATCGTTGCCGGAGGTGTTCTGCGTCATGGGGCAGTCCTTGCTGGAAGGGAGAAGACGCGGGAGGGTTGCAGCGGTCGTGCCAATCAATGGCAATGCGCGGTATGTATGGAGAAGGCGGCGATATTCGGCGCGAAATGGTGCACCTGACTTCATCCAAGCCCGCTCCCACAGGGGATTTGTGTTGGGTCAAAGAAAGCGCAGCCGGGCGGCGGCGATAGCTTAGGAGGCGTTCTGGCGAGGTGGCGGCCTGAAGTCAAACACATGGCCCCGGCAGCCAGACCGTCACGGGCCTGTCCTCTTGGCGGGGAAGCGGACAGCACAGGCATAAAAAAACAGCCGTAAAGGCTGTTTATTCGTTGGCTGACACGCCGCCTTCCCTGTGGGAGCGGGCTTGCTCGCGAAAGCGGTGTGTCAGCCAACAAATGTGCTGATTGACAGCATGCCTTCGCGAGCAAGCCCGCTCCCACAAGGTTTTGTATCGGTCTGCGGGTCGGTCATTCCCCGCGATAAATACACCCGCTGGTGCAGGTCTCATGAATGCGGATCGCGCTGAGTTCCGGCAACAATGGCTTCATCTCGTTCCAGATGAATTTGGCCAGCACTTCGCTGGTCGGGTTTTCCAGGCCAGGAATGTCGTTCAGGTAATTGTGGTCGAGACGCTCGTACAGAGGCTTGAAAATCGCTTTGATCTCGGAGAAGTCGCGAATCCAGCCAGTGTGCGGATCGAGGTCGCCGCTCAGGTGCAACGCGACCTTGAACGAGTGGCCGTGCAGGCGGCCGCACTTGTGGCCGTCCGGGACGTGCGGCAGGCGGTGGGCGGATTCGAAAGTAAACTCTTTGAAGATTTCCACGGTATGACCTGTAGGGCTTGAATTTAGCGGGATCTGTTGAATTGTCAGTTGCTGGTGTACTGATCAATGTACTGATTGGTCGTTGCTGGGGTTCAAATCGAGCATCCACTGCGAGATAGCAGACTGACGCCAGGCGACCGAGTTGGGGCCTATTCTAACCTGTTTCGGGAAGGTGCCCTCCCTGATCCGGCGATAAACCGTGTTACGGCCAAGACCGGTTGTGTGAAGCACCTCGTCGAGGCGCAGGAAACGATCGATGTTTTCTGTCGCTGCCATTTGAAACTCCTCGCCGATTTCGGCTTGGCTTGAATTAATGCCGCGCGTGGCGGCAGAAGGTGGTGATCAGTTGGTCGGAGTGGCCGTGAAGTCTTGGCCGAGTTTCCACGCGATGTAGCAGCGGGTCAGCGCAGCAGAAGGCGCACCCGTAAATCCGACGTGGCCAAATCCCTGGGCCGCGAACTGCGCGCCGTGCCCGAACAGGGTCAAGATTCCTGCCTGCGTCATCTCCTGAATCAAAATCGCTGAGTCGCCGAGGTTCGAGTCGGGTCGGAAGGGGAAGGGCTCGCCGCCGGGGCCTGTATCGCGGTACAGGCATGGGCCGGAGGCGTACAGCTTGATTCCCTTCCTTTCTTCCATGCCCTGGGCTCGGGCAGCCCACAGAGCCAGGTCGGCGCCTTCCAAGTCTTGGATGGATACTTTTTCGCGCATACGAATTCCTCGCCCGCCGTACACCGGCAGGCTGTTGAGTTGGGGGAGGGGTTACGAGTTGTTTGCGATGTCGGCTTCGGCCATCTCGCAAAAAAACGAGCAGGACGGGATCTTCTCGTTTCGCCGCACTGGGCCTTCGCCGAGGTCGCGAAGGGAAAACCGCACGTTGGTAGTTCGGTTGCGGAAAAGGTAGGAGCCTTCGCCCAAGTCGTCTTGGATCAGGCACAGCCCCTCAAATTGCTCCGGAAAATCTTCCCGAATAGCACGGAAATAACCTTCGCCACCCTTCACGCAGCCGATGCAGTTGGCGTTGTCGTAGCCCATGCGGTACATCAGCGGCAGCTCAATACCGGCGCGCTCGATCATTGCCTTGCAGTCTTCCTTGCCCAGGCCGCGATCAATCAGCGGTGCAATAACCGGCCGATCAGGGTTGCGCTCGCGGAAGTCAGCCAGGCGATCAGCCTCTTCGGCGGTATAGCCGAACACCATTACGTCACCTGGCTGCTTCCAGGTGTCGAGCAGCCTGCGCTTGAGCAGCTTGGTGCATGGCGCGCCGTATTGGTTCTTCATGTACCGCTCGCGCCGGAACACCTCCTGAGCGTCAGCGCCGTATTTCTCATCCCGCAGCACAGTCACCTGGCGGCCGAACCACGCTTCGCAGTCCAGGGCGAAGCGGCGGTTGTCGGGATGCTCATTTGCCAGGAATGCATTGACGATTTGCACGTCGTGAGTGGCGCCGTATTCGGTCAGGGCCAGCTTGGTGGCCACCGCCGAGGCAGCGCCGCAACTGAACTGACAGACAATCCTGTTGTTCATCATCGAGGCCCCTTGTAGCAGTACACGTAGACGAACCAGGTGAGGGCGATCATGGCGTCACCGCCTGCGTGTTGCAGAGCACCACGGAATATCCTTGAGGACTGTCATCGGCGACCAGCGCCTCAACCGTGCCGAGTTCGGCCAAGGCCTTTTTGGCTGCCGGCTCATTGGCGTACAGAGCTGTCTGCTCTGCGCTGATCCAGATGCTCAGACCGGTTCCGCTGAATCCATTGTCACTCCATCGACTGGTGGATTCTGCGTCTGCCTTTCTGTCCTCCAAATAATCTCGCGTCCGGCAGCAGGGACAGATGTAGGTTTCGTCCTGCGGGTCCCAGCCTTCGCCAGACCCCGCGTCGAACAGAAACCCACCATCGCGACATTCCCAGTCACCAGGCGCGTAACCGCACGCTGGAGTGACCTTTTGTTTTTTGCTCATCCGATCACCGCCTTTATGGTCAGTACCAATGGAAGCCAGAAGAAGAGGGTGCAGCCGAGTAAGCACTTGGTCACCATGGGGCAGCCTTCCTTACGTCCTCGACGGTGACGATGTGGGGGATGACGTCCTTGATGGTGAAGAATTCCGGTTGGCAGTGCTTCCGCGCCCAGGCCATGAGCGGCCGCATTGCCTGCGCCAAGTCAGCCTTCGCGGCGGCGTCGAGCGTTGGGTAATTGTCGACCCACTCGCCGGCGTCGCTTTCGTAGGCGCGGTCGCACATGTGTTCGAGCAAATCGTCTTGGTCTGGCAGAAAGCTCGCCGGGTCGTCTTTACACTCGGTGCCGCGATAGACCGTATCGCCCTCGTATAGGCCGGGCCTGAAGCTGGCCGGGTGCCCGTCGCCGCAGCTGTCATGGCCGTAGTTGTCTTTGAGCAAGTCGGTCAGGCTGTCGTAATCCCACGAACCGTTCTCGCCGGAGAGCGACCACTTCTCGCCAGTTGCCGGAGCTTCATAGTCTGGAATCGAGTTCGCCGCAGCGATCGGTAGGGCCGCCCTGAACTGTTCGAGATATTCGGCTGGCTTCGATCCCCAGCGATTAAGCAGGCACTCGTCATCAACCGGCGCGCCTTCGTCTTCTGGCTCTCCTGACGGTTCGCCCGGCACCATGAAGAACTCACGCTCGACAGCCTGGAGAAGGTCGGAGAAGTGTTTGGTGTTTTCGATGTTGACCAACAGCGTCGACAGTTCGTGGTTGGAGCTGAGGCCGAACAGGTTGTAGATCCGGGCCAGCTCTGGCTTATGCTTGGGCATGACTTCGTCCTTGCCGCTATAGCGGCTAAAATATGTACAAGGGAATTGGAGCTGTAGAGGTATTGAAACCAGCCGTCCGTAACCGCTTCGGCGCCGTTGCGCTTCGTTCGATCAGGTCTATCTTTGGAGGAGTTTTAAGCCCCTATCAAGGAACAGGCAGGAGGGCGGTATGAGGCTTCGCGGCGACATTTTCTGGGCTTGGGCAGATCCCGAGATCCACAACCGAACACATGATGAAACTCTCAGTAATGGAACTCACATCGACGTGCAGGTCAGGCTATCTCGTACCGGCGAAACTCAAATGTTCATCGGTGTTTATGCTTCCGGTGGCATGGCGTTGCATGAAGAAACCGTTAACCCAAGTCCGGGTGAATCAATGACCAGAGCTATGGCTTGGGGCGTAAGCCGAGCTCGTCAGTTGGCTGCTGCTGGAAGTGCGAGTCCTAAGTCAGCGTCCTCGAAATAGCGGCTGACTTTGAAGGGGGAGGGAGTGGCCTTTTGCCTCAATAGGCGAAGCGGCCTATATGGTTGAAACTTACTGTTCTGTCAGCCGGTGCCTATAGGAAGAGGACATGTCACACAGCCTGGATAGGCCGATCGCCCACCAATATCGAGGGCATGAAGTCATCATCAAATTCGACTGGGACAAGCCGAACGACGAAGCCCCTGTGGGTGCTCATGTCATTGAGGCCAGTGAAGTACCAGGTTTTGCCAACACTGTTGCCGATCTCACTGGCCCGTGGGACGACTATCAAAGCGCGTTGGCGGAGGCGCTGGCCACTGCTGAGCGATGGGTCGACAGTCAGCTGCCTTGACTCAAGCTGCTAGCTGCTCCAGCGGTTGTTGACGCAGCGCAGCCTGTACTGCCTCAACCACCCGGCGCAGGTAGTTGAATTCGTAATTCTCCTCGACCGCCTTGTCGCCAACCGGGTAGTGCCACTCATCGCCAAACAGTTCAGTCAGCAGCCTGTCGTGATGCCAGCACTCGTTTGGCGACTCCACGCTTCGCAGAACGTCGATGTCATGCCAGAGCTCACGCGCCTCATCCTTGCTCAGCTCATCAAGCTCCCAGTCATGTCGGCCGGTCTGTTGCCGGCGGCGCTGGACGATGCATTTTTTCGCGAAGGCGTGAAGGGCATTCCCGCTGAACCGCGTGCTGCTGATACCGCGATCGAGGCAGTTCAGGACGTAGTGCCAATCACAGTCGGCCACGAACTCGGCCACCGTGCGCGGACCCATCCCGCCCCAGTAGGCGCTCCAGCTTTTGTCCCAGCAATTGACCGTGATCTTGCCCTGGGCGGTCTGATAGCTCGGGTCGGATTCAGTAGGGCAGTCGCGGCGGCCGAAGTCCTCGAGGAACACGGTAATCGCGTCGAGACGCGGCGCGCCGGTGATAACCAGCTTGGTCACAGTCGAGCGCTCAACCTTCAGCGGCTCGGCCGTTTTGTTTTCTGTGGGCATGGGGCGTCCTATGCCGGGGCATGCCCGGGCGGTGGGGGGGGGTTATGCGGCGGCTTTGAGCGCTTCAATAATTCGCTGGCCAGCAAGCGGCGGAACAGCGTTGCCAGCCATGTGCATGGTCAGCCGGTGGTTGTCGGGACGCAGGGTATCGGCGGGGAACGACATTGCGGCCAGTGCTTCGTTGGCTGACAGCATTCGCATCTCGTCGCCGCGTACCAAAGCCCAGCGGTCGAGCGTGGTGATGGTTCCGATCGGGCGGTTGATATCGCGGCCGGTCAGCCCGGAGCCTTTGCCGTAGTAGGGCATGATGAACTGATCGCCGAATCGCTCTCGGCCGTTGCGCACCCGGTCGAGCGTAGCTTGTGCACGTCCCGGCTTCTCGATTGGTGACCAGCGTCCAGCGTCGAACTGGAGGAAGCTGGCGGCGGGAACGTGCTGGCGCCGGTGCAGCACGAGCATGAGCGGCGACTTGCTTCGGGTGCAGACCAGGAACAGGCGCACTCGGTGCTGCGGCACGCCAAGGTCAGCACAGTCGACCACATGCGGCGCAATCATGTAGCCAAGCGCTGCCATGGCTTGCGACCAGGCTGGATATAGTGCCCAGTCCGTGAACTCTTCGACGTTCTCGACCAGCACCACTTCGGGCTTGTGGTACTCGGCGGCGGACACAACCGCCCAGGCTGTCGAGCGGGATGCGTCGTGCTGTGAATTGCCTGACTTCTTGCCCCGAGCCTTCGAATGGCCTTGGCAGCAGGGTGACGCGAGCATGATGTCGTGAGCGGGCACCTTCGACCAATCCGCCTGATGCAGGTCTTGGCAGATGTGAATCGCTTCTGGATGGTTGGCGCTGTGCCATTCGACGGCGACCGGCCAGTGGTTGGCCGCCCAGATAACTTCGATACCGGCGTTACGCGCACCGGTGGACCATCCGCCGAGACCGGCGAACAAGTCGATTGCTGTGGGCATAGGAATACCTCGCCGGTATATTCGGCTTTTAAATGGAGAGTTTGGAATGTCGTTCAAAGAACCCACGGATAAGGACTTACAGCGCAGCGTGAACGTCGCCGGGGGGCTTATTGCTTTGGCGATACTCGCGCCGATTCTTTCGCTGATCGTCCCCTATCCAGCATTAGATGGCGTAGATCTGGGAGGGTGGTTCAGCCGCAGTGGCGCAGTAACTACAGTCTTCGCGCTTCTCGCCGAGAGCGTTCTTGTCAGGGCTAGACTTTCGATTACGCCGGCCGGGTTTGGCTGGTGCGGTTTGAATGAGCATCGGCAAAAATTCATCCCGAAATTCAACAAGTCTGATTTAAAGATTTTTTGTTTGGTCATAGCTGGCACGCTGATCTGGGCCTACGGAGACCTACCGTTTAAATTCGTTTCCCCATGACAATAGCCCCTCGCCGGCTGGCGTGATTCGTAGAAGTGGGGTATTTGTGTTCGGCCCGGCATGGAGCCGGAAGGAGCTGAATTTGACTGGAAATGAAAGAAGCTTGATCGCATTAGCCGCGCACAGAGACAGCAGTGACAAATTCGATCACTTAGTCTTTGCGCTCATATTCGCAACCATTGGCTTTCTCGTGCAAACCATTCCTTTCGGTAGGATTGGGCTCAACGTAGAGACCATGTATCTATATTCGCTCGCGCTCTTTGGCTTCGCGGGGATTTCTGCCTTTAAAAGAGCGGAGTGGTCTATTCAGGCGCATGCGAAGAATCATGCAATGCTCGATGCGCTTGAAAAGCAGATGCAGGCTCAATATCTGGGCAGTCAAATAGCTTTAGGCAAATGCCAAGTCAGGACATATCGATACTACAGGGCAAGGAACATTTTTATCTTTACGGGGATTCTCTGTTTCGTAATTACAAAGGTCTTTGAGCAATATCTAAAGTGACGAGCACTACTCACGTTCAATTCTGAGTGACTCCCGCTCATAGGCGAGCCTTAGCTTCCGCGACACGTTTTCGGGTATCACATATTCGTGTCGCGGAGGCTCAAGCAGTGGAAGGGCGCCGCCCGGGCCAAGTCCGTGCAGGTGGTGAATCATCAGCGTGATCGCCTCGCCCTGTTCCTCGATGCCGCTCCATGCCATCAGCTCAGCAAGTGCTTGGCGCGTGCCGGGCAGGCAGTGCAGCCTGATTTCCTCTTCGCCGCGCTCCTTCCTCTTCGCCGCGGATTTCGCTGAGCGATCTGCATTGCTCTTGGCCATGGCCTACCTCTTCAATTCCGCTGGCCGGCAAGTCCAGCCAGGTCTGTCGTTTGCGTTGCTGGGTTCGAGCTATGCGGCGCATGAAGTACAGCCGCGCCGCGCCTTCGGATAATCGATGCCGTGATTGGCGAGAATCCGCTCGAGTGTTTTGTTGGCGATGCCGAGGCGTCCACACACCTGCCGGCGAGTGATGCCCAGCTCAAGGAATGCCCGGATCCGCTCGGCGAACTTCGCGTCGCGGGCTTCCAGATGCTCCTCCCGGTCTTTACCGGTCAGGCGGCCGCGAGCTGCACCCTTGAACGTCAGGTCGTGGGCTTGTGCGATGTTGTAGAGCGTGCGGCGGCTGATGCCGAGCGCTTCAACGATCTCTGCCTGCGTGTGCGTCGGCGCCATTTCGCGGATCCTTTCGAGCTGCTGCATGCGCTCCTGATGGCGAATGTCTTGAGCTGACAGCGGTTGAGGCGGGGCAGGCGCCCGACGCCGAAGGAATGGCTTCGGCGCCGGCGGCATCTGGGTGCTGTAGCTGACCGGCTTGGGCTTGTAGCCGATGGGCTCCGCCTCTTGGATCTTTCCGCCAGCCGATAGGAACTCTTCAACCTGCGCTGCCAGCTCGTTGGATTTCGATCGAAGGGCTTCGACCATGCTGAGGTGGTTGCTGATCATGCTGCCACCTTCACCAGCCTCACGCCGGCCATGCTGAATTTGTTGCCTTGATCGGCGACCAGCGCATCGAGGTGCTCCCAGCTCACGGTCAGCACCGAGATAGGCGCTTGGCCGTAGGCAACTGCTTTGATCAGCTCTTCCAGATCGAACACTTCGGCCTGCAGGTTCGCCGGCGCCGCAGTTGCTGCTGGCTTCGAGGCAGACTGAACAGGCGAGGCTGCTTTTACCGGTGCTGGACTGGCGACTGGTGCAGGCTCAACAGGGGCCTTGGCTTTCGACTCAGCTTCGATCCGTTGCAGCTCCTGTTGCCGGATCTGCTCGCGCTGCGCCTCGGCTTTCTCCTCCTCGGCTTTCTGGTGCTCAGAGATTCGCACCTTAATCAGCGCAACCAGGTCATCGTTGGCCTTCAGAACGAGCTGTTGGATGTCGTTGAACAAGAATGCATGGTCGGGCGCGAGCTCGGCCAAGCTGGTCAAATTCAAGCGAATTGCATCTGCTGACTGGCTCGCGGCGATTTTTGCTCGAGCCAGCTCGGTATCGACGGCGTCCTGGAGACTGGCAATGGTGCGTTTGTTCTTCATCGCGCCGGCGAAGTCGGAAGCAACCGCTGGCAGCGTTACCCGGCCCAGTGTTTTATTGATGGCCGCGACGTGATCCGCCAGCGCCTGCTCAGCCTTCTGCTTGATGTTGGTCTTCACCAGCAGCTCTTGAGCCTTCACAAGCTTGTCGACCTTCAAGCGCGTCTCGCGAGCATGTGCGCTGATTCGATCAAGAGACGAGAAAAGCTCGTCAATGCTTTGGGTTTGGGAGAGCGCTTGTTTCTTCGCTACCGCAACCGCTTCTTCGACATCGCCGCACCACTTGACCGCCTTTTTGGCGTCGGCAAAGTCTTGGTCGGTCTGCAGCGTGGTTTTCACAGAGTCGATGACAGCGAGAGCCGAATCCTCGAACACCTTGAGGTTGCTTGCGGTGACCATGCCGGTCAGTTCGATGCGTAGCGCTGGCAGCTCGTCCGGGGCCTTGCCGACGACAATCGACGGCGCCTCGGCCATTTCGAAGTTGGCCAGGTCGGCCTCGAACTGTTTCCAGCCTTCGACCAACTGCGCGGCGCGGCCGGCGACAGGTCGGTATTCCATGTGCACGAAGTTTTCGGCGGTGCCGTCGGAGCACACGAAAATCACGCGCTCGGCGCCGCTCACCAGCAGTTGCTGCTCAAGCTGCCAGTAGTAATGCGGATCCAGCTCGCCGGCCTTCACCTGGGCGACCAACGACTCGTTCCAAAGCTTGTGCTCGAATAGCGTCTCGCCAAGCATCGTCGCGCCGTCCATGGAGGCGAGCAGATTGCCGTCGGTGCCCACGACTGGATACAGCTCCTCGCCGATCATGACTTCAACCAATGGCCGGGCAAGCGCTTCCGTTGCGTGGCCTTTGTCGAAGATGTACTGCTGCGCCTGAGTGACCTCCGGCGTAATGCCGGTTTTTTTCATGGTCAGCAGGTCGGTGCGGGTCTGGTACTTCGAAGCGCCCATCATTGCGGGGGCCTCGGAGGCGGTGAAGTGCTGAGCGCGCAATGCGTGCCACTCGGCGGAGCCTTGAGCTACGTTGTGAATTTTCATGCTGCGTCTCCGTCGATTGGTTCCATTCGTTTGATTCGATCGATCTGCGAGTCGCTCAGCGTGTAGCGAGACTGAAGAAACGCGATCAGTGTCTCGGGATTGGTCTTCCCTTGATCAATGCCGCCTTGCCAAGTAGGGAGCATTGACTCGAACTTTTCGTCCGAGTAATCAGGATTTGGAGCAGGTTCCTTGCCTGCCGACGGCTGCGGCGTCACATCGCGCGGAGCCTCGTCGAAAGTCTTGCCTTCCATCTCGTCCGCCGTCGGCGCCGATCCGACCTCGGGGAACGCCTTGCGCAGCGCCTGCGCCTCGGCGCACTTGGCGAGCTGGGCGAAAGCTCGGCGCTTCCACATCGAGTTCGGGGCGACAGTGTCCTTGCTGGCAGTGGCATAGTTCTCAAGCCAGCGCTCGCTGGCAGTGAACTCGGCGACAAGGCCGTTCGACATCTGGCGTTTCACCGTCACCCGGCACCACTCCGGATAGGTGACATCGACGCCGCCCAACTTGGCGGTGATCGGTGGCCCGTATTCAGGGTCGCTGATTCCGGCGTATTGCCCGGTGCGCGCCGCCTGAATGCGGTACAGACCAATGCCAGGCATCACGGTGTCAACCATCCCACGACCTTTTTGATAGATCGGGACGATGTGCACCGGTTTGAGCATTGGGTCGAGCTGAGCCGCCTTGCAGTAGGCCAGCACCATCACCACCGAGTTGTGCGCCGCGCCTGGATACAGGCTTCCGCTCAGGACTTCGACGAGTGCGTCCTCGGAAATGGCTGGCAGATGATCAGCCTGTTTCATTACTGCGGACATGGGGAATCCTTGCCGCGCCCAGCGCAGCGATTGAATGCTTGGTTTATTGAGTGATGCGATCGGCGAGGGCGCTGAGCAGCATCAGGAAGGTGTAAATCGAGAGGACTCGGAACGATCCGCGCCGAATCAGGATGCGGCGCGCCCGCTGAAGACTGGTCATCGGAACACGTTGTAGGTGGTGGAGCGCGGCACCTGGCAAGTGCCCGAGCCGTCTTTCACGATGCCGTAGGCACCTGCACCGGCAACCAGAAGCACGACGAGAATCCAGTAGACGAGGTTCATGGCCGAGCCCTCACAGCGATGCGTCCGCCCTTCATGGTCACCGACAGGCGCTGCGGGAGGCTGTCGACCAGATCCTCACGCTTGCGGCCGATAACCTCGTTGAACGGCAGGCCGAAGCCAAGGATCGCGATGCGGCGCTCGATATCCTCGAGCTGCTCATCGGCCAGCGTTTTCACCAGAGGGGTTGTCATGCCGAAACTCCTTTCAGATGCGTGTTGCGCTCGACGAACTTTGCGTCCAGCGCGTTGCGATATCGGTTGGCGGTAGGCGTGTCGATGATCTCGGCGAACTCCGCCATTTCGATCATGCCCATGACGAAGGTGCGATCCGGCACCGGAGTGCAGGACTTGCGCATCTTCGCGATCTCAAGGCCCAGCCGGGCCAGTGCTACCTGATTACTCATAGCTCGTTGTCCTCGGCCTGGGCGATCAGTGCGTCATCGACAAGGGGTCGAAGTAGGCCCTCTGCGATTTCGCCGAGCTTGCCCAGTGGGTGGTCGCTGGTGCCGAGGAGTTCGGCGGCGGCGACCTTGTCAGCGTGGCCGCGCTCGGCGGCGATCAGCAGGTAGCCCAGCGAAGCCGTGGTGACCTCGCAGTCTGCAAGCCGTCCGTTTACATGCTCATCAACCGCCAGAGCGAACTGGGCCAGCGTGACGCCCTGAGCAGGCCGCATGCGGCGCTGAAACGAGACGTCGCAGCCGAACCGCACCAACTGCTCAGCGGCGTTGTACAGCCACTCAGACCGAGCAACTTCGCGAGGGCTTTCGCTCACCGGAGGCGGCAGGCGGTTATCGAATTCACTTTGTGCGAGCTCGGTTGCGTTCATGGTTGCCTCCAGCGTGGCGTTATTCGGTGGGCGGGGTGATAAAGGGCTGCCAATGAGTTACGCGATGCTCGAAGCGAGAGCCGTCCGGGTAGCGCCAGTCGATGCCGTTCCAGTAGAGGAAGCGCGATCCGTTCGCAAATCGCTGCGCCTGCTTGGCTGGCGTGTAAGCGATGACATGGTGTTTGCCGCCGCCTTTCGGCAGATCCGGCAGTTGATCGCTGCATTTGATCCAGCCGCTCATGGCGACCTCCAGTGTTTGGGGTTATGCGATGACGATTGATGCCAGATGCGCGCGGCAATTCCGGACGCGGTCGGCAGCTGTTTGAAGCTCGGCGCCGAGCGCCTTGAGCGCGCCGAGGTGAATCATTTCCCGACCACGTATCAGCGTGCCTTGGTAGGTGCGGCTATCGCAGGTCGAGACCGCGATAGTCACTCCGTTGACGCTCACCGAGTAGCCAGACTGGCCGGCATGGCCTCGAACAGTGGCGAGTCGCTCGGTTGCAATCTGGTGGGATTTCTCGGCCAGCTCCAGAGCCTTAACAGCTTCTGTAATCGCCTCCGTGTATTTGCTCATCGCCTTCTCCATTCGTTGATTGATCCAACAAAACTCGGATGCACTCATCCGCTCCGCTGGTTGCCGTTGGGCGCAGAGGGGAGTGCATTCGGGTGGTGTCGGCTGTGGGAGCGAAGTGAGTGTTTTCGTGTCGATAGCGCCCGGAATAGAGCGGTTGGTCTGCGGGAGCGAGAAGTGAAAAGGCCCAACTGGACGGAAGGGCCTTTTCGATCAGATGCAGCTTGCCGGTGTTGCTTCATGAGTTCCGGTTGTTTTGGGCGGGACCATCAGCTCCAGAACGCCGATAGCCCCGGTCGAGAACGCCAGCGCTCACGATGGAATCGCAATGGACCGGTTGGCAGGCCGTCATCAGGTGGCGGTTCTGGCCGCGCATGGCTGAGCGCTGCGCCGATCAGGAACAGTAGGAGCATGGTGATCTCCGATTAGGTGCTGATGCAGATGCCCGGTTGCTGACCGGTTGTGACATTCGTCCGCATCGGGGTGTGATCTACGCGAGGTCGTCACCTCTGGCTTTGCCTGCCGCCGCGCTTTGTCGACGGTGCTCAGTGGCTGGCCTGATTACGAGTCAGGTGCCTTGCTCCGCTGTAGATCACACCCCGATGCGCTCTCATAGAGAGGATCGGGCAGTTAACGACAGGCCGTCGTGGCGCTGGTCAGTCAGTGAAAGCTGACGGCGCCGTTATCTGCGGCAAGGTCGAAAGCAACTCGCCATTCCTGGTATTTCTCCCAGAAGTAGCCACCTACTGCCTCAGCCTTTTCCGCGAATTCGGCGTAATCATTGGCAAGCTTCGCGCTCACCACCGGGCCGATGGTGCCTTCACAGTCGCTGAAGTTGATTTGCTCAGCGAAAGGCCCCTCTGCGCCAGCCCAACAGGCTCCGCAGTAGCTTTCAACCTGACGCCCGTACTGCTCGCGCATTTCAGCAGGGTAACCCGCGAGCTTCGCAAGCTCCTCGCGCCAAGCGCTGTAGGTGCCGTAGCCGGTGCTGAGGCCTGAACACTCGCCGTCGGTGCGGTAAGCCATTCCTTCAATAAGGCCTTCAGTCCGCCCTGGAAAGTCCTCGTTGCTGTAGAACGTGGTGTGGTTTTCATAATCGACTAGCTCGCCATCGCTATCGCGCTCGGCGTCAGGTGCCTCAACAAGCTTGCTGTAAGCCGTGATATCCAATCCCATCGTCTTGCCCTCGGTTGTTTTCCCAATGCACCCGTCACCAGGTGCATCAGTGAAAAGGTCCGTCATTTGTGCGCTTCGGGATCTTTCAGGTGCTTGTCGAACAGTTTCTTTTGCCGGCGGGCGAATCGAGCCACAAAAGCGACCGCAAGCAGCGTCAGTGCAGCCATGACGATTGGGTAAAGTTTGATAGCGAGGAAGACCGCAAGAGGGGAGAAAAAGAAAAGCCCCAGAAACGGCAGTAGAACCTCCGTTTGCGTTGAATCCTTTTTATCTTTCCACCATTGATAACCGCTGCCTTCGGTGGTGTATGGCGTCCAGCCTCGCAGTCGCGCCATAAATTCCAAGACCGGGTTTCGCCCAGCCTCTGCATCGTCAATCCAGGCCCAGGTCTTTCGCCATACAAGGCCAATAAGCACGGCGCCTATCAGCAGTCCGGCGACCGGGAAGCCGAGCATGAAAAACGCCATCAGCTGCTCCGGTAAAGTCTCAAATTTGAACATCTCGTTGCCTCCACTGAATTCAACAATGCCGCCTCATCGAAGCGGCATCAGTAAATCTTTCTCGTTTTTCCGCCCCATGCTCGGCGCCGCGGTTTCCCCACCTGGCCGGCGTCACACATTTCGTGTTCGGTGTTATTCGCCGGCTGGCTTGCATGGTTTGGCGTCCTCCCATATGGGGAGTCCGGCAGGTTCCAGAGCCTGCATGGGGATCGAAGTTTGTGTTTCGCGCTATGCCCGTTTCCGGGGATCGATCCGCGAAGATTCCTGACTGTTAAAGAGCGGCGGGTCTCTTGAGGCCCTTCGCAGTGGCTGTGTGTCGCTGCGATGGGTGAACGATACGCCCGCGTATAAATAACGTCAATACGCGCACGCATTATTTTTGGTGAGATTCTTCTTCGCCCCCATTTGGTAGCGAGAGAAGAAATGGATTTCGATGTGTTGGCGCATGAGCAGTCGATGCCTGCTCAGGCAAAAAAATGGCTCGAATGGCCTATGAAGGAACAGCGGATAGGACTTCCGCGCGAAGGGCGCCCAGAAGAGGCCGCACTGGCACTAATGAAAAGCGAGGGGTGGGAGGGCGAGCACACGGAGGGGAATTTAACGAGATCAATCTTTAGGGCGCTCCTGCTCCCATATCTGATTGACCGCAATCCGTACAAAGCGATCGACCCCGTGCGGACACCGCTCATGCATGCAATCCACTACTTAATCCCCATGACCGCCCAGGGTATCGAAAAGCTGCTAGAGGGAGGTAGGGAGGTACCGCACGAGCCTATCGCGGAAATGCACGAAGTGCTCAGCAGCAGATTGTCAGATGTGGAATCTGTCCTGAAGGATTACTCGAGGATTTGCACGGCATGCGCGGAAGTATGGCCAATGACGCCATCGGGAAGTCACATAGCGCGCAAGTTCATCGCCGCCTATCCCAAGGCGTTCTGGCACCAGCTTTTGGATGTTTACGCAAAATTCGACGGCGCTATGTCCCATGGGTGGCCTGATCTGGAGCTCACAAACGGGACCGAGGTACTCATGGTCGAGGTAAAGGTGAAGGACAGGCTGACAGCGCACCAAAAAAATACGATCCCTCGGCTTATCTCGATGGGGGTTGGCTGTCGCCTGATACGCCTCGTCTGATCAAAGAACCGATCGAGGCCATTTCGCGTCTACGACGCGGCCGACAACCGTCCAGGTGTTATCAACTTCAACTGTTGGAAAAGCAGGGTTGAGAGGTTTCAAGTAAGCCTTCCCGGAGTCGCGAACCAACTGCTTAAATGTTGCTTCGTTGGTGTCTATGAGTTTGGCCACTACGTATTGGCCGCTTTCGACATCGCTTCCGGGCGCAACAAGGATGATCATTCCTTCGCTGAAGCTCATGCCGTTGGTCGATGTCATTGACGGGCCGCGCACCTTCAGCCAAAAACCATTTGGCCCTGCCCAAGCATCTGAAGGGTGGATCGCCTCGAAGTCGCCAACGTTGAACAGATCCATTGCTTCGCACGCAACTCCAGCCTGCACCCAACTGATCTCCGGATATTCGTAATAACGGCTCGGCCCTGTTGCCGGCTCTACGTTTGCATCAAAGGAATCAGGCTCGCTCTTCGGTCCGCCATCCCATAGCCACTTACTGGCCACGCGCAAGGCTTTCGCGATCTTTTCAATATTTTCCCGCTTTGGGGATTTCGATTCACCGGAAATTATTCTGTGAACGGTTGGTTGCGTAACGCCAGCTCGACGCGCCAGCTCGCCCTCGCTCCAGCCCTTAGCGGCCATTTCGGCAGCGATCCTATCTCCGATGTGCATTTTTCACCAATAGACAAACGTATTGCGCAAGTGTATTGCCTCCGTTTATACGACTGCGTATCATGCGGTCAATACGCTGCCGAATTGGAGGCACATATGACTATTCAAGAAATGCTCACTGAGCTTTTCAGCCTAGGTTTTTCGCAGAAGGCGATCGCTGATCGCATTTCCACCACGCAGCCGACTATTCACCGCGCCAGTAAGGGCGCGGATGTTCGCTACGAAACTGGAAAGGCTATTGAAAGCCTCTACGAAGACGCCCTAAAGAAATCCGCTGCCTAACCACTTCCAATCACACAAGGAAACACAGATGTCGTACTTCGCACCTGACCACCTCCACGACAAGCCGACCAAGGTTCGCCTGGACGAGGCGGCTGACGACCTGCTGACAGCGATGGCCCGCTTTCAGCGGACCCAGAAAGCTGTGCTCGCTCGCGAAATCCTTGAGCGCGGCCTGAACCAAATGATGGAAGAGCTTAACGCGAAAACAGACGTGGCCTGAAGTAGCCGAGGAGGCCCTGTGCCTGAAAGAAAACCGCTGGAAATCCAGCTCGACTGGCAGGGACTCGCTGATCTGGAGCTATTAGCCAGACGCAACGGGGTAACCCCAGAAGAGATGGCCGCAACAATCATGAACCGGGCGCTGGATCGAATGACCCGGCCACCAAAGAGCCGGAGCAACGTCGCTTCCATAGGACGGAAGGGCTGATAAGCCCCTCAGGGACTCATGAGGAACTGCCAATGAAACAACCATCCACCAAATCGCAGGCACAAAAAAACCGACGGATCAGGTCGGTTCTTTTTACAGCTGTTTGCACAACGTTCTGGAGCGAATAATGCACCATCCAAACCAAACGAGCAATACCCCTTCGAATGTCGCGACACGTTTTGCTGGTTCTGAAAACGTGTCGTGCATTTCAATGACCAGCCTTGAGCTAGTCGAGTTCATAAACGCTCATCGCTCGCGGCAATCTGCTGAGACTGGTTCAAAATTCGCCCTGCTCTTGCACAAGAGCTTTTTAGGAAAAGTGGTAGAGGTTTTGGGTGAGGAGACATCGGCAAAATTTATTGCCGATCTTCCCGACAGTTATGGTCGTCCGCGCAAAGGCTATTTGTTTCCAAAGCGCGAGTCTTGCCTGATGGCGATGTCGTATAGCTACGACCTTCAAGCCGCTGTTTTCGATCACATGACAGCGCTGGAGGAGCGCCTCTCCCAGAAGGTCGCACTCCCTTCCTACGCTGAAGCTTTGCGCCTCTATGCCGACCAAATCGAGCAGACCGCCGTGCTGCGCGTCGAGAACCATCAGCAGGCCGAGAAGATCGCCAGCCTTGAGTCCATCTTCCAGGTAGGCATGACGCCAACGCAGTTCTGCAAGCGCCTCAACGGCGTGAACTGCCAGCAGGTCAACAACGCGTTGCTGGCCCGCAAGTGGATCTTCAATTCGGAGCGTGACGAGAATCGGTCGGTCAAGTTCCGAGTCGGCTCGATCGCCCGAGACAAATACCTGACGGAGAAGGTGACCACCATCTCCAACGAGGGGATGGACTCCTTTGCCAAGTACACGCCGATCCTTCTGAAGGAGGGCGCCAAGCGCCTGCACGATCTGTACATGGCTCAGAAGCTCCCGATGAAAAAGACTTGGGATGGTCAGTTCTGCCACTGCAAAGCGACCGAGGAGGACTTGGCATGAGCGGTCCTACCTACCAGCAGCTTATCGAGCGCGCCGCCACTACTGCCCTTGAGCACTTCAAGGCGCAGAACACTAAAAAGGCCCTGAAGGCCGAACTGCGCTCGCTGTACGACACCTACTTCGAAGCGCACGGCCGCCCCGCAGGGAAGTTTGATCCGCACAACGACGACTTCTTGCCCGTGATGAATTTCACCGAGGCTCAGTTCCAGCGTGTGCGCGCCGCGAAGAAGGCCGAGTACAACGCCTTGCGCCGTCACCACACCGCGCTCCGAGCACTTGTGTCGCTCAATCCAGCCGATCTCAAGGGGGTCGCATGATGCACTACTTCAAAAGAAATATTGGCGACTACCACAAGAAGGCTGGGCGCCTGACCATGCTTGAACACGGTGCGTACACGCTCTTGCTCGATGCGTGCTACGACCGTGAACGCTTCCCTACTTTGGAAGAAGCAATCGACTGGTGCTGGGCACGCAACAAGGAAGAAATCGACGCAGTTGAGCTTGTTTTGCGCAAGTTCTTCGAGCTTGTCGATGGCGTTTACATCCAGGCGCGCATTCAGGACGAAGTGGCCGCGTATCACGCTACAGCCTTGAAAAATAAAGAGATCGCCGAGAAGCGTGAGGAAGCCAAGCGCACGAAGCGTGCACCACTCGTGCACGAAGCGTCCACGGATGGTCACCTAACCAATAACCATAAACCACTAACCATTAACCAAGAACCAGTAGATCAAAAGACTCCGGCGCAGGCGCCGACCGAGGACCTCTTCCCGAAGTTCTGGAAGATGTACCCGAACAAGAAGGGTAAGGCCGCAGCTGAAAAAGCCTGGAAGAAGCTCAAGGTCACTGCTGACCTGTTCGGCCAGATTGCCGAAGGCCTGGCTGCGCAAGTCGTTTGCGAGGCATGGGTCAAGGACGGCGGGCAGTTCATTCCGCACCCAGCGACATGGCTGAACGGCAAGCGCTGGGAGGACGAGGTGAAAGTCGCCAGCAACGTGCACCCGTTCCCGCAATCCCGCCACACCGGCTTCGCTGATCGCGATTACACCTCCGGCCTGAAGATGCGGGAGGACGGCAGCTATGCGCTCTGAACAAGTCCAATCCACTCCAGAACTGCCGCCGGGTACTCGCATCCAGCCAGCCGAGTGCGAAACCCACGGCGCCTACGAGCAGAAGGTCTATGCCGTGCTCGGCCGAGAGCTCAGAAGCAACTGCCCCGAATGCAGCCGTATTGCCCGCGAGAAAGCCGACGCGGCCGAGAAGGCCAACAAGGCGATGGAACTGCGTATGTCCCTCGCTCGCAAGCTGGGCGATGCGCTGATCCCGAAACGCTTCACCACTCGCACCCTGGGTAACTACCAGGCCGAGAACGACGGTCAGCGCAAAGCCCTCCGGTTCTGCCAGCACTACGTCCAGATCTTTGACGAGATCCTCAAGACCGGTCGCTGCATGGTGCTGATCGGCAAGCCCGGCACCGGTAAAACCCACCTCGGCGCCGGCATGGCCAACGAGCTGCTGCACAACACGTCGCGCACGGCCGTGTACCGCACTGTCGGCGCAATCCTTCAGGCGATCCGCTCCACGTACGACAAGCACAGTGAACGCAGCGAAGCCGAGATTCTGTCGAGCCTGATCGATCCCGATCTGCTGGTGCTGGACGAGGTAGGCGTGAGCAAGGAGCAGCCGAGCGACTTCGAGCTGACGACCCTGTTCGCAATCATCAACGGCCGGTACGAGCAGGAGCGCCCGACGGTGGTGATCTCCAACCTCGAAGCCAGCCAGTTGCCGGCCGCCATGGGAGACCGCTGCGTCGACCGTCTGCGCGAGGGCGGAATGATCGTGGTCCCGTTCGACTGGGAATCGCAGCGCGGCAAGGAGGGTTTCTGATGAAACGAGCAAACCCAGCACAGCTTCGCCAATCCCTTGAGATGGCGAACACCATGGTCAAGCACGGGATCCGCTTCGTGTGCATGCCGGTGGTGGATGAGGCGGACTGCCTCAATTTGGCAAGCCAGGCCACCGAGCGCCTGGAGCGCATGGCATTGATCGCAGAAGCAGCGGAGCAACGGACATGACCATCGACAAACAAAAACTCCAGAAGCTGCTGTGGGCCGAGGCCGCGTCATTCCGGTCTGACTGCGCAGAGTGGAAGCTCAACACTGAAGCACTGCAGGATTTCCTCGGCGAGAGAACCGTGGAAGAGGTGGCGCTTGAACTGCTGGCTGAAAACGAGCGACTGACAAAGCAGCTCGGTGAACTGATCGACGGCCTTTCAAGCCAAATGGTGCAGCCATGAATCCAGTGATCGTTCGACAGATGCAACCGTGCCCGGTGAGTTGCGTTTCAACGTGCCTTGCGATGCTTGCCGGTCGACCTGTTGCCGAGGTCATCGATGAGTTGCACAAGCCATACCGCGAGGGCGAGCTGACCATGCGCGAAATGCTCGAATACCTCGGGATCAAATACACGGCGTTTTTCAGTGTCGACAACCCGCCCCTGGCGGACGAGGGCGTTTATCTCTGCACGGCGCCGTCACTCAATATCGAGGCTGGCAATCACCAGATCCTGATCGAGGTGACCGATGAGGGTTACTTCGTGATTGACCCGGTCCAGGGCCGCGAGGATCGCAAGTATTACGTGCCGCGCGGTCAGGGTAACGGTGATCCGTTCGCAATCGATCTTGGAGGGTTCGTTGTCGATGCGTTCGTCTCACGTTCCCACCTGGTGGAGAAATTCACGAACGCTATGGCGACGGAGGTTGCGGCATGACCGAGTTCGCAATCCGCAGCCAGCGCGATATCAGCCGTCTTATGGGTGTCCTGCACGCCACCGACTTCACCAAACCCAAGATCGTAGTCATCAAAGACGAGAAGCGCCCGGACATCTGCAATCGCAAGATGTGGGCAATGCTCAAGGACGTGTCCGAGCAAGTGGTCTGGCACGGCAAGAAGCTGACCAGTGAAGACTGGAAGTGCCTTTTCAGTGCCTCGCTGGAGAAGCAGCGCGCGGAGCCAGGTCTGGATGGTGGCTTTGTCGTGATGGCCGTATCGACCCGCAAGCAGTCGCAGAAGTGGTTCAGCGATCTGTTCGAGCTGATGCATGCCTTCGGCGCCGAGCATGGTGTCCGCTGGACTGAGCAGGACAAGTGGGGAGGGCGCTACTGATGACTCCAGCAGAAATGTTTTGGATTGTGATCTTTCTCGCCATGGTCATTGGCGTGGTCGCCGGCCATGTTGTTGATCAACGCCGCAAGGAATCTCTCGCCGAGTTTGAGCAGAAACGCAAAGCGCGAAAGGAAGAAGTCGAACGAGCAGCAAGGAAAGCATTATGAGCCTCACAGCAAAGCAGCCACGCCCCAAAAAATGCGCGGTCAAAGCGTGCAGGGCCTCATTCGTCCCGCGCGTAAACTTTCAGTCCTGGTGCTCGCCGGACTGCGCCGTTGTCATCGCGCGGGACAAGCAGGAGAAGAAGCGCAAGTCGCTGGCGATCATCGAGCGCCGCGAGATCAAGGTCCGCAAGGAGAAGCTGAAGAGCAGGGCGGATCACCTGCGCGAAGCCCAGACCGCGGTGAACGAGTACGTCCGCCTGCGTGACGCGCGCCTGCCGTGCATCAGCTGCGACTCGATGCCGAACGACAACGACTTGATGACGGGTAGCCGCTGGGACGCTGGCCACTACCGATCTGTCGGCGCCTGTCCTGAGCTGCGTTTCGAGCCGCTGAATATTCATCGTCAGTGTGTGAAGTGCAATCGCAACCTGTCCGGTAACGCGGTGGAGTACCGCATCCGGTTGGTGCAGCGCATCGGCGCCGAAACCGTGGCTTGGTTGGAGGGGCCTCATGAGCCCCGCAAGTACACCGTCGAAGAAATCAAAACCATCAAGGCCGAATACCGGGCCAAGACTCGGGAACTGAAGAGGGCTGCAGCATGAACTACCACAATGTGATTTCCGCAGTAGTCCGGGCCTTGGCAGCCGAGACGATCAACAGTTCCGGCGGATGCAATGTCGAGCCCCGGGTGCAGGCCAGCAAGCTCAAGGGCGAGATATCCGGGAAGGATGCCGCGCTGTTGGCTGACTGCATCGCGCACAAGCTCTTGCACGCCCAGCTTTCCCCGAGGCACTGGAACGCCCTGGTGGCGAAGTACAGCACGCACCGTGGCCGCAAGATCGACTCCATCGGCCGGCTGGTCGCCGTGGTGAAGAGCCCGGCGCCGCAGCGATTCACGCAACAGGCTGTCTTGGTGTGGGCTGTACCGCAGCAGGTGAAGGGCATTCAGCGAGCGGTAACCCAGAGCAAGGCGCCGAAGCACCGGGAGAACAAGGAGGAGGGGCAGTGGGATTGGCGCAACGCGGCAGCAGACGCTGACGTCGCCCGGGCCAACAAGCATGCGCGCGCCGTCGCAGAGGACAAGCCCGGCGAGATGATCGTCCTGGCCGATTCGAACTACGACATGACGAATTGGGATTCCCAAGGGCTTACAGAGCGCACTTACCAGCGCTGGAACAAGGCCATCAAGGACGGCTTGGAGTCACTTGTGAACGAGGCTCTGGTCGAGGCGCAACACATGCTTGAAGCAGTCGGAGTGCTGGAAGGCGAGGCGGCATAAAATAGTCCCTCAAAAGGGCTTGCAATGTCATGTCGCCATGTCGCATTATTAACCCATCCTGTCATTCCTGCGTGTGTAGGAGTGACAAACAAAACCCGGCAAATTAGCCGGGTTTTTGTTTTGCGAGACTACGGATTGTGGCAATGTGATGCCTCCAAACCATAGGAGGGTTTCCGATGTCTCGATTTTTGCAGTTAAGAGAGCTTAAGACGAAGCAAGATGACGCGATCTCTGAGTATTGGCGTGATCTGCAGGGCACTGTCGGAGTCATCCGCGAGGGGTTCTCAAACTTCTTGGAGCTTCCGGAAACGACGTACCTAGATAATGAGCGTAACGAAACCCCGTATGTGAGGATCGCCAAGGTTGTAAATGGTGATTACAAGTATGTAATGCTGCATGAGCTCCCAGGGAAGGATGGATTTCTTGAGTTCGCCATCGGCCTGACGCTAGATCGCGGCGTTAGCACTTACCCGAAGCAAACAATCTTTACGTCATTGAAATTGAAGAAAGAAGAAGGTGGATACTTGGTGACGTCCTCCGAAAACAATCTTACTCATAGATCGTCTGGTTCCGGCCTAGATGCGGATTTCTCAGGCCTGTATGAGTCGCTGTTCGATATCCTTCGAAAGCATTTGAGTTATCGCCCCTGATTTACAAATTGACCCGGCCGCCGAGCCGGGTTTTTTATTGCCTCGAATTCGACTCGCTGGGAGGTGCGCATGAAGCTGAAAGCCAAAAGCAATCTGCTGGAGCGCGCCAGAACGGCATGGGAGGCGGTCGCACGCCAAGTTGGCGAGACCGACTTCTCGCGCCATCCGCGCACCGGCGAGTATCTGCATCCCGGTGTCTCTATGGGTTGGCGCATCCACAAAAAGAATCTGTAGTTTTACCTGTAGCCAGGGCAGCCTTCGGGAAGGCCTGGACGTCGATAGCCGGATAGTGCGACGCACGGATCAACGCCGGCAGCCCGCGCACTCTGACCTCACAATGCTTTCAGGGTGGCGCGAGACAGTAACAGCGAGATCGATGCAAAGGGGCGTCGACGCTGGGATGGTCTTTGGCCGACAGCTCGGAAAGACGAGCGCACCTATTCAGGGCCTCTGCATTTGCGGAGGCTTTTTTGTTTTCGGCTCCCCACACCCATAGCCCCGAGCTGGGAGTGCAGCGGACGCCGGATTTATCAATCTCCCCAAGGGGGAGGCAACCCGGATGCCAAACATGCCTGACAAGCCAGACACATGGGCCAAGCTCTGGCTGGCGTTGAGCAATCCGCTAATGGCGGGCGTCATCATGGCCATCACCGTTTGCTTGCTTCGCGTCATCTACGACGGAAAAGAAACCAGCGTGCGCCGGATCATTTTCGAGGCGCTGATTTGCGGATCGCTGAGTCTCGTAGCGTCCAGCGTTATTGAGTGGATGGCCTGGCCTTCAAGCTTATCGATCGCTGCCGGTGGCACGATCGGCTTCCTCGGCGTGACAGCCATTCGCGAGCTGGTGACCCGATTCCTCGGTCGCAAGGCGGATGCCGCATGAAGGCCTTCGCTGCTGCAGCCATCATTGCCCTGGTAGCGATCCTGCTCGTTGGGATTCAGCAGTACCGGGTTATCGCCCTGCGCGCCGACGTGAAGTTCGAAGCCGGTGAGAGGCAGAAGGCGGTCGACGCCAACCTCGAAAGCCAGGCCACGATCACCACCCTGCGCGCCGAAGCCCAGCGCAACGCCGATTACCAGAAAGACCTGAACAAGCGGTTACAGGCCAGTCAGGCCAAAGCCAAAAAGGCGGAGAAGAACTTTGAAGAACTCAAACGCAACAGCAAGCCTGTTCGTGATTGGGCTGCTCAGCCTCTGCCTGACGGCCTGCGCGGGAAAGCCGGCGGTGGTAACAAAGACAGCGGCGGTAAGAGTCGAACCCCCTGAGCTGGTGCCATGTGAGCGGGTAGCTGATGAGGACCTCGCCGACAACGGCCAGCTGTGGGAGCTGAAGAACCAAGCCATCAACCTGCTCGACACCTGCGCAGATCAGGTGGACGCGCAGATCAAACGCAGTCAGAGCAAGTAGGTCGCGACACTTTTCGCGAGAGTGCAAATTGTGTCGCGACACGTCTGGTATCGCTCGGGTGAGCGATATATGCCTCGTCAGCCTCGGATGAGAGCGGCCTCGATCTGATCCGCATACTTGGATAGGTTTTCCATCTCTTGCTCTACCTGACCATGGTGTCCGGGAGAGTTAGCGCATTTAGAGATGATGACCTCGAGTGCCGCAGCTACTGCGGTAGCGCGTTTAACCTCTGCAGATCGTCCGCCGATTGCGTTGTTCACGATTGAATCAATTGCGCCTGCCATTTGTTGCTCCTTGCATTGAGTGAGCGACCACCAATACCGGCAACCAGCCACCATTTCAAGTATCCAGTGAGGAAGCGTATGACGACCATCACCTACAAAGACGGCGTGATTGCCTACGACTCTCGCCAAACCAGGTCAGGGGCGATCGTCTCAGATGATTGCTCGAAGTGCGCGACCGTTGAGGGAGTCAGTTTCTTCCTGACTGGAGCGGTATGTGACGAGAAGGCTTTGATTGCCGCCTACTTCGGAACCCCCTCAATCGTTCCCGTTGAGTGCTCAGGCTATGTCGTCGACGGCGGCAAGCTGATGATGGTCGGCCACGACGACAAGACAGGCATTTGGAAACAAGAGCTCGACCAATCCAACCCTGACGCCATTGGCAGCGGCTCCGCCTATGCCTTGGCAGCGATGGATATGGGCGCAAGCGCTGTGGACGCGGTTCGCGCCGCCATGAAGCGTGACATCTACACCGGCGGCACCATCCGCACGATGACCATCAAGCAAGAATAAGGATCCCCATGACAACCAAGCAACCCGACTGGGAGGCGATCGAACGAGCCTACCGGGCTGGGTCGCTTTCAGTTCGAGCAATCGCCGAAGAGAGCAACATCTCTCACGTAGCGATTGCCAAGCGAGCGAAGAAGGAAGGCTGGGTGCGCGACCTGACGGATAAGGTCAGAGCCGCAGCCAAACGAAAGGTTACCAACGCGGTTACCACGGAAAGTTACCAAGACCCACTGGTAACCGAAGAACAGATCATTGAGGAGGCTTCCGACAAGGTTGCCTCTGTAGTGCTCGCGCACCGGGTTGATCTGGCTCAGTGGCGAGGCATTGCGAACAAGCTCAGTGCCGCGCTTCAGGCCATGACAGTCAACGAGGCGAACATCGGCGACTTCTCCCGATCGCTCAACGCGGGCGTCGATGCCCAGCTCAAGGTCATCAAGGGCGAGCGCCAGGCCTACAACCTCGACACGGAAGAGGGTGACAAGACAGTCGATACCCTGGCCGCGATGATGGACGAACTATCGAAGGACGCCTGACATGAAGCCCGAGCACATGAAGCTGCTCCGGGATAAGCGTTGGCGGTTGAACAATCTCTACTTCATCACCGACAAGCAGGGCAAGAAAGTCCGCTTCCGGATGACGGACGAGCAGATTGAATACTTCGATGGGATGCATACCCGCAACATCATCCTGAAGGCTCGGCAGCTCGGCTTCACTACTGAGTGCTGCATCATCCAGCTCGACGCCGCTCTATTCGAGTCGGCGAAGTGCGCGCTGATCGCTCACACCCTGAACGACGCCAAGCGCCTGTTCCGGGAGAAGGTCAAATATGCCTACGACAACCTGCCTAAAGAGATACGCGCCGCCAATCCTGCTTCTAACGATGCTGCTGGTGAGCTTGTGTTCAGCAAAGGCGGATCGCTCTACGTGTCCACGTCCTTCCGGGGCGGGACTCTACGGTATCTGCACGTATCCGAGTTCGGGAAGATCTGCGCCAAGTTTCCCCACAAGGCCAGAGAGATCGTCACCGGCGCCTTCGAGGCTGTCGCCACCGATTGCTTCGTCACGATTGAATCGACGGCGGAGGGGCGGGCGGGCTACTTCTTCGAGTACTCGCAGAGCGCAGAGAAGCAGCTGCTGTCCGGTACGCCGCTGGGCAAGCTGGACTGGAAGTTCTTCTTTTTCAGTTGGTGGAAGAACAAGGCCTACTGGCTCGATCCTGCCGAAGCGGTCATCCCGCAGCGCCTGACCGACTACTTCAACGAGCTGTTCGCCAAGCACGGCATCGACACCAACCCCGGCCAGCGCGCCTGGTACGCCGCCAAGGAGAAGACCCTCGGCGACGACATGAAGCGGGAATACCCATCGATTCCGGCCGAAGCATTCCAGCAGTCGATCGAGGGCGCCTACTACGCCCAGCAGTTCACAAAGCTGTATGCCGCTCAGCGCATCGGCACGCTGCCAGACAACAGTCACCTGCCGGTGATGACCTTCTGGGACATCGGCGTCGGCGATTCCACGGCCATCTGGTTTGTGCGTCAGGTCGGCAACGAGTACCACGTCATCGACTTCTACCAGAACAGCGGGGAAGGCCTGCGGCATTACATGAAGGTGCTCAAGGACAAGGGTTACACCTACTCCGAACACTGGGGGCCGCACGACATCGACAACCGCGAGTTCGGTAGCGATGCCAAGACCCGCCGGGAAATGGCGCGCGAAGGCTACGAGATCGACGGCCAGCACTACCGCATGACGTTCCAGGTCGTGCCGAAGATCGGCGTCGACGACGGCATTGATCAGGCACGGGAAATCCTCGGGCTCTGCGCCTTTGACGAGGCGAAGTGCGAAGAGGGCATCACCGCGCTGGAGAACTACCGCAAAGAGTGGGACGACAAGAAGGGCTGCTGGAAAGACAAGCCGCTTCATGACTGGGCGTCTCACCCGTCCGATGCATTCCGGTACTTCGCTGTCGCCAAGAGCGCAAGGAAGCCGGTCAAATCAATCAAAATGGGATTCGCACGCTAATGGCAGACGTCACTTACACCCGCCCGGAGTACGACGCGGCACAGTCCCGTTGGCGGCTGGTGCGCGACGTGTGCAAGGGCTCCGAGACTGTAAAGGCTCGCGGGGATCACTACCTGCCTCGGCCAAACCCTCACGATGAGAGCGACGAGAACAAGGCGCGGTTCGCCACGTATCTGATGCGCGCCGTGTTCTACAACGCTACTGGGCGCACGAAGAACAGTCTGGTGGGGGCAGTGTTTCGCACCTGGCCAACGCTCACCGTCCCAGCCGCACTTGAATACGTCGCCAAGGACGTCGATGGCCAGGGCATCAGCATTTACCAGCAGTCTCAATCGGTCATCGGGCACATTCTCGAAGTCGGCCGCCACGGGCTGCTGGTGGACTATCCAAGCGTTGAGCCAGGAGCGACCAGCAAGGCGGACAGCGCGGCAATGGGCATCCGCCCAACCATCGCCAGCTACAACGCTGAGTGCATCATCAACTGGAAGACACGCAAGGTCGGCGGGCAGCACCTGCTGAGCCTGGTTGTGCTGAAGGAAGTGGTCGACAAGGACACGGATGACGGCTTCGGGGTTGAGAGCAAAGATCAATATCGCGTGCTGCGCCTGAATGACTCTGGCGTGTACGAGCAGGAACTGTGGACGACTGAGGGCGGGAGCTGGGCGGCAACTGACGCGCACACGCCTCTAGATGGCACGGGCAAGCCTTGGCGCCTGATCCCCTTCATGTTCGTCGGCAGCGAGAACAACGATTCGTCGATTGATGACTCTCCGCTGTACGACATGGCCGAGATCAACATCGGGCATTACCACAACAGCGCGGACTACGAGGACTCGGTCTGGTTCTCGGGTCAGCCCCAGTTCTGGATCGCCGGCCTTGATGAGGCGTGGCGAGATCACCTGGAAGAGAACGGCATCTATGTCGGATCGCGTGCGCCGCTGACGCTGCCAGTCAATGGATCGTGCGGATTCGCCCAGCCTGAGCCGAATACCCTCGTCAAAGAGGCCATGGACGGCAAGAAAGAGGACATGGTTTCGCTCGGCGCCCGCCTGATTGAGCGTGGTAGCGCGGTTAAGACCGCAACCCAGGCTGACAACGACAGCGCGGCAGAGCACAGCATCCTGTCGCTGGCCGTGAGTAACGTCAGCGAGGCCTACAGCCAGTGCCTGATGTGGATGTGCGCATTCGAGAATGTCGCCGGCGAAGCGCTGCTGAAGCTGAATCAGGACTTCACTCAAGTGAGTCTCGACGCGGCAATCATGGCCAGCCTGTTCAATGCAGTGCAGGCCGGGCGCGTGCCTGAGTCTGACTTCTGGCAATACCTGCGCGATCGCGGCGTGATCGATCCAGAGAAGACCGACGACGACATTCGCGGCGAGCTCGAAGCGAATCCAGTAGGCCTTGGCCTGGACGATGAGGACAAACCAGATGGCGGCAAACCAAGCGATCCATGATGCCACCATTCGGCACGCTGTCTTCCTCGAAAGGCTGAAGGCGGGGGAGGTGAAGAAGTTCACCCCCTTCCTCAAGGAGATCGACCGCTCTCTGCGTGAGCGATTGACGAAGTCCGATCTGACCGGATTTAGTCGCAATCGATTGGAGAAGCTGCTCGACGAGGTGGATAGCCTGCTGCTTGGCATATTCACCCGCTTCACCGATCAGCTGACGCTGGATCTGATTGACCTTGCCAACTACGAAGCGCAGTTCGAGGCAACGAGCCTGACGAAAGCGGTACCCGCCGGCATCAGCCTTGAGGCTGCGATTCCATCTGTCACGGCGATCCGCTCGGCAGTGATGAACAACCCGCTCAGCATCCGAGACGGCGGCAAACTGCTCAAGCCATTCATCAAGGACTGGACGACGGCTGAGCGCGAGCGTGTCACCGGCGCAATCCGGCAAGGATTCTTCGAGGGGCAGACGAACTTCCAGATCCTGCAGAACATTCGAGGCACGAAGGCAGCAGGGTACACAGACGGCATTCTTGCTATCACTGACCGCAACGCCTCAACGGTGGTGCGCACTGCCATCCAGCACGTTGCCAGCCAGGCGCGAATGGAGACGGCGAAGGCCAACACCGACATCGTCACCGAGATACAGCTGGTTGCCACGCTCGACAGCAAGACTAGCCAGATTTGCCGGACGCTGGATAAGCGCCGATTCCCTGTCGATTCGGGGCCAAGGCCACCGTTTCACCCGAACTGCCGAACCACCTTCGTGCTGCTGACGCGCCTCAGCGAAATGTTCGAGAAGGACGCCACAAGGGCCTCAAAAGGAGCGGATGGTGCAGCGCAAGTCAGCGCCGATCTCGATTACTACCACTGGCTCAAGCAGCAGCCCGCATCGTTTCAGGACAAAGCCATTGGCAAGGCCCGTGGTGCTCTGTTCCGCAACGGCGGGCTCAGCGTTAAGCGCTTTTCCGAGCTCCAGCTCGATCGCAACTTCAAACCACTGACACTCGTTGAGATGAAGGCCTTGGAGCCTTTGGCCTTCGAGCGCGCAGGCATCTGATCCGCAGGCTGAGCCTGTAAACCAGTCCCAGGGGGACAGCATGAAATACCTAATCGACAAAGCAGCATATGACGCGCTCGAACCATCCATGCAAGCGTTCTACAAGGCGCAAGGCGAAGACTACGTGCTGGCAGTAGAAGGCTTGCCGGCACCTGAGGACGTCACGGGTTTGAAAGCCAAGAATGACGAATTGCTGGCTGAGCTTCGAGCCAACAAGACGAAGGCGCGCGAAGCTGAAGAGGCGGCGCGAATCGCTGCCGAGGACGCCGCACGCAAGTCCGGCGACACTGAAGCGCTCGACCGCAGCTGGCAGGAAAAGCACACCGCAGCACTGGCCGAGAAGGACGGCACGCTGAGCGCGCTACAGGCTCAGGTTCATGCTCTCACCGTAGGCGCAACTGCTGCACGCGTGGCCGGAGAGCTGGCCGTGCAGGGCTCTGCCGCCGTGCTGCAACAAATCATCGAGCCTCGCCTCTCCATGGAGCTGCGCGAGGGCAAGCCCACCGTCGTGGTGCTGGACGCTGAGCGCCGGCCTACCGCTCTGACGGTGGAAGAGTTCAAGACTCAACTTTACAACGACGCCTCCCTGGCTCCGTTGATCGCTTCAAGCAGGGCTTCTGGTGGCGGGGCTGCCGGCGGCAAAGGCGGCGGGGCCGCAAAAACGTGGAACCAACTTACCGGGATGGAGCGCGTAGAGCTCCGCCGAACCAACCCCGCCGAGCACGCGCGCCTGAAGGCAGCGGCTGAGGCATCGTAAAAGGACCTATCGCAATGCCAACCATTCTTTCCGACGTCATCTTCCGTGACGAGCTGCGGGACTACATCAGCGTCAACACCGTCGAGCGCACCGCGTTCTTCCAGTCGGGCATCCTGACCACCAACTCGGACATGACCCAGTTGCTGGCCAGCCCGTCCAACACCTTCACCATTCCGTGGTGGGTTGACCTGGATGCGTCCATCGAGTCGAACTACTCGAACGACGTGTACACCGACATCGCGGTACCGCTGTCGGTCACCAGCGCTTCCATGCAGGCGCGCGCCGCGTACCTCAACGAAGGCTGGAACTGCATGAACTTGGTGAAGAACATCACCAAGCAAGATCCGCTGGAGTTCGTGGCGAGCCGCCTGATCTCGTACTGGCAGCGCGTGGCCCAGCGCCGCACCATCGCCACTGCGGTCGGTATCTACAACGACAACGTGGCCAGTAATGGCGGTGACATGGTCGTAGACGCGGGCGGCTTGATCAGCCCGACTGCTGTGATCCGCGCCCGAGGCACCATGGGCGACTACACCGGCCAACTGGGCGGCCTGAGCGTGATTGCCATGCACTCGGCAGTTCACACCGAACTGGCCATTCAGAACCAGATCGATTACACGCCGATCGCAGACCAGACCCCAGAGTTCGGTCGCTTCCAAGGCATGCCGGTCGTTCTGGATGACGGTCTGCCTGTGATTGGCACCGGCCCAACCGCCAAGTACCTGTCGATCATTTTCGGCCCGGGCGCTATCGGCTACGCCGAGCAGCAGCCGGAAGGCGAAGACGGCCTGGAGTACGACCGCACGCCTGATCGCGGTAACGGTGGCGGTGCGGAAACCCTGTGGACTCGTCGCAACTTCGTTGTGCATCCGCTGGGCTTCTCGTTCACCAGCACCACCATCACCGGTACCCCGACCACAACTCGCCCGATCTCGGCGAACTGGGCGGACCTGGCGCTGGCCACCAACTGGGAGCGCAAGTTCGCTCGCAAGCAGGTGCCTATGGCGTTCATCACCTCCCTCGTTACTGCGGCAACGCCGTAACCGAGCGCGCGGCGGGTGAGTTGCCCGCCGCGCAGAACTGATCCAGGAGAAACCCATGACCGTGCAAAAAGACAATCACATCGACCCGAACATCAAGGCCCGCTGGGGCTTCGGCGGAACCGAAGGCAATATCACCGTCGGTCCCGAAACCGTAGGCGAAACCGGCGGGGTTGATACTGCTCGCACTCGCTCGGACGAGAGCGGCGCTCGCAACAATGGCGGCGGCGCAGACGAGACGCAGGCTATCCGCCTTGAGCTCACCGACACTCAGGACCAGCTCGCCCAGGCATTGGCAGATCTCGCTGCCGAACGCGCGAAGAACGCCGATCCGCGTGATAGCCTGACCATCCCGGAAATCAAGGAGCAACTGGACGCCAAGGAAGTTAAGTATTCGTCCACTGCCAACAAGGCTGAGCTGCTGGAACTGCTCAAGGCCCAGCCCGCCACCCAGGAGTAACAAATGCTCATCATCGAGGACGGTACCGGCAAGCCTGACGCGGACAGCTACTCAACCGCAGCGGAACTGGTTAGCTACGCCGCGCGGTACGGCGTGACCATTCCGGCGGAAGAGGCAGCACAGGAAACGCTGCTTCGCCGGGCCGCCTTGGCGATGGATGGCATGAAGTGGAAAGGATGCCGGGCCAACGGTGACCAGGCGCTGGCCTGGCCTCGCCGTGGCGTGAACATCGACGGCGAAAACAAGCCGTCCGACTACATTCCTGCACGTATCCAGTACGGGCAGATGGCCCTCGCGGGCGAGATCCACGCAGACGATATCGACCCGCCGGAGACACGCAAAGGCGCGATCATCCGCGAGCGCGTGGAAGGCGCGGTGGATACCGAATACGCGGCAATCTCCAATACCAGCGGCAAACTGTTGCCGGCGGCTCCGGATCGTCCGAGCCATACGCAGTTTGCCGACTACCTCCAGAAGCGCGGGCTTTACGCCATAAGGGCCTGACCAATGAGTGAGTTCTACGACCGCATGGCCGCCACCGCTCTGCGGTTGATTACTCAATACGGCCAGCCGGTAACGCTTCGAGACATCCAACCGGCGGAGTACGACCCGGACAATCCCGATGGTGGCGAAGTGGTGATTGAGCAAACCGCCCAAGGCATCCTGCTCGACTTCACCGGCCTTGAATTCCAGAGCGACACCCTGATTGTGCGCGGCGACAAGAAACTCAAGATCGCGGCGCTGGGCATGGACTGGAAGCCGAAACCGCAGATCAAGGCGGACGTGCAGGGCAAAACGTGGACGGTGATCAACTTCAAGGAGATCAACCCGGCCGGCACGCCACTGCTGTACGAACTGCAGGTGCGCTCATGAACAAGTACGCAGGACAGCAGGGCAGCTTCGCGTTACAGCTGGCAGAGTTCGCAGAGCAGGCCAAGGATGCGGTCGACGCCAGCCTTCGCGAGATCATCATCGAGATCGGCAACTCGCTGATCCGCATGTCGCCGGTAGACACCGGGCGATTCCGTGGCAACTGGCAGATGACGATTGATGCGCCGGCTGCTGGCACGCTCAGCGCGCTTGACCCAACGGGCGCAGAGGCGACGGCGCGCATCGCGGGCGAGTCGATCCTGTTTCGGGCAGGCACCACAGCCTTCATCGTGAACAATCTGCCATACGCGATCCCGCTGGAGTACGGGCACTCCGATCAGGCGCCTGGCGGGATGGTGCGCATCACCCAGGCCCGCTTCCAACAGATCGTGCTCGAAGCCATCAGGAACAACCAGGTATGAGCCACAACATCATTGCTGCGGCCTTCGAGTCGCGCCTGCTGACTTGGGCCAAGGCTCGCGCCAAGCCGATCAAGGTTGTGGTCGAGAACGAAACTTACACGCCAGCGACGGGCGAGACGTATCTGCGGGCTTTCACTATGCCGGCGGTCACGGCCAGCAACACGCTGAGCGGCGACCATCGGGTCTACTCTGGCGTGTTCCAGGTCAACATCGTGACGGCCTCCGGCAAGTACCGCACCGAGGCGAGCGGTATTGTTGATGAACTGGCGGCGCTGTTCCCGCTCAATCTGCGTATTCCCCGCGCTGGGCTTGTGGCGCTGGTCATGACGCCAGTTGCGCCGGGTCCCGGGATACCAGACGGCAACACCTTCACGGTGCCGGCCTCGTTCCAATACCGATCCGACACCAACTAATCCGCCCGTTGGGCAAACCCAGAGCCCGCCATTGAGCGGGTTTTGTCATTTCTGCACAGAGGAACATTCTCAATGAGCGCCATTCTTCCCAACGGCTCCATTCTCGAAATCGCAGCGACTTTCAGCGCGCTGAAACCTGTAAGTGCCATCAGCAACGCGAATCCGGCGGTTGCTACGGCCGCCGCGCACGGCCTTACCGACGGCGACGTTATCGTCGTGAACTCCGGTTGGACGCGCCTGAACGATAAGGTCGCCCGCGTAGCCGAATCCGACGTAGGCACTTTCGAGCTGGAAGGCATCAACACCACCAATACCGTCGTGTACACGGCTGGTGCAGGCGCGGGTTCGGTTCGTGCGGCGAGTGGCTGGGCTCAAATCAGCCAGATCACCGGCAGCACCAGTGCGGGCGGCGAGCAGCAATTCACAACCTTCGGCTTCCTTGAAGAATCCGACGACCGCCAACTGCCGACCACCAAGTCGCCGATGAGCATGAGTATCACCGTGGCGGACGACCCAGGCTTGCCGTACGTGGTGGCTGTTGAAGCGGCCGACGATGATCGAGCGCCTCGCGTTCTGCGTTTGACGCTGCCGAACGGCTCGGTGATTTATTACAACGCATACGTTTCCATCACTGCTACCCCAACACTCGACCGCAACAACATCATGACCCGCACGATCACCCTGTCGCTGGCCTCCCGTCCAACTCGTTACGCAGCGGCGGTGTAATCCATGGCCAAGATCAAGATCTCCCAGAACCCGACCTTCAAGGCGAAGGTCGCGATCCCGCGCGTCGGCGCTGACCCGGTCAGTGTTGAGTTCGAGTTCAAGTACATGGACCGGCTGGCCTTGGCCGCGCACTTCGATAAGTGGAACGCGGCACGCGACGAGCACGCCAAAAAGGTGCAGGAAGACGACATGACTTGGCAGGAAGCGACCGCCGCTGAAATCGCGCTGCAGGTCGGCCAGCTCAAGGACATCGTTGCGAGCTGGGCTTTCGACGAGAAGCTGTCTGACGAATCTCTGACTGCGCTGGTTACCACCTGCATTGGTGCGCCTCAGGCCGTTCTGGAAGCGTACCAAACCGCCTACCAGCCGGCCCGCCTGGGAAACTGACCGGCGCCGCCCGTGCCATCTATGAGCCAGGCCCATCAGAAGCTGCCCTTGCGGCTTTCGGTTTGACCTTGGCGGACATTCCCGCCGTCGAGTACGAGGTCTGGCCAGACAACTGGCGGGCCTTTCTGCTGTTCGAGGCGATGTCCACGCAGTGGCGCGTAGGCATGGGCGGGGCTACCGGGCTGGACTACAACGCCTTGCCGCCGGTGGCCTCGATGCTGGGCATGAAGCGGCGCGAAATCCCTGAAGTCTTCCAGGACATTCGTGTCATGGAAGCAGAAGCCATGCTCGTGATGAGCGAATCGAAATAACGGAGCCCGCATGACTTCTATTGCTGAACTCGGCATCAAGGTCGATTCGACCGATGCTGCGCAGGCGAGCTCCGACCTCGACAAGCTGACTGCGGCGGGTGCGCGGGCCGAAAAGGCGGCGGAAGGCGTCTCCAAAGGCGCCGACAAGGCAACAGCTTCGATCAAGAAGCAGAAGGACGAGCTGAGCGATCTGCTCGGCGAGATCGACCCGACAGTTAAGGCGCTCGGCAGGCTGGACGAACTTGAGAACAAGCTGGCCAAGCAGAAGAAACTCGGCGCGCTTGATGCGTCGACCTTCAGCGAATACCAGTCAAAGATCGACCAGTCTCGAGCGAATCTGTCCCGTTTTGATGACAGCCTGACCCGCACTGGCAACACCGCCAAACAGACGGCCGCTGCACTTCGTGGCGTGCCTGCACAGTTCACCGATATCGCGGTATCGCTGCAAGGTGGCCAGGCTCCGCTGACTGTGCTGCTCCAGCAGGGCGGACAGCTCAAAGATATGTTCGGCGGCATCGGCCCAGCTGCGAAAGCACTGGGCGGTTACGTCCTCGGCCTGATCAACCCGTTTACTGTGGCTGCGGCGGCTGTTGGTGCGCTGACACTGGCCTATTACAAAGGCAGCCAAGAGGCCGACGAGTACAACAAGGCAATCATCTTCACCGGCAACTCTGCCGGCACGAGCGCTACTCAGCTGGCGTCGATGGCGCAGCAGGTGAGCGCAACGGTCGGCACCACTGGCGCTGCTGCCGAGGTGCTGGCCAAGCTCGCGGGCAACGGCAAGATCGCAAGCGGCAGTTTCGAAGAGATCACCGAAGCCGCTCTGCAGATGGAAAAGGCCACCGGCAAGTCTATCGACGAGACGATTGCCGAGTTCGCGAAGATTGCCAAGGACCCCGTCTCTGCTGCCAAGGAGTTGAACGACCAGTACAACTTCCTCACTGCCTCGGTCTACTCGCAGATCGTGGCGCTGAAAGAGCAGGGCGACACAATTGGGGCGGCGAAGCTGCTCACCGACACATACGCCAATACCATTGAAGAGCGCACCGGGCAGGTCACTCAGAACCTCGGCCTGATCGAGAGCGCCTGGAACAAAATCAAGCAAGCAGCCTCTGGCGCGCTGGATGCCGCGAAAGAAATTGGCCGGATTCAAACCTTGGAGCAGCAGGCTGAGGTCATCCGCCAAAGACTCCAGACGAATCAGGGGCGAGGCGGGCGCGCTGCTGCTCTGGGGCTGGAAACGCGGGATGTCGCAAAGGATCGCGGAGAGCTGGCGTTCCTCGAATTACAGATCGACGCGGAAAAGTCCCGTACGAAGTTCATTGGCGACCGGGTAGCCATCGAGCGAGGCGGGATTGACGCTGCGATCAGGCTGAAATCCATCAGTGACTCGAACCTCACCAACGAGGAAAAGCGCAACAAGCTGATTAAGGAGTACAAGCGCGACGTCGAAGCGCTGCGCAAGGCGAACCCGAACGATCCGCTGGTGCAGGAAGCGGTTGTCTCGAAGACGATCCAGAACATCCGCGACAAGAACAAGGATCCGAAAGCCGCGACCTCAGCGGTAAACCTGACCGAGTTCAACGACTCGAAAAATCAGCTCTCGCTGATCCTCGGTGAATATAAAAACGCCCAGAAGGAGCTGGAAGCCGCGCAGAAAGCTGGGCTGGTCACGCAGGAGGACTATCTGCTCAAGCGCCAGTCGCTGATCGGCAACGAGCGAGACGAGGTAACCGCCGCGTATCAGGCTGAAATCAGTTCGCTGGAGGCCGCGAAGGGCAAGGCCAGCACCTCTGCTGCGCAGCGTATCCAGCTCGACCAGAAGATCGCCGATGCCAGGGCCAATATGGTCAAGGCCCAGAAGGAAGCCGACAGTGAGCTCGAAGTCATCGCGACGAACGAGCAGGGCCGGCTCGCCAAGCAGGCGCAGGCGATCAAGGTCTACACCGATGCCCTCGACCAGCAGAGCGTCGCCCTGCGGCGCGCTGGCGGCCGTGCAGCGGATGGCGTTGGCCGTGGCGACCGGGAGAACGCCATCAATGGCGAACTGAACGGCGTTGCCGATCGAGCCAACCAGCAGCGTCTGGATCTGGCGCGCGACCGGGCCGACAAGGCGCGCAACATGAGCGCCGAGGAGTACCAGGCAAAGCTCGACGCGATCAACAGAAGCGAGATGGACCTGAGCGAAACAGTGCTCAGCAACTACGAGCAGATGTCGGCCGCGCAAAGCGATTGGCGCAACGGGGCAACCTCGGCGTTCAGCAACTATCTGGAGAGCGCGCGTAACATCGCCGGCCAGACTCGCGACCTGTTCAGCAATGCCTTCAGCTCGATGGAAGACGCAGTCGTCAACTTCGCCATGACCGGGAAGCTGTCGTTTGCTGACTTCACTAAGTCGATTCTGGCGGACATGGCGCGGATCGCGACCCGTCAGGCCAGTTCGGCGTTGCTGAGCAGTTTGGTCGGCGCTGGCGCGAGCTACTTCGGTGGCGGCGCGGCTACGTCAGCGGGCTCTACTGCGGCCGGCTACAGCGGTGACCTGTCTGGCTTCACGCCGGGCAGCGTCCAAGCAAATGGTGGCGCGTGGTCTGGCGGCGTTCAGATGTTCGCCAATGGTGCAGCGTTTACCAACTCCATCGTGAGCAAGCCAACAGCGTTCGGGATGGCAGGCGGGCAGGCGGGCGTCATGGGCGAGGCGGGGCCAGAGGCAATCATGCCACTGACCCGCACGGCCGGCGGCCAACTGGGCGTGCGCGCAATCAGCGGCGGCGGAAGTGGTGGCGGAAACGTTTACAACTTCCCTGTCGCGGTGTCGGTGCAAACCCAAGGCGCTGGCGGCGCGGCAAGCGCAGAAGACACGACGCAGCTTGGCAAAGGCATTCAGCAGGCGGCGAAAGCAGAAGCTGAAACCGCGATCGCCCGAGCGCTGCAACCCGGCGGCTCAATCTGGAAACTCACGAACGGGAGGGGCTGATGGCCATCGAGACATTCAACTGGCCAACCCAGCACGGTGACGCGCCCGAGATCTTGTATCGAGTGCGCACCGCGCAGTTCGGCGACGGCTACAAACAGGAAGTAGGCGACGGTCCGAACAACAAGGAAGACGCGTACCCGATCACCTACAGCGGCCCTCAAGCCAAGGTACTGGAGATCATGGCGTTCCTCGATCGGCATGCCGGCGCGAAAGCCTTCCTTTGGACGACTCCCTTGGGCCAGCTTGGCCTGTTCACCTGCAAGAACCCCGTGCCCACTCCGGTGGGCGGCGGCGTTTTCAAACTCACCGCCACGTTCGAGCGGGCATTCCATCCATAAGGGGCAACCATGCCGCTGATCAGTGACATCCAGGTGATTGAGCCTGGCAGCGAAGTGCTGCTCTTTGAATTGGACGGCACTGACTATGGCGCGGACGTTTTGCGCTTCCATGGGCACGCGATACCGCACACGGCGGCCGAACTGATCGCCGCCGGTGCTGATGCCGACCAGTTGCCGGCGAAGGCGATCTATTGGCAGGGCAACGAGTACAGCGCCTGGCCGATGCAGATCGATGGTATTGAGGCGAACGGCGACGGCACTGCGGTTCGCCCCACTCTGTCAGTGGGCAACATCAACGGGCGCATCACGGCCCTCTGTCTGGCATTCGAGGACTTGCTCGAGTTCAAGCTGACGATGCGGCACACGCTCGGCAGCTACCTCGATGCGGCGAACTTTCCGGCAGGCAACCCAACAGCTGACCCAACCCAAGAGACGATCGAGGTCTGGTACATCGACCAGAAGACGAACGAGGACGGCGAGACGGTCAGTTGGGAGCTGGCCAGCCCGGGTGACGTCGGCTATGAGTCAATCGGCCGGCAGGCTACGACGCTTTGCCACTGGTGTCTCACCGGCGGCTATCGCGGGCCGAACTGCGGCTACACCGGCCCGTACGTCACGAAGGACGGCGTCATCACCGACAACCCAGAACTGGACGAATGCGACGCCACGCTGGGCAAGGGCTGCATTCCGCGCTTCGGTGAGGGCAACCCGCTGCCGTTCGGTGGCTTCCCGGCCGTTTCCCTGATCGCACGGAGCTGAAATGCGAAAGCACATCTTGAATGCAATCCAGGCGCACGCGGCGGCCGAATACCCGAAAGAGAGCTGCGGGCTGCTGCTGGCGATCGGGCGCAAGCAGCAATACTTTCCTTGCATCAACGTTTCGACTGAGCCGAACGAAGAGTTCCGGATCGATCCGGAGCAGTACGCCGCGGCCGAAGACGAAGGCGAAGTAATCGGCATAATTCATTCGCATCCGGATGCCACCAGCAGGCCGTCGTCGCGTGACCTTGCCATATGCGAAGCAACGGCGATGCCCTGGCACATCCTGAGCTGGCCGGAAGGTGATCTGCGCACCATCGTGCCGAACGGCGAAGTGCCGCTGCTGAAACGTCCATTCGTCCACGGGGCTTGGGATTGCTGGCAGGTCTGCGCCGACTGGTACAAGCGCGAGTGGGGGCTGGAGTTCGAAGCCTTCAAGCGCGCCGATGGTTGGTGGGAGAGCAAGGACAGCATCAGCCTGTACGAAGCGAACTACGAGGCTGCCGGCTTCTACCGGGTCGACCAGCCGCAGCGCGGCGACATGATCGTGATGGAAGTGGGGCGCACCGTTTACCCGAACCACGCCGGGATATTCCTCGGCAGTGATCCGGCGCTGCCGGGTGAGGATGCGGCGACGTTCGGGCTGGGTCCGTTCCTGCTGCACCACCTGTACGGCAGACCGTCAGAGGTCATTGTCTTCGGCGGGCCGTGGCTCGACCGCACGCGACTGGTGCTGCGTCACAAGGGCGCGCGGTGATATCTTGGCCAATCTTCCAAAGGAGTGAGCCATGAGAATTATCGTAGGGGCATTGGCACTTGCCCTGCTTGCTGGATGCGTATCACCGGGCGAACTGCAAAAAAATGATCCAAGCTTCAAGGCAGCCACAGCGAAAGACCCGAAGCGCTACGCGCTTTGCGTCTTTCCGAAATGGCAGGACGCCAGAAGCGATGCCTCAATGTCCGAGACAGAAAACGGATACAGATTGTTGGTCGCGAGCAACAATATGACCGACGAGCTGCTGGATATACGCAAAGCACCGAAGGGCAGTACCGTAACGCTGTATCAGCGCATGGCATGGTCGCCGGGCTATGGCCGCGGAGACATGAAGCAGGCGATAAAAGATTGCCTTTGAACACCCAAAAAAACAGCCGCCGAAAGGCGGTTTTTTTATGTCTGGAGGAAACCGTGACAGCAACTGCACATTGCCGGCCAATGATGACGACCATTCTTCTATCGGGTCCGCTGATTAAACTGTTCGGCCGAGTTCACTACCGCGAACTGGGCAGTCGCTCCGTAGGGGAGGCGTTCAAGGCGCTGAAGTGCACGCTGGAGGGGTTCGACGCAGCGATCAAAGACTTGGAGCGGCGCGGTCTGCGCTTCGCCATTTTCCGGAACAGAAAGAACGTACCTGAGAAGGATTTCGCGCTGGGCGGCGCTCAGGAAATCCGCATCGTGCCGGTGGTTGGCGGCAGCAAGCGTGCTGGCCTGCTTCAAACGATCATCGGCGCAGTCCTGATTGCTGCATCGTTCATTCCGGGGTTTCAGGCTTTGGCCCCGGTGGGCATTGCACTCGTTGCCGGCGGTGTCATCCAAATGCTCAGTCCGCAGGCCTCAGGCCTGAAGCAAAGCGCATCCCCCGAGAACTCCCCGTCCTACGCGTTCGGCAGCGCCAAGAACACCACAGCCAGCGGCAACCCGGTACCGATCTGCATCGGCGAACGTCGTTGGGGCGGCATGATCATCTCGGCCTCGATCCTGGCTGAAGACAAAGTGTAATCAGGACAGCAGCACACCGACCGCCCGCGAGGCGGTTTTTTTTGCCTGGAGGAAAGCATGGGCGCAGCAGCACAGATCGATATCCACGGCGAGAAGGGCGGCAGCAGCAAGCCGAAGTCGCCGACCGAAGCCAGCGACAGTCTGCGCTCGACCAACCTGGCCAAGCTGCTGATTGCCGTGGGCGAGGGGGAGTTCGACAGCGTCCCGACCGATTACGACATCTATCTGGACAACACGCCGATCCGCGATGCCAGTGGCAATTACAACTTCCCGAATGTGAAGTGGGACTGGCGCCCGGGGTCGGTGGATCAGACGTACATTCCCGGCATTCCGTCCGTGGAGAACGAGACGTCGCTGAACATTGAGCTGCGCAGCGATTCGCCGTGGGTGCGCTCGATCACCAACACCCAGCTTTCCGCCGTGCGCATGCGTTTGGCCTGGCCGGCGCTGCAACGGTCTGATGACCAAGGCAACGTCGGTGGCTACCGCATCGAATACGCGATCGACGTGGCCACCGACGGCGGCGCCTATCAGCAGGTGCTGGTGGACGCAGTCGACGGCAAGACCACCACGCGCTACGAGCGCTCCCGTCGCATCGATTTGCCGGACGCCACCACCGGCTGGCAGATCCGCGTGCGCCGGCTGACGCCAAACCAGAACACCAACAAGATCGCCGACACCATGCTGGTGGCCGGTTATACCGAAGTGATCGACGCCAAGCTGCGCTATCCGAACACTGCGCTGCTATACATTGAGTTCGACGCCGAGCAATTCACCAACATCCCGGCCGTAACCGTGAAGTGCAAGGCCCGGCGCTGGATGGTGCCGAGCAATTACGACCCGATCGCCCGCACCTACACCGGGACGTGGGACGGCTCGATGAAGTCGGCCTGGACCAATAACCCGGCGTGGATCACCTACGGCATCTGCACCGAAGACAGGTTCGGCCTGGGCAAGCGCATCAAGCCGTTCATGGTCGATAAGTGGGAGCTGTACCGCATCGCTCAATACTGCGACCAGCTGGTGCCGAACGGGCTCGGCGGCCAGGAGCCGCGCTTCCTCTGCGACATGAATCTGCAGGGCAAGGCCGATGCCTGGTCGCTGCTGCGCGACATCTCGGCGATTTACCGGGGCATGACGTACTGGGCTCAGGGCCAACTGGTCATGCAGGCGGACATGCCGCGTGCGCAGGACTTCGACTACGTGTTCACTCGGTCCAATGTCATCGACGGCAAGTTCTCCTATGGCAGTGCCTCGGCGAAGACCCGTTACACCCGGGCGCTGGTCAGCTACGACAACCCGGCGAACAACTACGACACCGACGTCATTCCGTTCGCCGACCTCGATCTTCAACGCCGCTACGGCGACCGGCCGACCGAGCTCAGCGCCATTGGCTGCACCCGCGCGTCTGAGGCCCAGCGCCGTGGCAAGTGGGCGATCCTCAGCAACAACCAAGACCGCACCGTCTCGTTCAAGACCGGCATGGAGGGCGTGATCCCGTTGCCGGGCCATATCATCCCGGTGGCGGATTCGCTGCTGGCTGGCCGGGAAGTGGGCGGCCGGATCTCGGCGGTGGCGGGGCGGGTGATTACCCTCGATCGCGACACCCAGGCCAAGGCCGGCGACCGGCTGATCATCAACCTGCCGGGTGGCCGTGCCGAAGGTCGCACCGTGCAAAGCGTCAACGGCCACGCCGTAACCGTCACGGTCGCGTACAGCGAGCCGCCGGTGGTGCAGTTGCAATGGGCGCTCGATGCCGATGATCTGGCGATCCCGCTCTATCGCGTGCTGCGCACCAAACGCACCACCGAGGGCGACTACGAAATCAGCGCGCTCCAGTTCGAGCCGAGCAAGTTCGCTTTCATCGACACCGGTGCACGCCTGGAAGAACGTCCGATCAGCGTGATCCCGATCACCGTCGTTCCGGCGCCGGCGAGCGTTACGCTTTCGTCGACCTCATCGGTGGTGCAGGGTCTGGCCGTGGCCACCATGACGATCACTTGGCCGGCCGTGGATGGCGCTGTCGGCTACGACGTTGAATGGCGCAAGGACAGCGGCAACTGGATCAAGCTGCAGCGCACCGGCATGACCAACGTTGATGTGGTTGGCATCTACGCCGGCGCCTACGTGGCCCGGGTGCGTGCGGTGAGCGCGTTCGATATCACGTCGCCGTGGCGCAACTCGATCCTGACCAACCTCACCGGTAAGCAGGGGCTGCCGCCGGCGCTGGCGTTCCTTACCGCAACACCGTTGCTGTTCGGCATTTACCTCAAGTGGGGTTTCCCTGCTGGCGCCGAGGACAGCCAGCGCACGGAGATCTGGTACGGGCCGACGACCGAACTGGATGCCGCAACCAAGCTGACAGACCTGGCCTATCCGCAGAGTGATTTCTCCATGCTAGGCCTGCGCGCCGGCGTGACCTTCTATTTCTGGGGGCGCATCGTCGACAAGATCGGCAACATCGGTCCGTGGTATCCGGTCGGGCTTGGTGTGCAGGGGCAATCCAGTTCGGATGCCGCTGCCATTCTGGAAATGATCGCCGGACAAATCACCGAGACGGAACTCGGCGAGGATCTGCTGGCAGAAATCGAGAAGATTCCTGGCTTGCAGGCGCAGATCGACGCGCTCGACGGCCTGAAAGGGTACAACCCCGATGCCACCTATGACGAGTACGACCTGGTGGTGCAGGGCAAGCGGATATACCAGGCAACCGGCCCGGTACCCGTCGATACCCCACCACCGAACCCGCTGTACTGGCTCGACGTTGGGCAGACAGTGGAGACGGCGAATGGTCTCGCGCAGCAGGTAGCGACCAACACCACGGAGATCTCCGAACTCGACGGCGTGGTCACCGCTCAAGCCACAGCGTTCGAAGCCCTCCGCGCCTCCTACCGAGACGATGATGGTGCTGGTGATCTCGCGGACGCGATCAAGAGCTACACCAGCACCGCGGCGGTCGCTTCCGAATCGAAGGTTCGTGCCTCTGAGACCGAGGCGATGGCGCGCCGCCAGACAGAACTGACCGCGGAGGTATCGGAAAACTCGGCGAACGTCACTCTCCTTGAGGAGGTCGTCGCAACGAACCAGCAAGCGACTGCTCAACAATTGGTTCAGCTCAGCACCACCGTTGGAAACCAGCAGACGGCGATTCAGCAGAACACGTCGATCATTAATGACGTGAACGGGAAGGTCACTGCGAGCTGGTCGGTAAAAATGCAATACAACTCTGGGACAGGGCAGTACATCGCCGCCGGTGTTGGTCTTGGAATTGAAAACGGACCAGCCGGGTTGCAGAGCCAGTTCCTGGTGAGCGCAGACCGCTTCGCCATCGTCAACACCATTGCCGGCGGTGCCATCGCGGTTCCGTTTGCAGTGCAGGGTGGTCAGGTGTTCATGAATTCGGCGTTCATTCAAGACGGAACGATCACCAACGCCAAGATCGGCAGCTACATCAGCTCCACCAACTACATCCCCGGCCAGCAAGGCTGGATCCTGAACAAAGACGGCACGCTTGAAATAAACGGCATCGTTCCAGGGCAAGGTCGTCTGGTGATCAACTCACTGAACGTCTCGGTCTACGACGCCAACAACGTGCTGCGTGTTCGTCTCGGCTATCTGGGGTAATCAATGGCGCTATTTGGACTGCGTGTCTTTAACGAGAGCGGTCAGCTCGCTATGGACACCAACAGCTTCACCTATCAGGTGATCTGGCAGGGCGTGATTGACTTCAGCGGGACTGTGCCCAGTTACACACTGAACATCCCTGGCTTCAATCCTGCTACTTGCGTATTCATGATCATCCCGACGAGAGCACAGGACGTGCAGCCTGCCGAAGGAGACGGCGCTGCGAACCAGAAATCATACCCATTCGTTACGACGTCAGCTGGGCAGGTTGTTGTTCTGCCCAAAAACCCGTCTTCCAGTGCCGGTACGATTCAATCGCGGGTCGTCGCAAAGGCGTACGCGATCAGGTATTCGACATGAGCTATGGATTCCAGAGCATTAATGACAATGCTTTCGTGCAAATCGACTCGGAGGCTCCACGGCTTTGCATGCTGACGCGAGGATCATACTCAGGGACGGCCAATGCCACGGCAACGTTCTCCCGAGCAATAACGAGCCAAGATCCGCCGCTTGTTTTCATACGGCCTGATCAGACGGGAGTAATTCAGGTTCCATATACAGTCTGGTTCACCGGAGGCCCGGGCAATTGGACGGGGTTTTCAATGAACGCCTCCAAGGTCAACGAATCGTTGAGCGGGCAGTACTTCGTAGCAGCTTGGACTTCTATGGGCACTGCTGCATATGGGCTTCGCCTATGGGACCCAAGCGGCGCGCTTTGCTACGACAGCGGAGCCCCGGCGGTCATCGTGACCTTTGCAGCAGGGGACTGGACATACATCGGGACAGAGCAGCTGAGCGTGGGCCGTCGCTATATCTGGGCGATCAATAAAGCGCTTGGAGCTGGCGAGTATGTTTCTCTCAACCCTTTCACCATGAGCTGTCATAGCGAAGGTTCGGGAGGCAGTTGCGCGCTCGGCGTCGACTACGCCAACGGGCGAATCATGATGTACAGCCTCGCATTCACCGCCTGGACCAATCAGGGCCATCGCCCATTCCTCTGCGCCAAATTGCTGGCCTGACCCTTTCATTTTTGGAGATACACAATGCCCTGGTACAAGACGGGAACGGTCTCTGTCACCCAAAATTCTAATGCCGTGATCGGCACAGGCACTGCTTTCATTGCCAACAGCCGGGTCGGTGATGGTTTTCGCGGGCCGGACGGTCGCTGGTATGAGGTGACCAACATCGCCAGCAACACCGCATTGTCGATCTCTCCGAACTACGAAGGCCCGACAGTGGCTGGCGGTTTTTACTCGATCATGCCGGTGCAGGGTTATCAGAAAGATCTGTCTGACCAGGTGCGCGCCATTCTCAACAGCTACGGGGAAAAGCTGGCGGCGCTCGGCACCACTGGCAACTACGACATTTTGCCGGCCAGCAAGGGTGGTACCGGAATCGACGATCTTTCAATTTTCATTGAGGGATTGTTGAGTGCTGCCGATGCGAGCGCTGCGCGATCAACCCTTGGCGCGGCCAAATCGGGCGCCAACAGCGACATCAACTCCCTGTCGGCTCTGACCACAGCGCTTTCTGTGGCCCAAGGCGGAACCGGCGGTAAGAATGTTCCTGACGCTCGCACCGGGCTCGGCCTGGGAACTGCTGCTGTAGCGGCAGTGCTTGGCACGGTCTCACAAAACGCCGGCGTTCCTACTGGTGCAATTTTTGAATCCGGCTCGAGCAGCGCCGGATCATGGGTGAAGTTTGCGTCAGGTCTGATGATCACTGCGCAAACTCTCAGCCTAACCCCCGGCTGGACTGCCGTGACAGCGAACCGCTTTGCCGGACCGATCGTTGGCAATATGCCCGCATTGTTTTCCGCCGCACCGCTGCTTTTTGTTCAAGTGCGAGACCCTTCTGCAGCGGGACGTGCAGCATGGTGCCCCCTGGCAGAAGCCACCAACGGCAACACGTTCAGTCTGTTTCTCGCCTCCCCGGCATCGTCGACTGTTACTTCGGGCGTGGCATTCAATATTTTTTCGATTGGGAGATGGTTCTGATGAGGATTGATCTGCAACCCATCCGTAGTGACGCCGAACTGAGCGTTGTCCGCATCGGTGACGCGCTTGTGGTAAACGGCGAGACCTTCGATTTTTCCCCCATTCAAGAGGGCGATACCTTGCCTGCCACGGCGATCAGCTCATCCTGGTTCGCGGGACAGGTTGATCGAAAGAGCGGGGAGCTTGAGATCACTATCTTCCTTCCGCTACCCATCAATTTCAGTCCAGAGCAGGCGTACCCGGAACCTTTACTGAATGTTCCTGAGGGTGTGGTGAGTTTGCCGCAACCACTGGCGGATCCAGAGCAACCCACGGAGGCAGCCAAGTGAATATCGATTGGAGCAAATTGATCACCAAGGCGATGAAGGATGCTGTTCAGGCTGCCGAAGCGCTGGCGCGGGCAAAAGCTGAGCTCGCCGCTCGCAACAGTGCAGCGGTGTCGCAAATTGCCCGCATTCAGGATCGAATCGACACGATCGGATTCGGTATCGAAGTGGGAGAGGCGACGGCTGAGGATGAGGCAGAGCAGGCCGCGTTGCTGGTCACGCTCAAAGCGTGGAAAACCTATAAGTTCGCGCTGGGCAAGGTGACCGTTCAGCCTACCTGGTATCAAGCGCCGGTATGGCCAGCCGAACCACCGATCCCGGAAATCATCGCCGCGCCTTTGCTTAGCGGCCCCGACGCAGCCTGAGCCGCATCGAACACCGAAACCCGCCGTCGAGCGGGATTTTTTTGCCTGGAGAAAAGTGATGCCTGTAACCGAAAAAGACCGCGACATCCTCGCCCGCACAATCTGGGGCGAGGCTCGCGGCGAAGGAACGGCGGGGCAGATCGCAGTGGCTTGGACAATCCGCAACCGCGTGTTCGATGGAAAGGAAAAGTCGTGGTGGGGTGAAGGCTACGCCGGCGTCTGCCAGAAACCGTACCAGTTCAGCTGCTGGAACAAGACCGACCCGAATTATCAGTTCCTGATCGGCGTGAAGCAGATCCCTTTCCGCGAGCTGGCGCAGTGCCGGGTAGCGGCTGACCAAGTGATCGACGGCAAGGTGCCGGATCCCACCGGCGGCGCCACCCACTACTACGCTACCAGCATCAAGGCGCCGGCATGGGCGGCAAAGGCCAAGCAGACACTCCGGCTCGGTCACCACATCTTCTTCAAGGATGTTCCTTGATCAAATGCGGACGAGCAGCTCTTACATAGAAGGCGTATCAGCATAGAATGCTGTCTGCCCATACAGCCCTGAGCCGACCATGAACGCCCCCGACCATCTCGAAATTTCCCTCGATCAATTACTGAACATTCGAGCCCCCGGTACTTACCTGGTGATGTGCGAGGGCGACAGCATGAAAGGCGCCGGCGTTTTCAGCGGCGATTTGCTGGTGGTGGACAAAGGACGAGAGGCGGTTGCCGGTAACATGGTCATAGGCGTAATCAACCAGGAACCAGCAGTGAAGTTCCTCATCTACGTGCATGGCCGGCCTGTCCTGAGGTCGGCCAGCAGTGGCTACCCGGATCGACACATTCTCGAAGGCGACACGTTTGAAGTGTGGGGCGTGGTCACTCACAGTATTCGCGACCACGGGCAATCCGCTTAAGCTCGCTCGGTCGTCACCAGATCAGCCCACTCCTGCATCATTGCCCGTCGCTGCTCGAGATAGGAAGCGTGGTTGTAAACGTCGCGGATGAAGCTGCTGTCTGCGTGCGCAAGCTGACGCTCGATCCAGTCTCGGTTATAGCCCCTCCCGTTCATCTCGGTTGAAAAGAGATGGCGGAAACCGTGTGGAGACTGCTTTCCGGTCAGGCCGCAGGCGTCCAGAACGTTGTTTGCATAGTTGGTGCCGATCGGCATCGTCGAGTCACTGCGATTGACGAAAACGTAACGAAGGTGGCCCGTGATCGGCAGCATTGCTTTTAAAAGATCAACCGCTTGAGTAGGCAGAGGCACCGAGTGGTCTCTGCGCATTTTCATCTTGGCGGCGGGGGTTGTCCATACGGCAGTATCGAGATCGATCTCCGACCATTCAGCGCGACGTACCTCTCCCGGGCGGGACGCGGTGTAGATCATCAACATGAATGCCGCTCGAAGCTGCTGGCCTGAAGATGATTCTTGAACAGCCGCTATCGTTTTCGGCATTTCGCTGAAAGGCAGGAAGGGGTGAGGCTTGTGCTGGCCCATGCGCTCAGTGACTGCGTGCATCTCTGCGGTAGGGTTTACGTCGATCAAGCCAATTGCAATGGCATAGCTGAAAACCTGGCCTGTTCGCTGACGCACCTTGACGGCGGTGGCTACCGAGCCGCGTTTCTCAATCTTCCGAATCAAGCTGATGACATCGGCTCGCTTGATAGAGTCGATTTGCCGCGTGCCAAAAGCTGGCAGTACATCCAGTTCCATCAAGTTGCTGATGATTCGGTATGTCCCAGGCGAAATGCTCCCCTTCCTGAATGCCAGCCACTCGTCGTAAACACGACGAAAGGTACGGCCCCCGGCCTCGATCATCTCGGCCTTTTTCTCCCTTCTCGAATTGCGCGGGTCAATCCCGCTGGCAATGTCTTCCCGTGCGGCGTCTCGACGCGCGCGCGCTTCCTTTAGGCCTGTATCCGGGTAAGTCCCGAATGAAATCCGCGCCTGTTTACCAAGCCAAGTGAATCGAAAGTGCCAGCTTTTTATGCCGCTGGTGGCTATATAGAGGGAAAGCCCAAGGGAGTCGGCGATCGTGTATGCCTTGTCCTTCGGCTTGGCCTGCCTGGCCGCAGTGTCCGAGATTGCCACTAGTACATCCTCTGCTTTCTGATCTCAATGTACTGGATGATGTACTAAGTCTTTGTCACTGGGAAGGTATCGCACGGTACAGCTTGGTACTCGATCGGCTTATGTATCAGCGGTTACGCGGGGGTTTATGAAACGGAGGGGTTTTAGGCGGGAGGCTACCGTGGAATCTTTGAAGATTTCCACGGTAATTTCGGCTCTGTTCAGATGGCGTTCGCCGCAGCGATTCGGGCAGGCGGCGAGTTTATCAGCTTGTCTTTGACCGTGCTGACTAAAGGGTCAGCAACCGGTCGGCGAGGCGACCGTTGGCCGTCAGTTCGAGAAATTCGTCGCCCAGTCGGCGGCTTTCGTCCATCGCCGCATGCCAGTATTTCTGCCGGTTCGGCGCATCGCCCATGAAGCGTTTGAAGTCGTTCCGATCGGGCAGTTTGCCGTAGGGCAGACGCGCCAGATATTCCTTCGACGGCGCGACCAGCACCACGTCCTGCAAACGCTGCACCGAAGCGCGGCGCCATGGCAGGGTCTTGTCGAACCAGCCGGGAATCACCCGATCGGTGAAGTGCGGATAGAGCACGATGCCGTCGCCGCTGTAGGGCAGGTCAAGGTGATAGTCGAGCAGGCCCCCGTCGCGGAACGTCCCCGCGCCGGCGCCGGGCAAGTCGCGCACGCCTTCCATGACCATCGGAATCGACCCGGAAGCGAGCAGGGCCTGACGCAGATTGCCGGTATTGAGTGCAACGAAGCGCGAGGGGAAATCGGTCAAGGCATCGAGCGGCGGGGCCAGGCGCGGATCGTGGATGATCAGCCGTTCGAAGTGCCGCGACAACCGTGCACGACCGCGCAGGTTGTCGGCGATCACTGAACCCAGCGCCAGACCAAGGCGCCCGCGATGGTCTTCGGCGAGGCGTCCCTGGCTTTTCACCACCATGATGTTCAGACGGTAATCGGGGTTTTCCAGGATGCTCGCATCGCGGCCGTCGAGCAGGTCGTTGAGCATGCGCTGCGAGCTCTGACTGATCTCGGCCATGGTCACGCCTTTGTTGAAATTCTGCTCGGCGTACAGCTGACCGAGGCGGCGAATGCCCTCGGCGGCGTCCGGCAGGCAGGCACTGGCGAAGCGCCAGGAACCCACCGATGCACCGATCAGCGAACGCTCGCGCGGCGCACTCGGCAACCACTCGCCGAACAACGCCAGATCGAGCCCCTGAATCCCCAGCGCCTTCGGCCCACCGGCCGCGCCGGGCAGGGTGCCGACGTCAGCGGCGTGCAGCCCCTGCGCACGAATCCGCGCCATGGCCCGCGGGCCGGCCTTGAGCGTAAGGGCAGGGAACTTGATGTGGATGGCGGTCATACCGGTCTCGATCGTTAGCAAGCTGCGAATTATAAGCACACCGCCGAATCCTGTGGGAGGGCCCGCGACGACGGCGTACAGATCGTTCCCACGCTCTGCGTGGGAATGCAGCCGGGGACGCTCTGCGTCCCATTGGAACGCGGAGCGTCCCTTGAGGCATTCCTTTGCTGCGCGTGGGAACGATCGGACTGAGGGGCACAATGATGGCCATTCAGTTTCAGTTAAGTTGACCCCGCTATGGTGCCCACCGTAAGCAACATACAAGAATTCGGAGACACCCATGAAAACCCTGACTGCCCTGACCACTGCCTCGATCCTCGGCCTTGGCGCCAACACTGCGCTGGCGCGCGATCTCGGGCCTGACGAAGCGCTTCGTTTGCGCGACGCTGGTACTATCGTCTCCTTCGAGAAGCTCAACGCCATCGCGCTGGAAAAACACCCCGGTTCGGAAATCACCGAAACCGAGCTGGAGGAAGAGTACGGCAAGTTCATTTACCAGATCGAACTGCGTGACCCCAAAGGGCTGAAGTGGGATCTGGAGTTGAATGCCGTCGATGGTGAAGTGCTCAGGGATCATCAGGATACGTAATGAAGCTGAATATTCGCGCCACCCGCCTGACAGCGCTGGCGCTGGTGTTGCTCTGCAGCACTGTCATGGCCCGGGATCTTGATCAGGACGAGGCGCTGGAACTGCGTCGCCAGGGCGTGATTCTGCCGCTGGAGCAAGTGCTGCAGCAGGCCATGGACCGCTACCCCGGCGCCAAACTGCTGGAAGTCGAGCTGGAAGAAAAACACGACGTGTACATTTACGAAGTCGAATTGCTGACGGTCGAAGGCGTAGCGCGCGAGCTGCACTTGAAGGCCGATACCGGCGAGTTAGTCAAAGACAAGGAAGATTGATCGATGCGTTTGCTTCTGGTGGAAGACCACGTACCGCTGGCCGACGAATTGCTCGCTGGCCTGCAACGCCAAGGCTACGCGGTGGATTGGCTCGCAGACGGCCGCGATGCGGTGTATCAGGGCAGCAGCGAGCCCTATGACCTGATCATCCTCGATCTTGGCCTGCCCGGCGTGCCGGGGCTGGACGTGCTGGCGCAGTGGCGCGCGGCCGGGCTGGCGATTCCGGTGCTGATCCTCACCGCGCGCGATTCCTGGGCCGAGCGCATCGAAGGTCTGAAGGCGGGCGCGGATGATTACCTGACCAAACCGTTCCACCCCGAAGAGCTGTACCTGCGCATTCAATCGCTGTTGCGCCGCTCCAAGGGCCAGGCCAATCAGCCGACCCTGCAAGCCGCCGGTCTGCATCTGGACGAAGGCCGTCAGTGCGTGGTTCGCGACGGCGCCGACATCCAGTTGACCGCTGCAGAATTTCGCCTGCTGCGCTATTTCATGCTGCACCCCGAACAGATCCTCTCGAAAAGCCACCTCGCCGAACACCTCTACGACGGCGAAACCGAGCGTGACTCCAACGTCCTAGAAGTGCATGTCAATCACCTGCGGCGCAAGCTCGGTAAAAGCGTGATTGAAACCCGTCGCGGTCAGGGCTATCTGTTTGGCGGGCAAGCTTCATGAGGTCAATCCAGCGCCGTTTGAGCCTGGGTTTGATCAGTGTGATGGTGATCGTCGGTCTGGTGCTGGCGCAGACCAGTCTGTGGTTGTTCGAAGTGGGTTTGCAGCGCTACCTCGAAGCCGGCCTGCGCAACGACAGCGAAAGCCTGCTGGTGGCGCTGGTGCGCGGCCCGCAAGGCCTGCAACTGGATGAGCGGCATCTGTCGCCGGCCTATCAGCGGCCCTTTTCCGGGCATTACTTTCGCATCGACTTCTCTGACAGCCATTGGCGTTCGCGCTCGCTGTGGGATCAGGAGCTGCCGCTGCTGCAACAACCGGGGCTGCACAGCAACCTGCAATTGGGCCCGGGCGGGCAGCGCTTGTTGATACTGCGCTCGGACTATCGGCGCCTGGGCCAATCAATCTCGATCAGCGTCGCTCAGGATTACACGCCGGTCAGCGACAGTTTCCAGCGCATGCGCCAGATCGGCCTGGGTCTGGGGCTGGCGGCGTTGCTGCTGATCCTGTTCCTGCAACGTCTGACCGTACGCCGCGCGCTGAAACCACTGGAACGCGCGCGCGAGCAGATTGCTCAACTGCAACAGGGCCAGCGCTCGCAACTCGACGATCAGGTACCGGTGGAGCTGGAGCCACTGGTGGCGCAGATCAACCATTTGCTCGCCCACACCGAAGACAGCCTCAAGCGCTCGCGCAATGCCTTGGGAAATCTCGGCCACGCGCTGAAAACCCCGCTGGCAGTGCTGCTGAGCCTGGCTTCCAGCGAAAAGCTCGATGACCATCCCGAGCTGCGCAGGATTCTCAAGGAACAACTGGAACAGGTGCAGCAGCGCCTCAATCGCGAACTCAATCGCGCGCGGTTATCGGGGGATGCGCTGCCCGGCGCGTTGTTCGACTGCGATGCCGAACTGCCGGGGCTGCTGGCGACGCTGAACATGATCCACGGCGAACATCTGGCCTTGAATTACGTCGCACCGCCCGGGCTGCAATTGCCATGGGATCGTGAGGATTTGCTCGAACTGCTCGGTAACCTGCTCGACAACGCTTGCAAATGGGCCGATGCCGAAGTGCGCCTGAGCGTCATCGAGCGCACTGACGGTTTTGCGCTGAGCGTGGAAGACGACGGCCCGGGGATCCCCGAAGAGCAGCGCACCCAGGTGTTCAGCCGCGGCACGCGGCTGGATGAGCAGACCCATGGGCATGGGCTGGGATTGGGAATTGTGCGGGACATTGTCGATACGTGGGGTGGCTTGCTGGTGCTGGGCGAGAGCGAGTGGGGCGGGTTGAAAGTGGTGATTGAACTGCCTAAGCGGTGACTCTGAAACTGCCAAAGATTGACCTGTGGGAGCGGGCTTGCTCGCGAAAGTGGCGTGTCAGTCGATCATTGTCTCGCCTGACACACCGCCTTCGCGAGCAAGCCCGCTCCCACATTCGATAGACGGTGGATTTCAGACCCGGAACTGATCCATCAACCGCTGCTGCTGATTCGCCAGGCTGTTGAGCGACTGGCTCACTCGCGCGGACTCATTCGCCTGCCCGGACAATGATTCGGTCACATCGCGAATCGTCGCCACGTTGTTGTTGATCTCCTCGGCCACTGCGCTCTGCTCTTCGGCGGCGCTGGCGATCTGCAGGTTCATGTCACTGATCACCGTCACCGCATCGCCGATCTGCCGCAGCGCCGTTACCGCCTGGCCCACCTGCTCGACACTGCCCTGCGCCTGACGATGGCTGTTGCCCATCGAACCGACCACTTCCTGCGTGCCGTTCTGCAATTGCTCGATGACCTGACGGGTTTCCTCCACCGACTCCTGCGTGCGGCGTGCCAGGTTGCGCACCTCATCGGCGACCACGGCGAAACCGCGTCCGGCTTCACCGGCACGGGCGGCTTCGATGGCGGCGTTGAGTGCCAAGAGATTGGTTTGCTCGGCGATGGCGCGGATGGTTTCCAGCACCGTGCCGATTTTCTCGCTGTTGGCGGCCAGGCCCTCAACCTGAACCATCGCCGCGCTCATGTCGGCGGCGAGGGTGTCGATGCTCGCGGTGGTGCGGTCAATCACGGTCAGGCCCTGACGGGTGGCGCGGTCGGCGTCCTTCGCGGCTTCGGCGGCCTGCGCGGCACTGCGTGCCACGTCTTGCGCGGTGGCGCTCATTTCGTGGGACGCGGTGGCGACCTGATCGACCTGGCGATATTGCTGCTCCATGCCGGCGCTGGTCTGAGTGGCGATGGCCGAAGACTGGTCGGCGGTGTTGCGCGCGTCCTGCACCGAGCGTTTCACTTCGGCAATGATCGGCTGCAACTTGTCGAGGAAGCGATTGAACCAGCCGGCCAGTTGTCCGAGCTCATCCTGCTTGTCATAGGCCAGACGCCGGGTCAGGTCGCCTTCGCCGCTGGCGATGTCTTCAAGCATGTGTGCCACGCCGAGAATCGGTTTGGTCACGCTGCGCGCCATCAACCACACCAGCAGCAGACCGATCAGCGCCGCGAGCAGGCCGAGGCTCAGTTCGATCAGCGTGCCCGAAGTATTGCTCGCATCCAGTTGCTGCTTGAGCGCTTCGGCGCGGCTGACCAGGACTTTTTCCGGCACATCCAGCAGCACGCCCCAGGCCGGCCCGCCGGGAATCGGCTGGAACGGCGAGAGCACTTTCAACTGGCCATTGCTGTGCAGACTGCTCACGCCAGTGCTCGAGGCGAGCAGGCGCAGCAACTCGCTGCCGCTGGCTTGATCCACCGCATCCAGACGCTGACTGAGTTTGCTGGCGTCGGCGCTGTAGCCGGCGAGCAGGCCTGCAGGGCTGACGATGCTGACGGCGGTCTGACCGTCGTAGAGTTTTTTGCTCGCGTTTTGGCTGACCGCTTGCAGGCTGTTGAGATTGATGTCGACCGACAGCGAGGCGATGACTTTGCCATTGACCTGCAGCGGGAAGACGATGCTGGTCATCAGCACTTTGTGGCCGTCGATGACATAGAAGTACGGCTCGATCACGCACGGTTTGAGCGTGGTGCGCGGGCAGGTGAACCAGGCGTTGGCGGCCTGACCGCTGGGGCCGGTGCGGGTGTCGCTCATGTCGCTTTCCGGCAGCGCCATCGAGGTGACTTTGCCCGGGGTCGGCTGCGACCAGTACAGGGCAAAACGGCCCTTGTCGTTGCTGCCCAGCTCAGCCTGATCGGCGAACAGTTCGTCCTTGCCGTCCAGCGCATTGGCTTCGAACACCAGCGACAGGCCGAGCAGGTCCGGGTTGGCCTGCAGCGCGGATTTGACCTGACGGGTCATGTCCTCGCGCAGGTCGAAGGCGTCGAGAAAACGCTTCTCGGCCTGCTCGCGCAAAAACAGCACCTGGCGCGAGAAACCGTGACCGTACTGATAGGCGTCCATGAATTGCTGACGAATGCCCGCCGCTTGCACCTCACCCTGCGACTCGATGCGCGCCTGTGCCGACTCGGTGAGCATTTCCATGCTTGACGCCTTGACCAACGCGGAACTGTGCTCCATGCGGTAGAGCGAAAGACCGACGAGCAGGGTCACGATACCGGCGAGGCAGAGGCCGGCGAGCAGGGTGATTTTCCATTGGATGGAAAGGTGTCTGAGCGACATGGAAAACATCCTTATTCGATAAATATCTGAGACTTTGCACTGTAACGGCTGAAAAGCAGCTTTCTTGAGCGGCAAGCTGCAAACCGCAAGCCGCAGCTAGAGGCGGACCTTGATGATCGTTCCCACGCTCTGCGTGGGAATGCAGCCCGGCACGCTCCGCGTCCCAAAGCGGACGCAGAGCGTCCATTGAGACATTCCTTTGCTGCGCGTGGGAACGATCAAGCGGCAAGCGAAAAGCGAGGCGTGGGCGCAAGGATTTGCTTTTCGCTTGCCGCTCGAAACTTGCAGCTTGAGGCTGCTTGGGGCACAGTGCGCGCCCTTTTAACAAGACCCTTTTGGTTCCGCCGACCAGTTCTGGCGGACTCATCCTGTCTGGCGGTCGGTTGTCCACCGCAGTGTTTTTCGAGGTAGTGAAATGAATGCAGTCATAGCAGCCGTCGGCGTCATGCTGATCCTCAGCCTGTCGCGCGTGCATGTGGTGATCGCGCTGATCGTCGGAGCGCTGGTCGGTGGCCTGACCGGTGGTCTGGGCATCGACGCCACACTCAAGGCGTTCAACAGCGGCCTGGGCGGCGGCGCGACGGTGGCGTTGTCCTACGCGTTGCTCGGCGCTTTCGCCGTGGCGATCGCCAAGTCCGGGCTGGCCCATGCACTGGCCGACAAGGCTCTGGCCATGGTCGATCGGCAACACGCGACCAGCGGCGGTAACGTCAAATGGCTGTTGATCGGCCTGCTGTGGGTCGTGGCGATTGCCTCGCAGAATATTCTGCCCATCCACATCGCGTTCATTCCGCTGCTGGTGCCGCCGCTTCTCTATGTGCTGACCAAGCTGCAACTCGATCGCCGCCTGATCGCTTGCGTCATGACCTTCGGCCTGATCACCCCGTACATGTTCCTGCCGGTGGGGTTCGGCAACATCTTCCTCAATGAAATTCTGCTGGCCAACGTCGCGCGCAGCGGCGTCGACATCAGCGGCATCAATATCACCCACGCCATGGGCATTCCGGCGCTGGGCATGGTCTTCGGTCTGGCGATGGCGTTCATCAGCTATCGCAAGAAGCGCGTTTATGACCTTGCCAAAATCGAACAGGTCGAGCAGGCGGCGGTGCAATACAACCCGCTGAGCCTGATGATTGCAGGCGTGGCCATTGCTTCGGCGTTCGTGGTGCAACTGCTGTTGGATTCGATGATTATCGGGGCGCTGGTGGGCTTTTTGATCTTTTCGGTGTCCGGCATCGTCAAGTGGCGCGAGACCGATGACCTGTTCACCGAAGGCATGAAAATGATGGCGATGATCGGCTTCATCATGATCGCCGCCTCAGGCTTCGCCGAAGTGATGAAGGCCACCGGGCAAGTGCAGACACTGGTTGAATCGTCGGCTGCGTGGATCAACCACAGCAAAGGCGTCGGCGCACTGTTGATGCTGCTGGTGGGATTGCTGGTGACCATGGGCATCGGCTCGTCGTTCTCCACCGTGCCGATTCTGGCCGCGATTTTCGTGCCGTTGTGCGTACAACTGGGCTTCAGCCCGATGGCCATCGTGTGCATCGTTGGCACCGCCGGTGCATTGGGCGACGCCGGTTCGCCGGCCTCGGATTCGACCCTCGGCCCGACCTCCGGCCTGAACATCGACGGCCAGCATCACCACATCTGGGACACCGTGGTGCCGACTTTCCTGCACTACAACCTGCCGCTGCTGGCATTCGGCTGGGTGGCCGCGATGGTGCTCTGACCCTGTCACCGATCACCCTGTGATCGTTCCCACGCTCTGCGTGGGAATGCAGTCCGGGACGCTCTGCGTCCCTTCCAGAAGCCGAACGCGGAGCGTCCGATGAGGCATTCCCACGCAGAGCGTGGGAACGATCAACTGAAACGCCGCTATCGCCAGCAGGCTGGCTCCCACAGGGGAGTGGGGTAATCCCTTCGCTCAACTTTTGCTCCGGCGTGCCGTTAAAGCCTTTAACCACGCCAACAAAACCAAAAGAGTGAGTCCCCCGATGCGCCTGAGTCTCAAGGCTAAAGTCCTGTCCCTTGCCGTTCTGCCGGTGCTGCTCTTTGCGCTGGTCATCAGCGTGACCACGCTGTTCATCCTTCAGGAACAGGCGCGCAAGGAAGTCGAACAGACCCGCGAGCGGCTGCTCAGCGATGCCAAGGCCACCCTGCAAAGTTACGTCGCCGTGGCCATGACCACGATCAAACCGCTGTACGACGCCGCCGCACCGGGCGACGACGCGGCGCGCGCCCAGGCAATCAAATTGCTCTCGGGCATCCGCTACGGCAAGGACGGCTACTTCTTCGGCTACGACTCCGAGACCGTGCGCCTGTTCAAGGCCAACGACCCCGACGGCGTGGGCAAAAGCTTCAAGGACAACCGCGATCCGAACGGCGTCTACGTCAACCTCGGCCTGGTCAAAGTGGCCAAGGACGGCACTCACTATCTGCAATACAGCTCGCCGCTGCCGGGCAACGCCAAGGTGCTCGTGCCGAAACTCGGTTACACCGAATACCTGCCGAAGTGGGACATGGCGGTCGGTACCTCGGTCAATCTCGACGGCATCGAAGCGCAAGTGGCGCAGGTCGAGGCGCAAGTGCAGGAGCGGGTGCAAGGCGTGGTGCTGAGCATCGTCGGCGTCGCGGTGCTGGTGCTGTTGGTGATTGCGGCGGCGGGCATGCTGCTGGCCAACACCATTCTGCGTCCGCTGACGCAAATGAAAGCCAGCCTCGATGACATCGCGGCGGGCGAGGGCGACCTGACCCGGCGCCTGAACATCACCAGCCAGGACGAGCTCGGCGAACTGGCCGGCTCGTTCAACCGTTTCGTCGACAAGATCCACGGCCTGGTGCGGCAGATCACCGAGATGACCACGCAACTGACCGGGCTGGTCACCCAGGTCTCGGAACAGGCGCAGCGTTCCGATCAGGCCATGGAGCGTCAGCGCCACGAAACCGATCAGGTCGCCACGGCGATCAACGAAATGTCCGCCGCCGCCCAGGAAGTGGCGAAGAGCGCACAGAACGCCGCCGTCGCCGCCCAGCAGACTGATGAAGAAGGCCAGAGCGCCAAGCGCGTGGTGGCAGGCAGCATCAAACAGATTCATGCGCTGGTCGATGACATCCGCAACAGCGGCGTGTCGCTGGACAGCCTGCAGCAGGACGTCAGTTCGATTGTCGGCGTGCTTGGGGTGATCCGTTCGATCGCCGAGCAGACCAATCTGCTGGCGCTCAACGCCGCGATCGAAGCGGCGCGGGCCGGTGAGGCCGGGCGCGGCTTTGCGGTGGTGGCCGACGAAGTTCGCGCGCTGGCCAGCCGCACGCAGATCAGCACCCAGGAAATTCAGGGCATGATCGACCGCTTGCAAGCGGGCACGCAGCAGGCTGTGGAGGCGATGCGCCGCTCCAGCGAAGCCGGCGACGGCACGTCACAGCAAGCCAATCAGGCCGGCGCGTCGCTGGACGCGATGGCGCAATTGATTGCGACGATCAACTCGATGAACGCGCAGATCGCCAGCGCCGCGGAAGAGCAGACGGCAGTGGCTGAAGAGATCAACCGCAGCGTGCACCAGATTGCCGTGGCGGTGGACAGCGTCGCCGATGAAACGCAACTGGGTGCGCAGACCTCGCGCAGTCTGGCGGACTTGGGGCAGCGATTGGGCAAGCTGGTCGGGCAGTTCCGTATCTGACGCGTCCGCAATCCCCTGTAGGAGCTGCCGAAGGCTGCGATCTTTTGATCTTGGTCTGTTGATCTTTCACAGGCAGATCAAAAGATCGCAGCCTTCGGCAGCTCCTACAATGGGATCGAGTGGGCTTAAGGTCTGTCCCAATAGGGCACTTCGCCAAAGCACTCGACAAAAAAATCAATCACCGTCCTTACCTTCACCGACAGCCGTCGGCTCCCCGGCCACAGCACGGCGATCTGCTGCGGCTCCAGACTGTTCGACACCTGATACTCCCCCAGCACCGGCACCAGCGTGCCTGCGCGCACCGCTTCGCCAATCAGCCACGACGGAAACATCACCAGCCCGAGCCCTTGCTGAGCGGCCTGGGTGAGGGTGTCGGCGTGGTTGCCGGTGATCGGGCCTCTGACCGTGTACGGCGTCCAGTCCTCGCTGTCACGGCGGAAAAACCAGCGCTGCTGACCCGCCGCACCTTTGTAGGCCAGGCACTGGTGTTGCGCGAGTTCGTCGGGATGCTGCGGCGTGCCGCGGCGTTGCAGATAGGCAGGGCTGGCGGCGACCTGGAAGCGGTGCGGTGCCAGAATGCGTGCCTGCATGCTCGAATCATGCAGCGCGCCGATGCGAAACAGCAGGTCGGCGCCTTCCTGTAGCGGGTCGACATAATGGTCGGTTTGCTGGATGTCCAGTTGCAGTTTCGGATAGCGCGCGCAGAGCTCGCCCAGCCACGGTGTCAGATGGCGCTGGCCGAACACCACCGGCGCGTTGATGCGCACCAGTCCGGTGGGTTCGCTTTGCTGCTCCTGCAACGCCTGTTCGGCTTCTTCCAGTTGCACCAGTAGCAAGCGTGCATGGTGGCCGAGCGTGCGTCCGGCTTCGGTCGGTGTGACCGCGCGGGTGTGGCGGTAGAGCAATTGCTGGTTCAGCGCCTGTTCCATCAACTGGATCTGCCGCGAAATGGAGGAGGGCGCGACGCCTTCGCGGCGGGCGACTTCGGAAAAACTGCCGTGGTCGAGGACCGCCACGAACAGCCTTAACGCTTTGAATCCGAGTTCGTTGAGCCCGTGCATGCTGTGTCTCGCTGTGCGTGTTGCGCAAAAGTGTTGTCCGGATGCTCCCATTTATCGCACAGCGACACCAGCCGATAATCCGCGCCATTGTTTATGAGCGTGGAAGGTTGTGTATGCAGACGTTGAATGAAGGGGTAGTGGCGGCGCCGGTCAAGCGATCGGTGTTGCGTCTGCTGTTGCTGCCGCTGGTCATTCTCGCCGGCATGGGTTTGTCGGTTGAGGCCGGGCTGCTTGGGCCGCTGGGTGAGCAGGTCGGGCATTTGTGGGCGACGTTGAGCATCTTCGGCGTGGGTTCGGCGATTCTGTTTTTGCTGTTGCTGTTCGCCGGTCCACAGAAAGGTCCTGCGTTGACCGAGCTGCCGCGCTGGCAGTTGATCGGCGGATTCCTCGGGCCGATCTACGTGGTGGTCCTGACGCTGGCGACCCCGCACATCGGCATTGCCATGACGATGATTGCGATTTTGTCCGGTCAGGTCGGCAAGAGCGTATTGATCGATCATTTCGGCTGGTTCGGCGCGACGCGCAAGAAGGTCAACGGCGAGCGCTGGCTGGCGTTGGGCTTGATTGTGGTGGCTTTGGTTCTGATTGCGCGGGGGTGATTGATGGGTCTGGTGATTTTGTTGGCAGTGGTGGTATTGGCCGGTGCGGTGCTCAGTGTGCAGGCCGCGATCAATGGGCGTTTGGGTGAGACGGTTGGCGTGCTGCGTTCCAGTTTGCTGACCTTTGCGGTGGGCGCGGTGGTGACCGGGTTGTTGATTCTGTTTTTCGAGCCGGCGCAGGCGGTGAGTCTGCTTGAGGTGCCGAAGTGGCAGTTGACCGGGGCGCTGTTTGGCGTGGTGTACATGATGGTGATGGTCGGCGCGGTGCCTGTGGTCGGGACAGCTGTGGCGACGGTGGCGGTGATTGTCGGGCAGTTGGGGATGGGGATGTTGATCGACAATTTTGGCTGGTTGGGGAACCCGGCGATCGAATTGTCTTCGAGCAGGATCCTGGCGATGGTGTGTTTGGCGGCGGCTCTGGTGTTTATGTATCGGAGTTCGCGGCAGGCGCAGTGATCGGATGAATTCGGATACGTGTGTATATCTGCTGAAGCTAATGCTCATTGTGTGTAGGCGCTGCCGAAGGCTGCGATCTTTTGCTATTGCCATCTCTCTGCGTCGCCCACACCCTGAACACTCCTGCAAAACCACCTTCTACACTGTCCCCTACGGCTTGCTCGCAAGCCCCAGACAACCACCACTGAAGGAGTCTGTCCCATGTCCGATAAAAAATGCGACTGCCCCGGCTGCAACTGCACCCTCAAAGAGGGCGATCATTCCTACGCTGTACACGGTAAACACTATTGCTGCGAGGCTTGCGCTCACCATCACAAGGACGGCGAAGAGTGTGCGATGAAGGGCTGCGGCTGCGCTCATCCGAAATAGGCACGGCCAAAAAAAGTGGAGCCTAATCAGGCTCCACTTCCATTTTCAGACTGTTGTCGTCCCGTCGTTCAAAGTGTCTCACCGTACCCTGCAATGTTCGTCCCTGAACCTTGATCACCACAATCTTCGCCTGGTCGAGGTCTTCCGGCACCGGTGCCTGCAAGCACAAGGTGAAGCGGTAAGGATCATCAGCGACCGTTTCCAGCGCGACCTCGCAAGCCACCGTTTTGGTGATCTGGCCGAAGAACGTGGTCAGGCCGTAATCCAGTCGGGCCGGGTGATAAGTGTCGGTCATCGTCGATTCTCCCTGTCGATTTGCCAAGCCTGCGGTGAAGGCGGTGGGGTCAGTTGGTCTGGCGCCAGGTGACGTTTTGCAGGCCGAATTTTTCTGCCATCGGTTTGCTGGTCTTTTGCACTTTCTCGCGGCCAAAGCGCGGGATGCGACCCACGCCCGCGTCGCAGCTTGCCCAATGCCAGGCTTCGGCGTTGTCCATTTTGTCCGAGCGGATAATGAACGTCTTGGGGGTGCCATGCAGTGTGTAGTCGATGACGTAAAGTTTTGCGTTGTTCATAAAGCCCGAATTCCTCCCTGTGGTATTAAACGGATCGCGCTGTGCCGGGAAAATTCATTCGGATTGTCCGACGGTATCTCCCGTTGGCGAGGGCGGGGCGCGCTGGTTACCATGGCGGCTTCGCCAGCCCCCTGTGAACACTCGCCATGGCCCTCGCCGCGCCCCCTGATCTGACCGACACCGATGTGCCCGTGCAACCGCTGGCGCGGACGTATCCGCGAGGCCTGTTCATCGAGCCGCACGAGCATGTCTGGGGCCAGTTGCTGTATGCGATGAGCGGAGTGATGTGGGTGGAAACCCCGCACGAAGCGCTGGTGGTACCGCCGCAGCGGGCGGTGTGGTTGCCGCCCGGGGTGCCGCACGGGATTCGCGTGGTGTCGGATTTGCAGATGCGCAATATCTACCTGCGCCCGGCGCTGGCGGCGACGCTGGATGCGACGGTGCAGGTGATCGAAGTCGGCGGTTTGCTGCGCGAGTTGATCGTCGGGCTGGTGGCGCAGGGCGATGACGGCGAGGTTGAGTATTACGAGGCACTGGTCGGTCTGGCGTTGCTGGAGTTGCGGCGGGCAAGGCGTTCGCAACTGAAGATCCCGCTGCCGGATGAGTCCGACCGGCGTCTGATGAATCTTTGCCACGCGGTGATGGCCGCGCCGTCGCTGGAGATTCCGTTCGAGCAGCATGCGGAAAATGCCGGGGCCAGCGTGCGTACGTTGGCGCGGCTGTTCAAGGACAGCCTCGGCATGGGCTTCGCCGAATGGCGGCGGCAGGTGCAGTTGGCCACAGCGGTGGCAGCGTTGATTCAGGGCGTGGCGGTGAGCGTCATCGCTCGCGATTTGGGCTACTCGCCGAGCAGCTTCAGCGACATGTTTCGCCGGGAGCTGGGCGTGGCGCCTTCGCAATTTGCTGTAGAACACGATTAACCAAGCCCGCTCCCACAGGGTTTTTGCGGTGCGCCAGTCATTTGTCCGAAATTCAGAAGTCCTTGGCCGATAGCGCTCCGCCCGTTTCCCTAGACTCTGCCCATCACTTGTTGCGGCGGAGTTCCCCATGAACTACCTCATTTCTCTGGCCATTGGCCTGGGCGTCGGCCTGCTCTACGGCGCGCTCGATTTTCGTTCTCCCGCACCCCCGGCGATCGCGCTGGTCGGTCTGCTCGGCATGTTGGCCGGTGAGCAGTTGTGGCCGCTGGGCCGGCAGCTGGTCGCGGGCTGGTTGTCCTGAATTTCCTTTTTTCCTTTCGGTGGATGTGCCCATGAAAGCGTTGCAATTCGATCAGACCGGCGACCTGTCTTCCCTGCGTTTCGTCGACGTCCCGACCCCGGTGCCCGGTGCCGATGAAGTGTTGGTGCAGATCAAGGCTGCCGGCCTCAATCCCAGCGATGTGAAAAACGTCCTCGGCCGTTTCCCTTACACCACTTTGCCACGGGTTCCGGGGCGGGATTTTGCCGGGGTGGTGGTCGAGGGGCCGCAAGCAGTGATCGGTCAGGAAGTCTGGGGCACCGGGCGCGAGCTGGGCTTCTTCGCCGACGGTGCTCATGCGCAATTCGTCAAACTGCCGGCCAGCGGTGTGGCGCACAAACCGGCGCACCTGAGTTTCGCCCAGGCGGCCAGCCTCGGCGTGCCGTACACCACGGCGTGGGATGCGCTGGAACGTAGCCTGGTCAGCGCCGACACGCGGTTATTGGTGATCGGCGGCGGGGCAGTGGCCACAGCGGCTTTGGCGCTGGCAAAAGTGCGCGGCGCGCAATTGCTGGCGGCGGCGCGCCGGCCCGGGCAGGTAGCAGATTTGCAGAAGCAGGGCTATCAGACGATTCAACTGGAAAAGCCTGAAGACCTCGGTGCGCAGGTCAATGCCGTGTATCGCGGCGGCGCTGATGTGATCGTCGACACCACAGGTTTCTGGCTGCCGGCCTCGGTCGCGGCACTGGCCACTTTCGGTCGCATCGCCATTATCGCCGCGCCGGTCGACGGCCATGTGCAACTGCCGGCGCTGGCGCTGTATCGCAAGGGCGGCTCGGTGGTCGGCATCAACTCTTTGTTGTACGGCGTTGAGGCGTGCGCCGCGATGCTCGAGCAGTTCGGGCGGTTCTTCGATGAGGATCGCTTGCCGCTGCCGCAGGGCTTGGTGCAAGTGCCGCTGGCTGAGGGAGTGGCGCGCTATGCCGAGGTCAATCAGGGCGGTGGCGACAAGATCATTTTGCTGCCCTGACCCGCCCACGCCCTGGACGAGCAGCTCGCTTCCACATTGAAAGGGCATGCGATCCGGGATCATTTCCGTAGGATCCCGGTCGATCCCTTGTCAGCCGCCTCCGGTTCGCTCGCGAGCCGGCGAAAAAGGGAAAGGTCTGACTTCACCCGTTGCATCGCGCCGTTGCACAGTCCTGTCTTTCAATCAGACACAGGGACAGGTGGATGCGCATCGCTGGAAGGCCCGTTGTTTTTACCCTCGATATCGAGGGCGTTTCCCATGATCTTCAAGTGTTCAGCTTCCGAACCCGGGAAGCGCTCAACCAGACCTACGAACTCAATCTCGAGCTGGTCAGCGAGCGCCCCGATCTCGATCTGCAAGACCTGCTGCATCGGCCGGCCTTCCTCTGTTTTGGTGCCGACGGCAGCGGCATGCACGGTCTGGTCTATCGGGTCGGTCAAAGCGATTGCGGTGCTCGGCTGAGCCGTTACCAGATCACCTTGGCGCCGCATCTTGCCTACCTCGCGCATCGGCGCAATCAGCGGATCTTCCAGAACCTGAGCGTGCCGCAGATCATCGCCAATGTGTTGGGCGATCACGGCATGCAGGCCGATGCCTGGCATTTTCAGCTCAGCGCCGAGTACCCGGAGCGGGTGTATTGCGTGCAATACCAGGAATCGGATCTGCACTTTATCCAGAGGCTGTGCGAAGAGGAGGGCTTGCACTTTCACTTCCGCCACCGCCGTGAGGCGCACCTGTTGGTGTTCGGCGATGATCAAACGGCATTTCTCAAACACGACGTGACGACGCGCTATGTGCAGGGCAACGGCCTGGTTGCCGATGCGCCGGTTATCGACCAGTTCACTGTGCGCCTGGAGCCGCGCTCCAATCTCGTCGAGCGCCGCGACTATCACTTCGAAAAGCCCGCAGTGCAATTGGACGCCAAGGCCAGTGCAGCGCGGGCTCCGCTGCTTGAGGATTATGAGTTTCCCGGCCAGTTCACCCATCGCGATCGCGGCAAGCACCTCAGCCAGCGTGCGCTGGAGCGCCATGGTGCCGACTATCGTCTGGCCAGCGGGCGAAGTAACCAGGCGCTGATGCGCGGCGGTAGCTTCATGACCATGGCGGATTATTCACGCGCCGACTGCAACGATTTATGGCTGCTGACCGAGGTTGAGCACATCGGCCGACAGCCACAAGTGCTTGAGGAAGCGTTCACCGAGCAGGCCGACGCTGATGGGTTCAGTCAGGGCTACCGCAACCATTTCGTCGCGACACCGTGGGATGTGGTGTTTCGCCCCAAGCTCAAGCATGGCAAACCGCGCGTGAGTGGCAGCCAGTTGGCGGTGGTGACCGGCCCGCCCGGGAAGGAGATCTACAGCGATCCGTACGGTCGCGTTAAAGTGCAAATGCTCTGGGATCGAGACGGCCAGCGCGATGAACAATCAAGTTGCTGGCTGCGCGTGGCCACCGCCTGGGCACATGACCGCTACGGCAGCGTGCAGATTCCGCGGGTCGGCATGGAAGTGCTGGTGGGATTCACCGATGGTGATCCGGACAAACCGCATTTGCTGGCCTGCCTGCCCAACGCCGAGACCCCGTTGCCACTGGACCTGCCGGCGCAACAGACGCGCAGTATCTGGCGCAGCCAGAGCAGCCCCGGCGGCGGTGGTTACAATGAATTGCGCATCGAGGACAGGCAAGGCGCCGAAGAAATTTCCATCAGGGCGGAGCGCGACTTCGTTCAGCACGTGCTCAATGACCTGCGTATCCAGATCGACAACCTCCACAGTCAGGTCATCGGCGGCGTCTCAAGCGTTGAGTTGCGCGATGAGGAACATCACCTCACGCACGGCAATCGCCTGACTGAACTCAAGCAGGACGATCATCTGTGGGTGCAGGGCGAGCGGCATGTGCGGGTGGCCAGCCAGCGCGTCAGTGCCGCGCAGCAGCTGCATTTCGGCGCGGGCGAGCAGGTGGTTCTCAACAGCGGCATGCAGATAACCCTGGCGGCCGGCGGGCACTGGTTGACGGTGGGGGCGGCAGGAATTTTCAGCAGTACGCCGATTGTCCAGGGAGGGGTGCCAGCGGTGTCCCTGCCAGCCGAGCCGTTGCTGCCGGGTGCCGCGCCGTTGCTCAAGGCGACGTTCGATGCCGTGCAGCAACGTCATGCGTTGCTGACCACGCGGACCTCGCGTTGCCTGATCTGCGAGGCGGCCCAGGCATGAAGCTTCTGACGGATTGGCCTGAAGGTTTGCCGTGGGATGAGCAGCAGGCGTTTGTGCTGCTCGACGGTGCGACGATCACCGATTTGCCGGCGCAACTGCGAAGGCTCGACCCCGCCGCCAACGCTTTCGCGCTGTACGACCAGCCACCGTTTTCGGCTTTGCGTGACGTATCGCCGCTGCTGGTGGCGCTCGCTGACGCTGACGATCCGGTGGCGCGGTTTTATCGCCAGCACGCCCAACAGGAATGGGGCGTGCTGTTGTTCAGCGCCGCGCCGGCGCATGAAATCGTCGCGCACTTGCGCCAGTTGCTGATCGTCGAGTTGCCGGTCGGCTCGCCGGTGTTGTTGCGGCTGGCGGATGCCGCCGTGGCGCAGGCGCTGTTTGCCAGCGGCGATGCGAGTCTGTTCGGGCCTCTGGGGTGCGTGGTCACGGCGGATGGTGCGCGGCAAGTCTGGCACTGTCAGCGACCTCGGCACGGGCAGGGTGGGGCGCTGGTGGTGCCGTATCGGTTGAGTGTCGAGCAGGATGCCGCGCTGGATCGGGTGGATCGGCGGCGGGTGTTGCTCGACATTGATACGCACCTGCTCAAGCACTTTCCTGACTTTCATGCCGGGGACACGGCAGTTGAACGCTGGCAAGTGCTGGAACGCATCCACGCCCATGCCAGCGAGCTTGCCTTGAGCAGCCCGTCCGAGATTCTGCTGTACGCCAACGTGGTGGCATGGCTGGACGATGCTGCGTGCAGTCGGCATCCGCAGATCCATCAGCTGATGAACACACCTTCGCTGCAATCACCCGGCGAGCGCGTTGCGATTGCCGCTGCAATAGCCTTTCGATGGGCCTCTGAGAGACATCAATCATGAACCACTCCGCCAACCTCGATGCGTTAGCCGCCTCGAAAGCGCCCATTGGTGCGCCAGCCGCCTGCCCCTTGCGCAACACCCACGTGCAACTGTTGCCCCTCGCGTACGGCCTGGTGGAAAAACCCTTCGACCCCGGCACCGAACTCACGCTGCCGTACACCCTGACCACGCGCCCCATGGGCATCCGCCGCCTGCGCGACGGTTGGCTGTACATCGTCGACAGCCTCAGCGGTGAGCTCTACGAATACCGCGTGCTGGAAGGCGTCATCAGCGCATTGCTGCATCGCGGCAAAAGCGTCAGCGAGGATCAGCGCAGCGCCATCGAAGAACGTCCGGCGTTGATCTTTTCACGCAAAAGCACCCTCTACGTGACCTTTGCCGACGTGCAGTTGAGCGCGGCGAAATGCCGACAGGTGCTGGACAGCGCGGAGGAACGCGAGCACTTCATGCAGGCGGTCGATCTTGGCCCGGTGCATTGTCTGATCGGCGGCGAGCATCTGCTCACCGTGGCCCAGGCAAAACAGTGGCTGGCGGAAGTGGCCTGCACGCCAAAACCGCTGGCCGAGGCAGACGCCACGCGGATGCCGACGGTGCAGGTCAGCGACGCGCCGGAGCACGAACGCGAACCCTATCTGTGGGAAAACCCACGGCGTTTTCGCGAGGCGCATATCGGCGAATTTCTTGGCCGGGTGCGCGGACCTTATCAGGACGACACGCTGTTTCTGCTGGTCAACGACGACCTCGGGGTGATGCGCGATCTGGCCGATTATCAGGACCTGGTGGTCGGCTGGATCGAGCAGTGGAGCAACACTGACAACAACGAGCGCGACTATCTGCTGGCCAGTTACATCGAGTCGCTGAGCCAGCTCGGCGCTCAGGATTTTGACACCCTGGCCAAGGCCAGCGACGATCCGCGCGCCCAGGCATTGTTTGCTGAACTGGAGCAATTGCCCGAAGCGGATCGGGAAAATACTCGGCAGGCGCTGCTCGAGTATTTGAACAAGGGTGGTGAGGTTGTCCCGGCAGATACTCAGGCTCGACCTGAACTGCAGCAACAGCGCGAAAAGGCTTTGGACGAGTCGTTGGCGCTGAACCGCTTTGATGGCGTCGCCCCGGATTTCACCGCGCACGCTCGCGTCACCGCCGAGGCGGATCGGCGCTTTTACACCCGCGAATATTTTCTCGAAGTCGCCCCCGCCGAGGTCGTCGAGCGCCACCTGAGCACACTGGTCGAGCTCGGCAAGGATCAGAACCGGCGCATGAAAGACGTGCTCGACGGCCCGCTGCTCAGCGGCAAACGCGGCATCAACGACCTGATCGACCGCCCGGCCATGGACGAGGTGCTGAACAGTCATCGCGACAACCTCGGACGCTGGAATCGCCTGCTCGAACGCATCACCGCCGATCGCGCGCAACTGCTGTGCGCCGGGCGTTTCCATCGCTCGGCGTGGTATTTCGACGGCCAAGTGCAGATCGATCAGGCTTTCGCCAGCGAATACGCCTGCCTCAAGGACATCGGCCGCAGCGACGCGGCCAATGAGCAAATGCTCGGATACCTCGAGCAACACCCGCAACTGACCCGCCCGCTGTTCTACACCTTGCCGCTGCGTTTGCAGACCGAACAGGCCGGGCAATATTCAACGCTGTTCAACGCCGGCATGGCGATGTTCAACAACCTGCCGGACTGGCTGGCCAAATTGCAGAGCATCGAGCAGCCGCAGCTGCCGGCCCTCGACGATCTGCCGGCACACAGCCGCGTGCTCGCCGATGCCGTGCAGGACACCTACAGCCCGGCGCTGAACCTCGGCCTGAGCCGGGCGCTGGAAGGCTTTGATCTTGCCGGCGAGAAAATCCCCGACCTCGACGAGCTGTTCCAGCGCTTGCCCAAAGCCCTGCGCCTGCGCGTCTTCGACGCCGCGCGAACCAGCGGCGTGACCTTCACCGTGTCCACCCCGGCGGAGCAAGCGGCGCTGCAAGCCACGATCAAGGAAGTGCTGCGCGAACGCGACTACCTGAAAACCCTCAACCGCGAACGCAACCAACTCACCCACAACAAAAACCGCCAGGGCCACAAAACTGCCCGGGCGATGGAATTGCAGCAGGAAATCGTCCGCGTGCGCACGCAACTGGCCTTGTTCGAAGGAAGACTGGCGGCAGCGTTAAGCCCGATTGATGAGGTGCCTGATCGCTCGGCGCGACTGTATGGCGCCACACCGGCGAAAGCGGGCGTGACGGTGGTGTTTCCGCCGGCGCAGCACGGGGAATTGCGCGGGTTGCTGGAGAATATTCGTGCGGGGGTGGCGGGAGTTTCGAAGGCGAGTCTGGTGCGGACGGAGGGGATGGGGTTGTTGGTGGTGTTGGTGCAGGTGGTGAATTTGGTGGGGGCTTATCGGGCGGTGATGAAGCAGACGAGGGATGGGAAGAAACGAGCGGAATTTTTTGCGGCTCTGGCCGCGACAGGCGCAGCCGGATTTACCGCTGCACAGGGGCTTGCAGATACAGCGTTAAGGGCTCGCAGCACGAGTCTTGTCGGGAGTTTGCAGCTTGAAGCGTTGCAACAGGTTCGTGTGCAAGTGGGGAAGTTGCATGTGGGGTTGGGGGGATTCACTTACACCTTCGGTCTACTGTCATCTGTTAACAGTTTTAACAATCACAGACGCAATTGGCAGGAAGCTGTTCGTAGCGGAGATCACTCGGCGCAAACCGGGGCTGCACTTGCGACGCTGGGCGCTGGCGGCATGGCGTCCGCCAACACATACGGTTTAAGTGAAACGCTGTTTGCTGGCTATAAAATAATTAATGCCCAAAACAATGCGGCACGGACAGTCGCCTGGGCTGCCGCTGGTACACGTCTTTCTTTAGTGTTCTTTCGCTTCAATTTGGCCGGTGCGTTGTTCACCGTGCTGGAGTTCGTCGGAACGTGGCTGTTCAATCGTTACAACCTCTCTGCCCACGACAAGTGGTTGAAAATCACGCCCTGGAGCCGTGATGAAGAGATGCGCGGTGACCACTCCCTGGATGACTATCAAAGTTATCTCGCTTTTTTAATACACGCTCCTTATGCCCAATCGGGACCTGATCCCGGTGACACTTGGCTGAAGACCTTACTATTTGGCGCCAAGCCCAGCGATATTCATTTGGTTTTGCCGAGGCTGGCGCTAAATGATCTTCTGCCGCCGTTGAACGGTAAACCGACCCATCGCTTGGGAATCGGCGCCCATCGACTTGTTCTACCGCTGCATGGTCGCGGTGTGCCGCAAGTGCGCAGGGAAGTCATCAGTGAGGAGATATTGAGCAGTCTGCGAATCGCAAAGTCATCGCCAGATGGTTTGGTACTTTGCCTTCAATACCCCGTCCGTCCCGACTCTGAGTACGTGCCTGCAAAGGAAACGCTCGAACTTGCCGTATGTATTCAAGCTGTTAATGGCAATGGCGAGTGGGCATCCCGAACCCGTGTCATACATATCGACCCTCGGGATACCGGCCATTTTGCCGTTGTTGTTCCCGGCTCGGTCAAGGAAAACCCTCCGGTACTGCTGGTAGAAACTCAATACCTCGAATGGGTTGACCATGCTAAATAATCACGATGAGCCTCTTGCTACTGCGCAATGTGAGGTGATTAGAAGAGCGGGGGATGTGGCGCCGTTCCCAAGCGGGAAAATTACCTATCTCGCACCGTTGCCATTGCCCACGCCGATGCCACCTTATGGCCCGCATATCGGTGAACTCAATGATGTTTACATGGACTTCGGATTAGGCCAGCCGGAAGTTTTCATGTGGCAAATGACTCTGGGTGGGCCATTTGCTACGTCGTTCTCGGTGCTTTTTTTATTTCCGATTATTACTGGCTTTTTAGGGATTATTTTCGGCTATGGTCAAGAAGCCATATGGGAGTCAATGCTTGCCATCTTCGAAGAGGCTCGCGAGAACATTCTATTGACGGGGCCTTTTACGCTCCTCATCGGCCTGGGCGTCTGGCACCACGTCCACAAAAAACGCCTCTCTCTCATCCCAACCCGCTTCAACCGCCAACGCCGCGAAGTCTGCTTCATGCCCGAGGGCGCCACTGAACCAGTCTTCGTCCCTTGGGAATCGCTGTCCGCGTGGATCATCGAAGCCAAAGGCGCCACCCAGTTCGGCATCCATCGCCAATACGGCATGGGCATCGGTTTTCATCACGGCGATACCCTCACCAGTCTTGAATTCCAATGCGCCGGCCTGGAGCTCGCGATCAGCCATTGGGAAGCAATTCGCGGTTACATGGAGTACGAAGTCAACGACCTCAAATCGATTCAGGATTTGCAGGATCTGCAAGGCCCGGACGACCCACCCCACGAAGGCCTGCACACTTTTCGTAACGCCCGCGCGCGGATGCACCAGCAGATCCGTGAAGGCCGCCGCTCGCGGCTGTCGGGATTTTTTTGGTACCTGTATCACGTCATGACTTTATGGACGATTCCAAACCGTTTGGTCGAATGGGAAGTGCGGCGTCTGGAAAGAATCGGCAAGCAGGCGCTGCCGGAAGTTATGCGCGAATGGTCCGAGCCATTGCCGAAAGAGCAATGGGCCAAGCCCAGCGAAGAGTTGCTGCGGCTGAGTGAACAAGTGCGGCGTATGCACAAGCGCCAGCCGCATCGGCCGGTTACGCAGATTTTCGCTGAGGTTTGCAGGCGGGCTGTGGACTGATGCAGAGCAGTTTTGTGACCAGAGGGAGGGAGGTTTTTTGCCTGTTTGAGCGCCTTCGCGAGCAGGCTCGCTCCCACAGGGGACCGCGCTGGATGCGGATGTTTCGGTTGATCTTGGCCGAGGTGTAGACCCTCGGGATGGCGGCCATGTCTCAGTTGGTGCTCCCGGCTGGGTCAAGGAAAACCCGATGGTTCTACTGGTAGAAACTCACTATCTCGAATGGGCTGACCATGCTGAATAATCGCAGTAATCCTCTTTCTAGTTCGGAATATGAGAGGGTTAAAAAAGCGGGCGATATTGAGCCGTTCCCAAGCGGGAAGATTACCTATCTCGCACCGTTGCCATTACCTACAGCAATGCCGCCTTATGGGCCTCACATTGGGGATTTAAACGAAGCATACATGGACTTTGGGCTTGGACTGCCAGAGGTATTTTCGTGGCAGGTAATTCTCGGCGCGCCAACCGCAGGCGCCTTTATGATCATTGTTTTATTTCCTTTATTTACCGGCTTGCTAGGTATTATTTTTGGCTATGGAAACGGGGCCATTTGGGAATCAATGATTGGTGTATTCGAAGAGGCTTACAAGAACCAATTAATCTGCGGCCCCTCGATCCTTCTTATTGGCCTCGGCGTCTGGCACCACGTCCACAAAAAACGCCTCTCCCTCATCCCGACCCGCTTCAACCGCCAACGCCGCGAAGTCTGCTTCATGCCCGAAGGCGCCACCGAACCAGTCTTTGTTCCATGGGAATCACTCAGCGCATGGATCATCGAAGCCAAGGGCGCCACCCAATTCGGCATCCACCGCCAATACGGCATGGGCATCGGTTTCTATCAAGGTGAAAATCTCATAAGCCAGGAATTCCAATGCGCCGGCCTGCAGCTCGCGATCAGCCATTGGGAAGCGATTCGCGGCTACATGGAGTACGAAGTCAACGACCTCAAATCGATCCAGGATTTGCAGGATCTTCAAGGCCCGGACGACCCACCCCACGAAGGCCTGCACACTTTCCGTAACGCCCGCGCGCGGATGCACCAGCAGATTCGTGAAGGACGCCGCTCGCGGCTGTCGGGGTTCTTTTGGTACCTGTATCACGTCATGACTTTATGGACGATTCCCAACCGTTTGGTCGAATGGGAAGTGCGCCGTCTGGAAAGAATCGGCAAGCAGGCGCTGCCGGAGGTAATGCGCGAATGGTCCGAGCCGCTGCCCGAAGAACAATGGGCCAAGCCCAGTGAAGAGTTGTTGCGACTGATTGAACAAGTGCGGCGTATGCACAAGCGCCAGCCGCATCGGCCGATTACGCAGATTTTTGCTGAGGTTGGCAGGCGGGGCTGACGGAGTGATGCAGGCAGTTTCGATTCCTTTCGCGCGCAGGCGCGCTCCCACAGGGCATCGCGCTACAAATGTGGGAGCGAGCCTGCCCGCCAAGGCGTCGCTCGGTCAGCACAAGAATCTGCGCGCTCGCGCTCTGCTAGAATCCGCCCCATTCATTGCCAGAGACTCTCCCATGAGCGAGCCGATTCGTCTGACCCAATACAGCCATGGCGCCGGCTGTGGCTGCAAGATTTCCCCGCAGGTGCTGGAAGTGATCCTCGCCGGCAGCGGCGCACAAAACCTTGATCCAAAACTCTGGGTCGGCAACGCATCGCGCGACGACGCGGCGGTTTACGAGATCGATGCCGAGCGCGGTGTGGTGTCGACCACCGATTTTTTCATGCCGATTGTCGATGACCCGTTCGACTTCGGCCGCATCGCCGCGACCAACGCGATCAGCGATATCTACGCGATGGGTGGCGATCCGTTGATGGCGATCGCGATTCTCGGCTGGCCGGTGAATGTGCTGGCGCCGGAAGTGGCGCGGGAAGTGATTCGTGGCGGTCGTTCGGTGTGTGACGCGGCGGGCATCCCGTTGGCGGGGGGGCATTCGATCGATGCGCCGGAGCCGATCTTCGGCCTCGCCGTCACCGGCCTTGTGGAAAAGCGCCACATGAAGCGCAACGACACCGCTACCGCCGGTTGCCTGTTGTACCTGACCAAACCGCTGGGCATCGGCATCCTCACCACCGCCGAAAAGAAGGGCAAATTGCGCGCTGCCGATGTCGGTGTCGCACGTGACTGGATGTGCACCCTTAACAAGCCCGGCAGCCGTTTCGGCAAACTCGCCGGCGTTACGGCGATGACTGACGTCACCGGTTTCGGCCTGCTCGGGCATCTGGTGGAAATGGCCGACGGCAGCCAGTTGACTGCGCGCATCGCCTATGACCGCGTGCCGCGTCTGGACAGCGTCGAGTACTACCTCGATCAGGGCTGCGTGCCGGGCGGTACGCTGCGCAACTTCGACAGCTATTCGAGCAAGGTTGGCCGCGTGCAGGAGTTGCACAAACGCGTGCTGTGCGATCCGCAGACCAGCGGCGGTCTGCTGATTGCGGTCACGCCTGAAGGCAATGACGAGTTCCTCGGCGTCGCCGCCGAACTGGGCCTGAACCTTGCGCCGATCGGCGAACTGGTTGAGCGACAGACGAACGCAGTCGAGGTGATTTGATGCTCCGCGACTGCACCGACTACCGCGATATCTTCCTCAACGACCGGCCAATGATGGATGCCCGCGCGCCGGTCGAGTTTCACAAAGGCGCGTTCCCCGGCGTGGTCAACCTGCCGCTGATGAATGATCTGGAACGGCAGAAGATCGGCACTTGCTACAAGCAGCATGGCCAACAGGCGGCGATCGAGCTGGGCCATCAACTGGTGTCCGGCGCAGTCAAGGCCGAGCGCATCCAGGCCTGGGCCGACTTCGCCCGGGCTCATCCCGATGGTTACTTGTACTGTTTTCGCGGTGGTCTGCGCTCGCAAATCACCCAGCAGTGGCTGCGCGATGAGGCCGGTATCGACTATCCGCGCGTCGGTGGCGGCTACAAGGCGATGCGCAGCTTTTTGATCGATACCCTTGAGCAGGCCATCGCGCAGTGTGATTTCGTTTTGCTCGGCGGCATGACCGGGACCGGCAAGACCGAAGTGCTGGTGCAATTGCGCAACGGTGTGGATCTGGAAGGCCACGCCAACCATCGCGGCTCCAGTTTTGGCAAACGCGCCACCGGGCAGCCGTCGAACATCGATTTCGAGAATCGCCTGGCCATCGACTTCCTGAAGAAGCGCGCTGCCGGTATCGAGCAGTTTGTGCTCGAAGACGAGAGCCGCGTCGTTGGCAGTTGTGCCTTGCCGCTGCCGCTGTATCAGGGCATGCAGCAGTACCCGATGGCCTGGCTGGAAGATCGTTTCGAGGATCGTGTCGAACGGATCCTGCGCGATTACGTCATCGATCTGTCGGCGGAGTTTGCCTCGGTCCACGCTGACAAAGGGTTTGCGCTGTTCTCCGAGCGTCTGCTGGAAAGCCTCAACAATGTGCAGAAACGCCTTGGCGGGGAACGCCATTCGCGGATGCTGGTGTTGATGGAACAGGCGTTGGCCGAGCAGGGTCGCAGCGGCGCGGTGGACCTGCATCGCGGCTGGATCGAGGGTTTGCTGCGTGAGTATTACGACCCGATGTATGTGTTCCAGCGCGAGAAGAAGGGCGGGCGGATCGAGTTCGCTGGGGAGCAGGGGGCGGTGATCGAGTATTTGCGCGGGCGGGTGAGCCAGAAGGCTTGAGGCGCAAGCGCCTGACCTCTTCGCGAGGTCAGGCGCTACAAAACTCAGGTCGGGCAGGTGTCCTTGCCGTTATCCAGCCCCTGCTTGTAGCTACGGCTCTGCAAACTGGCCTTGCCGTTGTGCCATTTCAGGGTCAGTACATACAACGAGTCGAAATCATCGCCGGCCCAGTCATCGGTGATCTTCTGCCGCTCGCCCACTGCGTTGCCGGCAACCTTGTTGATCAGATCCGGCAGGTAGCCATGGGACCAGGCGGTGTAGATCGTCGAGTTGTGGTACTTCTCGCTCAGCAGCTCGCGGGCCAGATCGCTGGTGTCGTTGGCGGAGAACTCGATGTTCACCGGCAGGCCAAGCTTGATCGCGGCAGGGCTGATGGTCATCAGCGGACGAATGTAGCTGTAGGAATTGTCCAGCTCGCCTTCCTCGACGTTGCGCGTCGGGTTGGCGGCGAACACGTAATCGGCCTTGCCGAATTTTTCCGGCAGCAGCGTCGACAGGTCGATGGCGCGGTTCAGGCCCTGGCAGTTGAGCTGGCCGAGGCCGCCTTCGGGTTTTTCCGCGTGGCGCAGGAACACCAGCGTCTGCGTGCCGTCCGCCGGTTGTGCACGGCTTTCGCTGGATTCGAGAGACAGAAAAAGCGCGCTGACTGCCAGCAGGGAGGGCAGGGCCACGTACGCGCGATGTTTGAAACGTTTGGCGAAACTCATCAGGTTCGTCATCAATTCGAGGGTTCTTCAGCAAAATCGGTTAAGGCTGACAAACCTTGGCACCGCGGGCTCCCAGCACCGGGTGTTTCCCTGTCGTGAACAGCTTCCTCTGCGAGAAAGGCATAACTCAGAGTCCTGTAACGCCGTTTGGTTCGTTCCAGGCCAGTGCGCAGCACTCTAGCGGCAACCTTTGCGGGCATGCAGGCAGGTTAGCGACAGGATGTTACGGTTCGTGTAGGCGCAGCGGCAGGCCTACTTTATGATCGGTTTTCAATTTGTGACTGGATGCTTCCAATGACCGATCTGTCTGCATTCCCGATTACTCAGAAATGGCCGGCGCAGTACCCGGACTGGATTCAGCTCTACTCCCTGCCGACCCCCAACGGCGTCAAAGTGTCGATCATGCTCGAAGAGATCGGCTTGCCGTATGAGCCGCACCGCGTCGGTTTCGACACCAACGACCAGACTTCGGCAGAGTTTCTCTCGCTGAATCCGAACAACAAGATTCCGGCGATCCTCGACCCGCATGGCCCTGAAGACAAGCCGCTGCCGCTGTTCGAATCCGGCGCCATCTTGATCTATTTGGCCGACAAGAGCGGCCAGTTGCTCGCTCAGGAAGGCGCGCTGCGCTACGAGACCATTCAATGGCTGATGTGGCAGATGGGCGGCATCGGCCCGATGTTCGGCCAGCTCGGCTTCTTCAACAAATTCGCCGGCAAGGATTACGAGGACAAGCGCCCGCGTGATCGTTATGTCGAGGAAAGCAAACGCCTGCTTAACGTGCTCAACACCCGCCTCGAGGGTCGCGACTGGATCATGGGCGAGCGTTACACCATCGCCGATATCGCCACGTTCCCGTGGGTGCGCAATCTGCTTGGCTTCTATGAGGCCGGGGATCTGGTCGGGATTCAGAATTTCCCCAATGTCACCCGGGTGCTGGAGCGGTTTCTCGCGCGTCCGGCCGTCATTCGTGGCCTGACCATCCCGTCCTGACCCACCGCGTTCCCCTTGTAGGAGCTGCCGAAGGCTGCGATCTCTTGATCTTGTTTTTTAGGATCAAAGTCAAAAGATCGCAGCCTTCGGCAGCTCCTACAGGGATTATTGCACCTGCGGTAACGCTCTCTTGATTGATCCAGGTTTGTCCCGTACCCGCCGCAAGGCATAAGCTTCGCCCCCTACGACTTTCGTCTCATCCGCTGTTTTCAGGAAAGGCCCCATGTCCAGTCAGTTCCCCGAAGCACGTCCCCGCCGTCTGCGCCGCAATGCGAGCCTGCGCAGTCTGTTCCAGGAAACCGAGTTCAGTCTGAACGATCTGGTCCTGCCGATCTTCGTCGAGGAAGACATCGACGACTTCGTGCCGATCACCAGCATGCCCGGCGTGCAGCGCATTCCCGAGCGCAAACTGGCCAGCGAAATCGAGCGCTACGCCCGCGCCGGCATCAAGTCGGTGATGACCTTTGGCGTGTCCCATCATCTCGATGCCAACGGCAGTGACACCTGGCGCGAAGACGGGCTGGTGTCGCGCATGTCGCGCATTGCCAAGGACGCCGTGCCGGAAATGATCGTGATGTCCGACACCTGCTTCTGCGAATACACCGATCACGGCCATTGCGGCGTGATGCACAACCACGAAGTCGACAACGACCAGACCCTGATCAACCTCGGCAAACAAGCCGTAGCGGCCGCCCGCGCCGGTGCTGACGTGATTGCGCCCTCGGCGGCGATGGACGGCCAGGTGCGGGCGATTCGCCAGGCGCTCGACGCTGCCGGCTTCACGCAGATTCCGATCATGGCCTACTCGACCAAATTCGCTTCGGCACTGTACGGCCCGTTCCGCGAGGCTGGCGGCAGCGCGCTCAAGGGCGATCGCAAAAGCTATCAGATGAACCCGATGAACCGCCGCGAAGCCCTGCGCGAATCGCTGCTCGATGAGCAGGAAGGTGCCGATGCGCTGATGGTCAAACCGGCCGGCGCCTACCTCGATATCATCCGCGACATTCGCCAGGCCTCGAACCTGCCATTGGCGGCGTATCAGGTCAGCGGCGAGTACGCGATGATCAAGTTCGGCGCCCAGGCCGGCGCGATCGATGAGGATCGCGTGGTCCGCGAAAGCCTTGGCGCAATCAAGCGTGCCGGGGCGGATCTGATCTTCACCTACTTTGCGATGGATCTGGCACTCGCCGGGATCTAAGCCGCACTTCGTACCCCTGTGGGAGCGAGCCTGCTCGCGAAGAAGCCGGATCAAGCACCACAAAAACCAGAAAGGCCCCGCAACCGTGAAGCTGCGGGGCCTTTTTTACGACGCGATGACGCTTAGAAGTCGATCGTCCCCGACAACTTCGCCACTCGCGGTTCGCCCTGGGTCAGGTAGCCGCCCTGAGCCGATTCCCAGTACTTCTTGTTCGCCACGTTCTCGACGCCGAACCGCACGGTCACGTCCTTCTCCGACACCTTGAACGCATAACGCGCGCCCGCGTCGAAGCGGTTCCACGTCGGCAGGCTGAGGTTATTCGCCGCATCGGCGTATTGCCCGCCGGTGCGCAGCATCCGCGCGTTCAGCGCGACGCCTTGCAGGCCCGGTACGTCCCAGTCGACGCCAGCGTTGAACTGGAAGGTCGGTACGCCGATGGCGTGGTTGCCGTCGTTGGCGCCGTTGAGGGTGTTTTTCAGCTCGGTGTCCATCAACGTCAGGCCGCTGATCAGGCGCAGGCCGTCGAGCGGCTCGCCGAACACGTTCATCTCCACGCCTTTGTTGATCTGCTCGCCTTCGCGGACGTAAGTGCATGTGGTCGGACTGTTGATTTCGCAGTAGCCGTCGCTTGGCTGTTCGATGCGATAAACCCCGAGGCTCGCGCCGTAGGTGCCCATGTCGACTTTTACGCCCAGTTCGGTCTGTTTGGAGCGTTTCGGTGCATAGACTTCGTTGCCGTTGGTCACGCGAAAACCGCCGCTGCTGGTCGGCGAGGTCGGCCCTTGGGCCAGGCCTTCGATGTGGTTGGCGTAGAGCGACACATGTTCCCACGGCTTGAATACGATGCCGTACACCGGCGTGGTGATCGATTCGTCGTAGCTCGACGAGCGCGGGCCACTGCCGTAACTGGCGTAGCTGTAACCCTGCACGACCAGTTGCTGGCGACGCAGGCCGGCGGTGACCAGCAGGCGATCGTCGAAGAAGCCGAGGGTGTCGGAAATCGCCACGCTGCGGTTGAAGGTCTTGCCGACGATGCCCGGATCGTTGAGATCGCCGCCAGAGAAGTTGCCGACCGGCGCCGGAGGGGTGATCGGGTGATAGATGTTGTTCGAATAGCGGGTCAGGTCGAAGTCATAAGCACTGCGCTGCTCGGCCCAGATCCCGGTCAGGCCGAAATTCAGCTTGTGGCTGACTGGCCCGGTGTTGAATTTGCCGTTCAGACCGGCCATGACGCTGGTGTTGTCCTCGTCATGCGGGACGAACGAGCCGGTGGTGAACGACGCGCCGCTGTTGCCAACCAGTGTGGTCGAGTTGTAGCGACCGACCTCGCGGGTGTGCTTGGCGCCGCCAGCGGCGTAAGCGGTCCAGTTGTCGTTGAGGTCGTACTCGGCGCGGAGCATGCCGAAGGTGTCTTCGATATCGGTGTAGCCCCACTTCGGCGCGTAGTTGGTGTCCGCCGATGGCGCGTCCGGAATGTGCGTGGCGGTGCCGAGGTTGACCGAGCTGCGGCCACCGTTGACGCGTTCCTTCTGATAGGCAAAGTCGCCGGAAATCCGCAGCGCGTCGCCGCGATAGTCGAGGCCGATGGCGAACAGTTTCGAGCGCTGGTTCTCGTGATCGATGCCGGTGTCGCCTTCGCGCTGCGACAGGTTGACCCGCGCGCCGAAGCGGTTGTCTTCACCGAAACGCTGGCCGATATCGAAGTGGTGGCCGATCCGGCCTTCGCTGTTGATGTCGGTGGTGTAACGACGCAGCGGCACGTCGCCGGCGCGCTTGGGTTGCAGGTTGACGCCGCCGCCGATGCCGGAACCGGTCGGGGTCACGCCGTTGATGAAAGCGTTGGGGCCTTTGAACACTTCCACGCGCTCCAGCGCATCGGTGGAAATGATCTGCCGGGGCAACACGCCGTACAGGCCGTTATAGGAAATGTCGTCGCCATTGAGTGGCAGGCCGCGAATCATGAAGACCTGCGCCTGGTTGGAGAAGCCCGAGGCCTGGCGCACGGAAGAATCGTTGAGCAGCACGTCGGCGACATTTTCCGCCTGCTGGTCCTGGATCAGCTGCTCGGTGTACGACGCCGCGCTGAACGGCACGTCCATCATGTCCTGGTTGCCGAGCACGCCCAACTGTCCACCGCGCGCGACCTGACCGCCCGCGTAGACCGGGGGCAGGGCGTTGGGAGCAGGGGCCTGGGCATTGATGTTGACGTCGTCGAGCACCAGCTCTTTGCTGTTGTTCTCAGCGGCGTGGGCGGTGACGGTCAGGGAGCACAGCAGGGCGAGCAAAGTCGGGCGGAACGGAGCGCCGAGTCGAGCTGAAGCGGGCATGTCGAATACCTGGAGGCGAGCGGCCAATGAATAAATAAAGGGCGGCGCGGAACTCCTTGCGCTAATGCGACTCCAGGCGCAAATGATAGAGTTTCGCAGTAACGTTTTGCAATCAGTTTGTCATCCGTCGTAGGAGCTGCCGAAGGCTGCGATCTTTTGATCTTGCTTTTTGCAGATCAAGGTCAACATCAAGATCAAAAGATCGCAGCCTGCGGCAGCTCCTACAGGGGTTGTGTATGGTGTCGTGGCTAATTTGATTGGATGGAGCAACATGCGATTACTCATTACTGTTGGCGCCGTGCTGCTGCTCGCCGGTTGCGCCAGCCAGCGCAGCAACGAACCGGCGCCGCGTCCGCCGGCCGAAGTGAAGGCGGAAATCGTTCGCCTGTTGCCGGCCAAAACTGCCGATCGTCAGGGCTGGGCCACGGACATTTACGCCGCGTTCGCCGCGCAAGGCATCAACACCACGACGCAAAATCTGTGTTCGGTACTGGCCGTGGCCGAGCAGGAATCCACTTTCCAGGCCGACCCGACGGTGCCCGGTCTGGGCAAGATTGCTCGCGATGAGATCGATCGCCGCGCTGCCAAGGTGCACATCCCCGGCCTGCTGGTCAGCGGCGCTCTGCAAGTGCGCTCGCCCAATGGCAAGAGCTACAGCGAACGCCTGAGTGCGGCACGCAGTGAGAAAGAGTTGAGTGCCATTTTCGACGACTTCATTGGCATGGTGCCCATGGGGCGCACGCTGTTCGGCGGTTTCAACCCGGTGCACACCGGCGGGCCGATGCAGGTCAGCATCGAATTTGCCGAGGCGCACGCCAAGGATTATCCGTACCCGGTGGACGGCACGATCCGCCGTGAAGTGTTCAGCCGGCGCGGCGGCATGTATTTCGGCATCGCCCATTTGCTCGGTTACCCGGTCAATTACCGCGAGCCGCTGTATCGCTTTGCCGATTTCAACGCCGGTTGGTACGCCAGCCGCAATGCTGCATTCCAGAACGCGGTCAGCCGCGCTTCCGGCATTCCCCTGACGCTGGATGGCGACCTGATTCGCTACGACTCGATCATGCCCGGCAGCACCGAACTGGCGGTGCGCACCCTCGGCAAATCGCTGGGCATGCGCAACCCGACGATTCGCGATCAATTGGAGAAAGGCAAAACCCTGGAATTCGAAGAGACCAAACTCTATCAGCGCGTGTTCGAACTGGCGGAGCGGGCCGAAGGCAAGGCGTTACCGCGCGCGGTATTGCCGGGGATTGTGCTGCAGAGTCCGAAGATCACCCGCAAACTCACTACAGCCTGGTTCGCCAAGCGCGTGGACGAGCGTTACAAACGCTGCATGGCCAGGGCCGGCTGATGCCACAGACATAAAAAACCCGGCTGCGGGAGCCGGGTTTCTCTGCGGTGTTGCGCGTAAAGCGATGCATTCAGGCAACGCGACGTTCGATCAGGCGATCCGAACCACCTTCGGCGACGGTGTTGCCTTTCAGGCGATCGGAACCATCAGCAGCGACGGTGTTGCCTTGCAGGCGATCGGAACCATCAGCAGCGACGGTGTTGCCTTTCAGGCGATCGGAACCATCAGCAGCGACGGTGTTGCCTTGCAGGCGATCGGAACCATC
>NZ_JBITTW010000002.1:165586-205232 GCF_044542195.1 Pseudomonas sp. NPDC079367
GCAGCGACGGTGTTGCCTTTCAGGCGATCGGAACCATCAGCAGCGACGGTGTTGCCTTGCAGGCGATCGGAACCATCAGCAGCGACGGTGTTGCCTTGCAGGCGATCAGAGCCATCAGCGGCGACAGCGTTCTGATACAGGTGATCCGAGCCGTCTGCGGCGATCATGGTGTGCGCCGGGGTGGCGGCGAAAGCGTTAACTGCGAAAACCGAGAAAGCGATGCTGAGAAGAGTCTGGCGTTTCATGATGGTGTGCTCCGGGGTGTTGTTGGTTGGTATGGAGCTGATGTTACGCCCGGAATTTTTTATGAGAACTTCATTGCCGTGATGGTGAACATCGACGTTAGTGATGGTTCGTGTAGGAGCTGCGGCACGCTGCGATCTTTTGATCTTGATCTTTAAAAAATCAAAAGATCGCAGCGTGCCGCAGCTCCTACAAATGGACGTCAGAGGACTTTGACGGCACGCCCGATCGCCTGAATCGGCCCTGTCGGTTTGCCGATCGGCGAGCCGTTGGCGCCTTCCAATGTCAGCTCAAACAGCTGGTTGGGTTGCAACGGCGGCAGTTTGTCCAGCGGCACCGACAAAGCCTGCCCCGGCTTGACCAAGCCCAACGACACCGGTCCCGACCAGCCGTCCGCCTTGGTCCAGAATTCCAGCGCCTTGTCCGCCGGCACCTCGACCACGCCCAGCGGAATCAACTGGATCTCGCGCGCATTGCTCGCCTGAATCACCCAGCCCGGCGCTTTGTCTTGCGGCGCCACGAGCACCACCAGATAACTCGGTGTCGGCGCAGTCCGGGTCAGCAGGATCGTGCCGAGGATCAATGTCGCGGCCAGGCCTGCGGCGCTTAAACCGCGCCACAGCGGCAGCAGGTTCCACCACGACGTCAGGGGTTTTCTCACCGTCAGCCGTTCGAGGCTGCGTTCGATACGCGGCCATAGCTGCACCGACGGCTGCTGTGGCTCGGCCAGATCAGTCAACTCCAGCAGGCGCCGCTCCCACGCATCCACTGCCGCACGAAGTTCAGGCTCGTTCGGCAGGCGTCGTTGCACCTCGATGCGCTGCTCGAAAGACAAAGTGCCGAGCACGTATTCGCCAGCCAGTTCATCCCGTTCCTGCGCTGATTCACCGGTCATCCCATGCACTCCCGCAAAGCATTGAGGCTGCGCTTGATCCATGCTTTGACCGTGCCCAGCGGCGTGTCGAGGCGTGCGGAAATCTGCGCGTGGCTGTAACCGTCGACGTAGGCGTGGAGAATGCAGGTGCGCCGCTGCGGTTCCAGTTGTTCCAGGCAGCGATGAATGCGCGCCGAGTGAACATCGACCGCCTCATCAGGCGCCGCTGCCTCATGTTCCTCACTGAACGGCGTTTCCCTGCTTTGCTTGCGCAACTGATTCAAGGCCAGATGCCGGGTCACGCTGAACATCCAGCCTCGCGCCGAACCGCGCGCCGGATCGAACCCGGCGGCGCCATTCCAGATCTTGATGAACGCCTCATGCACAATGTCCTCCGCCAGCGCCGTATCGCGCACCAGACGCTTGGCCACACCGAGCAGGCGCGGGCCTTCCTGCACGTACAAATCGCGCAGAGCCGCGCGCTCGCCCCGGGCACAGGCTTTGAGGCGGGCTTCGTAATCGAACTGGGGATCGGGTAAAGGCATGGGGTGCAATCTAGCTCACATTTGCCAAAATCACACAGAACCTGTGGGAGCGGGCTTGCTCGCGAATGCGGTGCATCAGGCACTTATAGGCTGGCTGACGCAATGCCTTCGCGAGCAAGCCCGCTGCCACATTTGGATCTCCAATGATGCCCAGGTCAGTTAGCCGCCCAGAAAATATAATCCGCCTGGTACTTCACCACTTCCTGCTTGCCCTTGTTCGCCATCGTGCATTCACTGCCCGGCGCCACGCCGCCCTTGAGCGCAACACGCTGGATGTAGCTGACGCCGGTCATCGCGCCTTTGCCTTCGGCCGGGTTGGCCTTGACCAGTTGATAGGGCAGGTTGCCCGGGCTCGACGGGGCCACGGCCAATTGTGTGCCGGTGACTTTCGAACCGTCCTTGGCTTGCCAGGTCGCTGGCGGGCCGAAATAGCTGCCGACCTGTTTACCGCTGCGATCGTTAAGCACTGCTTTGGGGCCGACAAAAGTCCACTCGGTCTGCCCGGCCATATTGGGCTTGTCGCGGCATTCATAGGTAATCTCGCCAACGCCGGTGGTTTCCAGGGCAATCTTGTGCCCGTCCGGCACCTTGATCGCGTCGGGATAACTGCTCTGGGCGAAGGTGGTCGCCGTGAAGGCGAGCAAACCGGTGAGGCCAATCAGCTGGGTGATGTTCATCCGATGATTCTCCGAAAAAGGTAGAGCGCTGACAGCACAAGAGTGGCTGTTACTGGGACTACCCGTGGCGAAGGCGATTGGATGCAGTGCCGGAAAAATAAATTTCAAACCCCACCGATTTCCCCTGTGGGAGCGGGCTTGCGTCGGAGACTTTTACACCCGAGCCACAGCCATCTACCCTGTGCAAAGGCCTTATCGGGGGAAACGCACATGTACCAACTCTATGGGCACAAGAACTCCGGCGCCGCCGCCATCGAGGCGGCACTGGAACTGTGCCAGATCGCCTACCGGTTCATTGATACCGAAGCCAGCGCCGAGGCCGACGAGGCGCTGGGCAAACTCAATCCGCTGAAGCAGATACCGACCTTGCAACTGCCGGACGGCAGCGCGATGACCGAAAGTGCGGCGATCCTGATTCATCTGGGCCTGACGTTTCCTGAGTCCGGTCTGCTACCCAGCGAGGCTGCCAATCGTGATCAGGCGATTCGCGGCCTCGCCTATATCGTCAGCAATTGCTATGCAGCGGTCGGCATCATCGATTACCCCGAGCGCTGGCTGAGCACGCCTGACGAAACCGCGCGGCAGAACCTGATCGCCGGCACGCGCCAGCGCCTGCACTTCAGTTGGGAGGTGTTTGCCGATCAGTTTTCCGGCGAGCTGTATCTGGATGACGAAACGCCCGGCGCACTGGATGTGCTGGCGGCAGTGGTGAGCCGCTGGGCCGGCAGCCGTGAACATCTGCGCCAGACGCGACCGGGTTTTTACGCGTGGCTGCAAAGGATTGACCGGCACCCGGTGCTGGCACCGGTATTCGAGCGGCATTGGCCTGCGTGAACACTAAAAGAACCTGTGGGAGCGGGCTTGCTCGTGAAAGCGGTTTGTCAGCCAAAGTTGTATTAACTGACCTACCGCCTTCGCGAGCGAGCCCGCTCCCACAGGGGCAAATGGTGGTCGGAAGATCGAAAGTTATTCCCCGCGAATATACTGCTCCAGCTGTTTGATCAGCTCAGCCTGTTCGGCGATCGCTTCTTTGACCAGGTCGCCGATCGACAGCAGGCCGATCAACTGGCCGTCCTCGACCACCGGCAAGTGGCGCAGCCGTTTGTCCGACATGATGCCCAAGCAGGTATCGACGGTCTGGCGGGTGTCCACGGTGATCACGTCCTTGACCATGATGTCGCGCACCGGTGTACCCACCGAGGAGCGGCCGTGCAGCACCAGTTTGCGGGCGTAGTCGCGTTCGCTGATGATGCCGACCACCTTGTCGTCTTCGACCACCAGCAAGGCGCCGACGTTTTTCTCGGCCATCTTCATCAGCGCTTCAAGCACCATATGATCGGGTTTGATCTGGTGCACTTCCTGATTTTTCTGATCTTTGAGCTTGAGCAGTTGGGCGACGGTCTTCATGGCGGTTACTCAGGTGTTGTCGTTGTTCATCAAGCATCGTAGACGCAGCCGCGCAGGGCAAGGTGGCAAAGCGGCAGTTAGCGTGCAAAAAACGCCATTTGCCGGGTTTTTCTGCAGATCAGCAGCGTCTTTCGCCAAGGCCAGGTGCAGCAATGCCGCGTAGAATGTCGGTCGGTTTGATTGTTTGAGGTCGCAGTGGTGGATTTACAGCAGGGCTTCGTCCTGACCCGGCATTGGCGCGATACGCCGGCCGGCACCGAAGTGGAGTTCTGGTTGGCGACCGACGCCGGGCCACGCCGTGTGCGCCTGGCGCATCAGCCGTCGGTGGCGTTTATACCCGTCGCACAGCGCGAAGCGGCCGAGCATTTGTTACACGGCGAAAAAAATGTCGAACTGCGCCCGCTCGCACTGCAGGATTTCCAGCATCGCCCGGTGCTTGGTCTTTATTGCCAGCAGCACGGCCAGTTGATGCGCCTCGAAACCGCGCTCAATCGCGCCGGTGTCGATGTGTTTGAAGCCGATGTGCGCCCACCGGAACGCTATCTGATGGAGCGCTTCATCACTGCGCCGGTGTTGTTCGACGGCACGCCGGATGCCGATGGCGTGCTGATCAATGCCCAGTTGAAACCTGACGCCGGTTACCGGCCGAAACTGCGGCTGGTCTCGCTCGACATCGAGACCACCGACAACGGCGAGTTGTATTCGATTGCCCTGCAAGGTTGTGGCGAGCGGCAGGTGTACATGCTCGGCGCACCGAACGGCGACGCGAGTATTGTCGATTTCGATCTTGAATACTGCGACTCGCGCACACTCATCCTGAAGAAACTCAACGACTGGTTCGCCCGTCACGACCCCGACGCGATCATTGGCTGGAACGTCGTGCAATTCGACCTGCGCATCCTCCACGAACACGCGCGGCGTCTTGGCGTGCCGCTGAAGATCGGTCGTGGCGGCGAAGAAATGCAGTGGCGCGAGCACGGCAGCCGCAATCACTACTTCGCCTCCGCAGCGGGGCGGCTGATCATCGATGGTATCGAGTCGTTGCGTTCGGCGACCTGGAGTTTCCCCTCGTTCAGCCTGGAAAACGTCGCGCAGACCCTGCTCGGCGAAGGCAAGGCGATCAACAATCCGTACCAGCGCATGGACGAGATCAACCGTATGTTCGCCGAAGACAAACCGGCGCTGGCCAAGTACAACCTCAAGGACTGCGAACTGGTCACGCGGATCTTCGCCAAAACCCAATTGCTGACGTTTTTGCTCGAACGCGCCAGCGTCACCGGTTTGCCGGCCGATCGCAGCGGCGGTTCGGTGGCGGCTTTCACCCATTTGTACATGCCATTGATGCATCGCCAGGGCTTCGTTGCGCCGAATCTGGGCACTAACCCGCCGCAGGCCAGCCCCGGCGGGTTTGTCATGGATTCACGGCCGGGGCTGTACGAATCGGTACTGGTGCTTGATTACAAAAGCCTTTACCCGTCGATCATTCGCACGTTTCTGATCGACCCGGTGGGCTTGATCGAAGGCCTGCGTCACCCGGACGACGCCGACTCTGTGCCGGGTTTCCGTGGCGCACGCTTTTCGCGTACCCGACATTGCCTGCCGTCGATCGTGGCGCGGGTGGCCGAAGGTCGCGAAACCGCCAAGCGCGAACACAACGCGCCGCTGTCCCAGGCGCTGAAAATTATCATGAACGCCTTCTATGGCGTGCTTGGCTCCAGCGGGTGCCGTTTTTTCGATACCCGGCTGGCCTCGTCGATCACCTTGCGCGGCCACGAAATCATGCTGCGCACCCGCCAGTTGATCGAAGAGCAGGGCCACGCGGTGATTTATGGCGACACCGATTCAACCTTCGTCTGGCTGCGCAGGCTGCACGGCCAGGAAGAAGCGGCGCAGATTGGCCATGCGCTGGTCAAACACGTCAACGATTGGTGGCGCGCGCATGTGCGTGAGGAATACGGACTGGACAGCGCGCTGGAATTGCAGTTCGAGATTCACTACAAGCGCTTTCTGATGCCAACGATTCGCGGCGCGGAGGAGGGCAGCAAGAAGCGCTACGCCGGCCTCGTCACCCGCGCTGATGGCACGGAGGAAATGGTCTACAAGGGTCTGGAAACCGTGCGCACCGACTGGTCGCTGCTGGCCAGGCAATTCCAGCAGGAACTGTACGAGCGGATTTTCCAGCGCAAGCCGTATCAGGATTACGTCCGTGACTACGTGCGCAAGACCCTCGCTGGCGAGTTCGACGATCGGCTGATCTACCGCAAGCGTCTGCGCCGCACCCTCGACGATTACGAACGCAACGTACCGCCGCACGTTCGCGCGGCGCGGCTGGCCGACGACTATAACGCCGAGCAGGGTCGGCCCCGGCAATATCAGAACGGCGGCTGGATCAGCTACGTCATCACGCTGGCCGGTCCCGAGCCACTGGAAGTGCGCCGCGCCGCCATCGACTACGACCACTACATCACTCGGCAGCTGCAACCGGTGGCGGATGCGATTCTGCCGTTTGTCGACGACGACTTCTCAACCCTGATCGGTGGGCAACTGGGCCTGTTTTGAGTCGAGCAGTTGCAGGGTCCACTCGTCGAGAATGCCGTGGAAGTACCGCTCCAGCGCCTGATGGAACAAGCTGTCCTCGACGCTGAACTGGGCGAACAGGGTCATCGAAGAGTGAAATTTCAAGTCATCGGGGTGGCCGAAAATCTCGGCAATCGAACGCTGCGGCACGTTGAGCACCAACTGCGTGCAGGTGCGCAGTCGCGCACCGAGCGGTTCGTGGGCGAGATAGGCTTGCGCTTCCTCGGCTGAACCAATGGCATAGCGCCGGGCCATTTCGCTGCCGCCCAGCCCGGCGAATTGTGGAAAGACGAACCACATCCAGTGGCTGCGCTTGCGGCCCGTTTCGAGCTCACGCTGGACCCGTTCGAATACCGGGTCCTGTGCCTGAACGAAACGTTGCAGGTTGTACGGGTCGTGCAGATCTGTGCTTCTCATCGCGAAGCCCTCGCAGTCGGCGGCTCAGACCATGGCCAGCCGCTGCTTGCGTTGTGGCGCCGGGAACACTTTGTCCAGCGCCGTCAAATCCCCGGCCTCCAGTTGCAGCTGGACCGCCCCGGCATTGAGTTGCACATGCTCCGGACGCACAGCCTTGGGAATCGCAATAACCCCATCCTGACGCAGCAGCCACGCCAGCGAAACCTGCGCCGGGGTGGCGTTGTGACGGCTGGCGATCTCTTGCAGCACCGGCTCGGCGAGCATTGCACCGCCCTGGCCGATCGGGCAGTACGCCATCAGCGGCAGGCGCTGGTGCTGGCACCACGGCAGCAGATCGAACTCGATGCCGCGCTCTTCGAGGTTGTACAGCACCTGGTTGGTGGCGCAGGCCGAACTGGAGAGTTCTTCGAGGTCGTCGACATCGAAATTCGACACGCCCCAACGGCCGATCTTGCCGTCCTCACGCAGGCGTTCGAAGGCTTCTACGGTTTCCTCCAGAGGGTACTGACCGCGCCAGTGCAATAAATAGAGATCGATGTAATCAGTGCCGAGCCGACGCAAACTGCGCTCGCAGGCTTGCGGGATGCCCTGGCGGCTGGCGTTGTGCGGGTAGACCTTGCTGACCAGAAAGACTTGATCGCGCAGACTGGCGATGGCTTCGCCGACCACCGTTTCGGCACCGCCCTCGGCGTACATCTCGGCGGTGTCGATGAGGGTCATGCCCAGCTCGATGCCGGTGCGCAGCGCCGCCACTTCACGCGCGTGCGTCGAACGATCCTCGCCCATGCGCCAGGTGCCCTGACCAATCACGGGAACCTGCACGCCGGCCAACTCAAGGGTACGCATTCAAACCTCCTGCCTTAAAGAATGGGTGTCTTTAGTGGGCAGCAGAATAGCGTTGGGGTTCAAAAAGCAAAAAAGATCGCAGCGGTCCGCAGCTCCTACAAGATCGTTCCCACGCAGAGCGTGGGAACTATCATGCGGCGTGGGCCTTACTTGGCGGAGAACTTGAGGATTACGCTGTGGGCATAAGTCTGCCCCGGATCAAGTCGCGTGCTCGGGAAGTCCGGCTGGTTCGGCGAATCCGGATAGTGCTGGGTCTCGAGGGTGAACGCGCCCCAGTGTGGATAGACCTTGCCGCCCTTGCCCTTTACCGTGCCATCGAGGAAGTTGCTGGTGTAGAACTGCACGCCCGGCTCGCTGGTGAACAGTTGCAGCACACGCCCGGATTGCGGGTCGCTGACTTCGGTGGCGACTTTGCTGATATCGCCCTTGCTGTCCAGCGCCCAGTTGAAATCGAAGCCACCCTGTTTCGGCTCGGCAAATTTCAGCTGCGGATGATCGGCCTTGATGTGCGTACCGATTGCCGTCGGTCTGGTGAAGTCCATCGGCGTGCCGGCCACGGGTGCCAGCTCGCCGGTCGGGATCAGTTTGGCGGTGACCGGCGTGTAATGGCTTGAGTTGATCATGGCCACTTGCTTGAGAATGTCGCCATTGCCGGCACCGGCCAGGTTGAAGTAGCTGTGGTTGGTCAGGTTGAGCACGGTCGGCTTGTCGGTGCTGGCCGTGTAGTCGATGCGCAGCTCGTTATTTTCGGTCAGGCGATAGGTGACTTCGGTGGTCAGATTGCCCGGGAAGCCCATTTCACCATCGGCCGACAGGTAGGTCAGGGTTACGCCCACCGAATCCTTGTCTTTGGTCTCCTTTGCCTTCCAGACTTTCTTGTCGAACCCTTCGGGCCCGCCATGCAAGGCATTGGACTTGTCGTTCTGCGGCACTTGATAGCGTTTGCCATCGAGTTCGAACGCGCCATCGGCCAGGCGATTGCCGAAGCGGCCGATGGTCGCGCCGAAGTACGCAGTGCCTTTCTGATAGCCCTGCACATCATCGAAACCCAGCACGATATCGTCGAACTTGCCGTGCTTGTCCGCAACTTTCAGCGCTTGCAGGGTCGCGCCGTAGGTGATGACGGTGGCTTGCATGCCGTGGCTGTTGCGCAGGATGTATTGCTCGACGGGCGTGCCGTCATTGGTTTTGCCGAAGGCTTTGTGTTCGGCGGTCAGGCCCGCCGCATTGGCGGAGAGGGTAGCGATCATCAGGGACAGTCCGAGGCCGGAGAGCAGGTGACGGGATTGAAGCATGGTTGACCTTCCTTTTTGTTGTTGTTTTAAACACCGAAATCCCCTGTACGAGCTGCCGCAGGCTGCGATCTTTTGATTGTGATTTTTTAAGGCAAGATCAAAAGATCGCAGCCTTCGGCAGCTCCTACACGTAACTAGTCATGCTATTTATGGGGAGCAACAGGATTTATAGCGGATTTACCGGTATTGGCAAATATAAAGTCCGACTAATTGATGTGGCGAAAAGCGCCGAAAGTCGGCTCACCGCCCAGGCACTGCACTTTTTCGCAATCGGCGGCTCTATGCATGGCCAGGATGCGGTGACTCCCGCCGCACAGCCAAGTGCCCGTCCGAGATTTCATGCCGAGTGTTTTTGCCCTGACCACCGCCGCTCACCGCCGCCTGTGCCTGCTGCTGGCCTGCCTGTTGTCGCTGTTGGTCAGCGGCTGCAGCCACCAGAATGGCAACGGCTTCTTCAACCAGATGCGTGAAGGGCAGCCGCAGGAATTTCTGCAGACCAGCGTCGACCGCATGGCCACCCTGGCGATGCGCGACAACCTCGACAGCCTCTACCGGCTGATGGGCAAGCTCTATCTGCGCAACCCCGAAGAGCTGCGCAAGTCCGGTTTCCTCAACATCAACACCGCCGTGAAACAGGTACGCCTCGCCGTCGAGCAACAGCAGCCGCTGCCCGTGCTGGGCGGGCGCAAGGACCTGGCGGCGCTGAGCTATGCGATGAGTCCGGAGTTCCTTGGTGATCGCGTCGGCGCGTTCATTTATGCGATCGGCAGCATGCTGGTCACTGCCCACGGCAATCGCACCGAGTTCTACATGACCGACGCGATCAACCCGACCTTCGTGCACAACGCTGCGCGCAACATCGAAAAAGCCATGTGGATCTTGTCGCAACGGCAGAACAAGGATGGTCAGCCATTGCTGTTCTCCAATGAAATATCGGAGGAGGGCAGCAACCTCAGCTTCGCCACTGAATTCAGCAAAATCGTCGCGCGCCTGGATCTGCTCACGCAGATGCTCGATGAGCGCTATCGCAGGATCGGCCTGAATTACGCGCAGAGTCTGTTGTTCTTGAATTTCCTGCCGGTGCAGTGAGCCCCGCAGGTTTCCTGTAGCACAAAGATCCACCTTGGTATCTGCGGCAAATTCGATATGGCATAACGATAGACCGCATCGATATATGTGGTTATAAGAAAAATCGCTATGCTGCGGGCCAGATTTTCCTGTCGTTTTCTGGACGTATGAATGGAATTGGCAAATTTCGGCCTGGTGATCGCCGGGCTGGTGGTGGGGTTCATCGTCGGCATGACCGGTGTCGGCGGCGGTTCGTTGATGACGCCGATTCTGCTGTGGTTCGGCATCAACCCGGCGACGGCGGTGGGTACTGACCTGTTGTATGCCGCGATCACCAAATCCAGCGGCGTCCTCGTTCACAGGAAGAACAAGAACATCGACTGGGCCATCACCGGCTGGCTGACTCTCGGCAGCGTACCGGCCGTGGCCATGACCCTGTGGTTCCTCAGTACCCTGCACACCGCGCCGGACGCGATGAACGCCATCATCAAACAGGCGCTCGGCTTCGTCCTGTTCGCCACTGCCCTGGCAATTTTCTTTAAGAAACGCTTGCTCGAATTCGCCCACAGACGCGCCGGCGGCAACTACAACCCGAGCGGTTCGCGCCTGAATGTCATGACGGTGATCACCGGTCTGATCCTCGGCACCATGGTTGCTCTGACCTCGATCGGCGCCGGGGCGCTGGGCACCGTCGCGCTGTTCATCCTCTACCCGTTGCTGCCAACCCGCCGCCTGGTCGGCACCGAAATCGCCCATGCGGTACCGCTGACCCTCGTCGCCGGCCTGGGCCACGCAAGCATGGGCAACATGGACTGGGGCGTGCTCGGCTTCCTGCTAGTCGGCTCGCTCCCGGGCATCTGGCTCGGCAGCCACCTGACCGGGCGCATCTCCGACGAAGTCCTGCGCCCGTGCCTGGCGACGATGCTGGTGTTGATTGGTTACAAGTTGGCGTTCTGATCCGTCGATGAATGAAACCTATGTCCACTGCGAGGGCCGTCTCGCCATCACCGTCGAGCCGCGTGAGATGCGCATGAGCCATTGGCTGTATGCGCCGCAGTTAGTCGATCTGCAGCAGCAAAAAGTGCTGCTGGATCTGAGCGAGAGTCTGTGGGATTTGCTCAGTACCGCCGACGAGACCTCTAGTGGCATCGAGCTGGTGCTGCGCAAGTACCCTGGCGATCGGGCGTCGGTGAGGTTGAGGGTTGATCTCGATAGCGGTGAACTCAAGCTCGGAGGACAACCCGTCGACCCCTCGCAGTTGCTCTCGGCACTCGATTCAGCGCTGGAGTGAGGCGGCAGCTTGCGGCGAGCCGCCTCACCACGGGTTAGCGCTGAATGACCGATTCGCGCATGCGCTCGATGCGATCCTCGACAGTTTGTCCGGGGCGAAACTCACCCCATTCCTTGAAATTGAGCGTGGCCAGCTCTTCAATAAATTCGGGGTGATCGCACAGAAAATCGATGTGCATGCGGGTGAACTCCATTTCTTTGGCAGAACGGCCACCCTAGTGCGCTCATGGCTGTTAATCAAATCGACGTAGCGTTTGCGCAAAGCTTTCCCTGACCTAAGCTTCTGACAGGGCAATACCTTTTTGCCAGACGCCGCCGGAACAATCACCACGATGCGCAATCAGTAGTGCGTGGATATCAAAAGGAGATGCGCATGCTCATCAGGTCCCTGACCCTGACCCTCTTGCTGGCGATCGCCGGCCCCTTGTTCGCCGCGGACAGCGATTCACCCCTGGCCGGGGACGTGGGCCGCGCCCGCCCGCTGATCGTGATTGCGCAAAGCACCGTCGACCCGGTGTGGCTGAGCCTGAAAAAGTCCCTGGAAGACCCGGCCAACAAAAAGGGCGTCACCGACCGCAACATCAAGGTCTACACCATCCTCAGCATGTCCGGCCAGCTCGACGGCAAGGACTTGGGCCAGCAGGACACCATGGCGCTGCTGCGTTCGCTGAAACTGGGCGCAGGGGCTTATCCGAAAGTGTTCCTGGTGGGCAAGGACGGCGAAACCAAACTCTCCGCCTCGGGTGACGAGGCCAAGGCATTGAGCCTGGCGAAAATCTTCGAAACCATCGACGCCATGCCCATGGCCGAAAAAGAAGCCGCCGCTGCGGCCGCCGCACAGACTCCCGTCGCTACCGAACCGGAGCCGGCTAAAGGGGCGAAGGGCACCAAGCCAGGCAAACCAGCGAAACCGAGCAAACCGCCGCAAATGCCGGATGATTGATCGGCGGCCGTAAATGCTTTGCAAACGAAAGGGGCGAGAGAATCATTCTCTCGCCCCTTTTTACATTGCCTGCGATCGTTTGCTTTTAGTCCACCAACGCCGCGAATACCGTATGCGCAATCTTCACCCGTTCGACATTCGGATAATTCTTGTTGGCCAGAATCACAATGCCCATGTCCCGCGATGGCACAAACGCTACATAGGCGCCAAAGCCTCGCGTGGAACCGGTTTTGTTGAACAGCACGTTGGCCGGCTCAGTTTGCGGCGGGGTCAGCCACTCGACGGTGTGCGGCTCCACGGCCATGGGGGTCGAGTTGCCGTTCTGCAGTTTCTCCAGGCTGATCGGGTATGCGTAGCGTTCCCAGCCCAGGCCTTGGGTCATGTCGCCGACGCGGTAATAACCGATGTGGGTGTTGGCGATGGCGTTGTGCAGTTCAGGCGCGAGGCTCGCCGGTTTCAGCTGTGCCTGAACGTAACGCAGCAGGTCGGCGGCGCTGGTTTTGATGCCGTAGGCTTCGGCGTCGAGGGCACCTGGGCTGACGCGCACCGGTTGATCGGCGCTGTCGTAGCCTTGGGCGTAGAGCTTCGATTGCGCTGGCGGCACGCTGAGGAAGGTGTGCTGCAAGCCGAGTTTCGGCAGCAGCGTCTGGGTCATCGCCTGCTCGAAGGGCTGGCCGAGGCTTTTCGCCGTCAGGTAGCCGAACAGGCCCAGGCTCGGGTTGGAATACAGGCGATGGCTGCCGGCAGGAAACTGCGGTTTCCATTGTTGGTAATAGCCAAGCATCTTGTCGGAAGAATCCGCTTTGGCGGGAAATTGCAGCGGCAGGCCGCCAGCGCTGTAGGTGCCCAGTTGCAGCACGCTGATGTTGTCGAACGCGCTGCCCTTGAGCTCTGGCCAGAGCTGGCTGGCCTTGCTCGACAGGTCGAGTTTGCCGATGGCCTGGGCGTAACCGGCGAGGGTGGCGGTGAAGGTTTTGCTCACCGAACCAACCTCGAACAGAGTGTTTTCGCTGACCTTTTGCCCGGCGTCCTTGTCGGCGACTCCGTAGTTAAAGTAATGCGTCTGACCTTTTAGCGTCAGCGCGACAGTCAGTCCCGGAATGGTGTTTTGCTGCATCACCGGGGTCACGGCTTGCGTGATCAGTGCGTGCAATTGCGCATCCGTCGGCGTGGCGGCATGGCAGGCGAGGCTGCTGAAGAACAGGGCGAAAATGCTGTAAGAAGAGACCTTGCTCGTTTTGAAGGAACACATGAGTGAATCACTCTCCATGAGTGTCGATGGTTGTATCCCGCTACACTGCGGGTGATTTTTTCATCGGGCGGCTGATCAGCGCGGCCAATTTAGGCACTTTGCCGACCCACGGCAAACGATGAAAACTCGCACGAGCCATTAGAAAAATTCGGGACAACGCATGATTCGACCTCAATTGCCCCTCAACGCACTGCGCGCGTTTGAAGCTTCTGCACGTCATCTGAGTTTCACCCGCGCTGCCGTCGAACTGTGCGTGACGCAAGCGGCGGTCAGCCATCAAGTCAAAAGCCTGGAAGCGCAACTCAACCTGACCCTGTTCAAACGCCTGCCTCGCGGGCTGATGCTGACCAGTGAAGGTGAAACCTTGCTGCCGATTCTCAGCACCTCATTCGACAACATCGCACAGATGCTTGAGCGTTTGGCCGGTGGGCAGTATCGCGACATGCTGACAGTCGGCGCCGTGGGTACGTTTGCGGTGGGCTGGCTGTTGCCGAGGCTGGCGGACTTCCGGGAGAAATATCCGCTGATCGACTTACGCCTCTCGACACATAACAACCGCGTGGACGTAGCGGCGGAAGGTCTGGATTACGCGATTCGTTTCGGTGCTGGCGCGTGGCATGGCATCGAAGCGACGCGCCTGCTCGATGCGCCGTTGTCGGTGTTGTGCGTGCCGCAAATCGCTCGGCAATTGCATTCGCCGGGCGATCTGCTGCAACAGACTTTGTTGCGTTCCTATCGCACCGATGAATGGCCGCAATGGTTTCAGGCGGCAGGCCTGGCGACGCAAGCCGCACCACCGCAGAGCATCGTTTTCGACTCGTCGCTGGCGATGATGGAAGCGGCATTGCAGGGCGGCGGCGTGGCGTTGGCGCCACCGCTGATGTTCGCCCGGCAACTGGCGGCAGATGCGATTTGCCAGCCGTTTGCGCTCGAGATCACCACGGGCAGTTACTGGCTGACGCGGTTGCAGTCGCGAGCGGAAACGGTAGCGATGAAGGCGTTCAAAACCTGGCTGCTGCAGATCTCAAGGCTGAAAACCGATTTGTAGGAGCTGCCGAAGGCTGCGATCTTTTGATCTTCAAAACAGAATCAAAAGATCGCAGCCTTCGGCAGCTCCTACTCCCACAATTGAAATCAGCGGCGCCTGCTAGATCACCGCACCAGGCACGGCCGCTTGTTATCGAATTTCCACCCCGCAATCAGAAACTGCATCGCGACGCTGTCATCCCGCGCGCCGAGGCCCATGCCTTTGTACAGTTCGTGGGCCTTGGCCACTTGATCCATGTCCAGCTCCACGCCAAGTCCCGGTTTCTGCGGCACTTGCACACAGCCGTCGACAATTTGCAGCGGTGCCTTGGTCAGGCGCTGGCCGTCCTGCCAGATCCAGTGAGTGTCGATGGCCGTGATCTCGCCCGGTGCGGCAGCGGCGACGTGGGTGAACATGGCCAGGGAAATATCGAAGTGGTTGTTGGAATGCGAGCCCCAGGTCAGACCCCACTCGTGGCACATCTGCGCCACGCGTACCGAACCCTGCATGGTCCAGAAGTGCGGGTCGGCCAGCGGAATATCCACGGACTGCAACTGGATCGCGTGGCCCATTTCGCGCCAGTCGGTGGCGATCATGTTGGTCGCGGTTTTCAGGCCCGTGGCGCGGCGGAATTCAGCCATCACTTCACGGCCGGAATAGCCGTTCTCAGCACCGCACGGGTCTTCGGCGTAGGCGAGCACGTGATGTTGATCACGGCACAAACGAATCGCTTCTTTCAGCGACCAGGCGCCGTTCGGGTCGAGGGTGATCCGCGCGTCGGGGAAGCGCTCGGCGAGTGCCGTCACCGCTTCGATCTCGGCATCGCCACTGAGCACGCCGCCCTTGAGTTTGAAATCCTTGAAGCCGTACCTGGCGTGCGCCGCCTCGGCCAGACGCACCACCGCTTCGGCAGTCATGGCTTTCTCGTGACGCACACGGAACCAGTCGTTGTCGGCCTCCGGTTCGCTGCGGTAGGCCAAGTCGGTCTCATGTTGATCGCCGACGTAGAACAGATAGCCGAGCATTTTCACTTCATCGCGCTGCTGGCCTTCGCCGAGCAGCGCCGCCACCGGCACGTCGAGGTGCTGGCCGAGCAGGTCGAGGAGGGCGGCTTCCAAACCGGTGACCGCGTGGATGGTGATGCGCAGGTCGAACGTCTGCAGACCACGGCCGCCGGCATCGCGGTCGGCGAAGGTCTGGCGCACCTGATTGAGGATTTTCTGGTAGGTGCCGATCGGGCTGCCGACCACCAGATTGCGTGCATCTTCCAGGGTCTGGCGAATGCGCTCGCCACCGGGCACTTCGCCGACGCCGGTGTGGCCGGCGTTGTCCTTGAGGATGACGATGTTGCGGGTGAAAAACGGCCCGTGGGCGCCGCTGAGGTTGAGCAGCATGCCGTCGTGACCGGCCACCGGTATGACCTGCATGTCGGTGATGATCGGAGCTTTGGCGGTGTCGTGAACAGTCATTGTTGTTTTCCTTGTCGAGACGAAGTCAGGCGTGTTTCGGCGCGGCGTCGGCCACAGCCTTTTCAGCAGCGGGTTTGGGCGTGGTGCGCGCGGCGAAGACGATGATTGCGGCGATGATCGAGGTTGCGGCCAGACCATAAAGACCGCCCTGAATCGAGCCGGTGTGTTGCTCCAGCAGGCCGAACGTGGTCGGCGCAACGAAGCCGCCGAGGTTGCCTACCGAGTTGATCAGCGCGATGACTGCCGCTGCGATGCGCGCATCCAGATAGGCCTGGGGGATCGGCCAGAACAGCGATGAGGCTGATTTGAAACCCAGTGCCGCAAAGCAGATCGCGACGAAGGCAAAGATCGGCCCGCCAGTGGTGGACATGAACATCCCCGCTGCGGCAATCAACAGCGCCGTGGCGACCCACGCTTGCTGGTGTTTCCACTTCGCCGACAGCGACGCGAAAGCGTACATGCCGACGATCGACAGCAACCACGGAATCGAGTTGAACAGGCCGACCTGCACGTCGCTGAGTTCGCCCATCTTCTTGATGATGCTCGGCAGCCAGAAAGTCGCGGCGTAGATGGTCAGCTGAATGAAGAAGTAGATCAGGCAGAACAGAATGATCTGCCGGTCCTTGAGCAGTTTGCCCAGCGACGGCCGGATCGGCGTTGCGGCTTCGCGGGCCTTTTGCTCGTCGTCGATGGCGCTGACCAGCGCATCCTGTTCGGCGCGGGTCAGCCATTTCGCGTCGTGGGGTTTGGCATCCAGCCAGAACCAGACAAAGACGCACAGGCACACCGAGAACATCCCTTCGATGAAGTACATCCACTGCCAGCCGTGCATGCCCAGGCCGTTGATCTGCAGGAGCAGGCCGGACAGCGGGCCGGAGATCAGCGAGGCCACGGCCGAGCCGCTGAGGAAGATTGCGATCGCCTTGCCGCGTTCGACGCCGGGCAGCCAGCGGGTGAAGTAATAAATCACCCCGGGAAAGAACCCGGCCTCGGCGACACCGAGCAGGAACCGCAAGATATAAAAGTGGGTTTCGTTCTGAATGAACGCCATGCAGGCCGCGACCACGCCCCAGGTGAACATGATGCGAGTCAGCCAGATGCGTGCGCCGACTTTCTGCAGAAGCATGTTGGACGGCACTTCGAACAGGGCGTAACCGATGAAGAACAGCCCGGCGCCGAAGCCGTAGGCGGCAGCACCAATACCCAGATCGGTTTCCATGTGAGTGCGGACGAAGCCGATGTTCACCCGGTCAATGTAATTGACGATGAACATGATCACGAAGAGCGGCAGGACGTGGCGTTTGACTTTGGAGATGGCCGAGGCGAGCGTCGGATCGACGCTTTCCTGCATCCCGGAGATGGAGGTTTTCACTTGTGTTTCTCCCACTGATTATTTTTATGCGGGTAGGGCCGGGTGGTGCGTTGTTGCTAGACATCATACAACTGAGTATTTTTGTCCTACAAGTGGGGAGGGGCGATTAAATTCCTCTGTTCGTGCGGTTTCTTATGCGATAACTGGATAGCGGCCCGTATTTATTAGCTGTTTAGCTAGGTGGGCGGAGCGCTTCTTTGAATGTGGCCAATGATGGACATTGGCAGCCTTGCCTCAAAATACCGAAGATAATTGAGTGTTGTCATACAAGTTGCTGAGCCATCAACCGCTAAAATCCATCTCAACCGTCACGACGCAGTGCTACGATCGGCCAGCCCCGATCACCGGAACCGATCATGCAAGAAGACCTCGACGCGCCCGCGCGCAAACGCACGCACAACCTCGCTCATGACCTGGTGGAAAAGCTCACCCAGAGCATCCTGCTGGGACAACTGTTGCCCGGTGACAAACTGCCGTCGGAGAACGCCATCGTTCAGGAGCATGGTGTGAGCCGCACGGTGGTGCGCGAGGCGATTTCCAAGTTGCAGGCCTCGGGGCTGGTGGAGACGCGCCATGGCATCGGCACTTTCGTCATCGAGCGCGCAGCGGAGCAGGGCCTGCGCCTGAATGTCGACACTGCACTTGGCGTGCGCAGCATTCTCGAGTTGCGCATGGGCCTGGAGACGCAAGCGGCGGCGCTGGCGGCGCAGCGGCGCAGTGAGCAGCAATTGCAGCAGATGCGTCAGGCGCTGGATGACTATCAGCGGTTGCTGACCAACAACGACAGTTGCGTGGAAGCTGATCGGCGCTTTCATCTGCTGATCGCCGAGGCCACCGGCAACGCTTGCTTCAGCGAGATCATGCAGCACCTGGGCAGCGCGATGATCCCGCGTAATCGGCTCAATGCCGCCGAGCGCGGCGCGGCGGATCTGAGCAAACTCGGGCATCTGGCCAATCTGGAACACGAGGCGATTCTGAATGCGATCAAACGTCAGGACGCCGACGCTGCCCGCGCCGCGATGTGGCTGCACCTGACCAATAGTCGTGATCGCTTTATCGCCCGGAGTTGATGCCGCTGGTCTGATCTATCGCACGCCGTCGATGGCCGCGCTTCCAAACCATACGCCCCGGATAATCCGGGCCAGTATTGAGAGGTGCAGCATGGCTGATGACGCGCTTGTTCCCGGTGGCATGGTGCCCACCGAGCAGACCCACCCCGTATCCGGCACCGACGAGCCGACGCTGAGTGATCATGACGCACCGCCGGGCATGCACCCGGGGCGCGACCCATTGAGCGATGGCGACCGGCCGGATGACTGGAAGGATCCGCCGGATGACGAAGAAGATGTCCCGCCGGCGGATGAGCCGACGCCGTTGTCGGATGATTTGCGCTGAATTGTTGCCTGGCTTGCCGGCCTCATGGCTGGCAAGCCACCGCAGCGGATCTGTGTCCTACAGACATCCGCTATGGGAGCGAGCCTGCTCGCGAAGACGGCATCTGCTTCACAACAGATTTACGCCTTGGTCTCAACTGCCCGAACTACCCCAATCCCACGCTCCAGATTCAACGCCAACACGCTGGTCAACACCACCACCGCGCCCAACAGCACCATTAACGTCGGCCGTTCCCCCAAACCCCACGACGCTATTCCCATGGCCGCCGGCGGTATGAGATACAAGGTCATCGTCGCCCGGCTCAAATCCACATGCTTGAGCACGAAACCCCAGGCCAGATAAGCCAATGCGCTGGGAAACACCCCCAACATCAACACCGCCCACTGCACAGGCGTCGGCGCATTCATCACGGCTTCAGCCAGCCCCGGCAGATAGATCAGCAACAGCAACGTTCCCGACCACACCGCATAGCACCCCAGGCTGAAGCCGTCGTAGCGCCGCGCGTGATGTTTTTGCAGGGCGAAATAGATGCTCCAGGAAAACGCCGCCAGCAAGATCAGCCACCCATGTGCACCGATAGCGCCCAAGCCTTTATCGCCGCTGACCACGATCACTACGCCGACAAACCCAAGCAATACGCAACCCCAGCGCCAGGCGCTGACGCGATCCTTGAACACGCACTGCGCCAGCAGCGTGCTGAACAACGGGCTCGATTGCGCCAGCACGCTGGAAGCGCCGGCGCTGATGCCTTGCTGGCCGATATTCAAGGCGACGTGATGCAGGCTGACGGCAAAGAACCCCAAGGCAAACAGCAACGGCACATCGCGCCATTGCGGCAGGCGAATGCCTTTGAAGATTGCGATCAGCGCCATCAGCAGCGATGCCAGCAGAAAACGCAGTAAGGCCAGATGTCCGGGCTCATACCCTTGCAAGCCGATGTGAATACCGGTGGGCGAATAGGACCAGCAGCCGATGACAAACGCCATGGCCAGGATGATTTTGCAGGTAGAAATGGAAGTCATGATCGAGGCACCAGGGCAGTGGATGCGCCGAGTATTCGGGCGCCCGACCATTCGCCACAACTGACTTATACTGCGGCGAATGTTCACTCGGAGTGATGATTATGGAGCTGGCGCAAATCCGCATGTTCAAGACTGTGGCCGAGGTCGGCAGCATTGCCCGGGCCTCCGAAAAGCTGTTCTGCGTGCCGTCGAACATCACTGCGCGGATCAAAGCGCTGGAGGCCGAATTGGGCGTAGCGCTGTTCTTGCGCGAGGGGCGCGGGCTGCGCATCAGCCCGGCGGGGCAGACCTTTCTGGTTTACGCGGAAAAAATTCTGGCGCTGACCGTTGAAGCTAAACGTGCGCTCGACCCTGCTGCCGAGCCATCCGGACCGCTGCGCATCGGCGCCATCGAATCTTCAGCCACCGGGCGATTGCCGCGTTTGCTGGCGAAATTCCACAAGCGTTATCCGCAAGTGGCGCTGGAGCTCACCACTGGCACCTGGGGCCAGCTGCTCGACGACACCGTCAACCATCGTCTGGATGGCGCGATCGTGGCGGTGGATGTCGAACGTGCGCAGCTCAATCGTACGCCGATGTACCGCGAGCAATTGCTGCTGATCGCTTCGACGTCATTCGGTGCGGTGCGCGACATATCGGATTTACAAGACAAAACCGTGTTCATGTGGCCGCAGGGGTGCCCTTACCGCGCGGCACTCGAGCATTGGCTGTTGCGCCAGGGGCAGGCGCTGCCGATCGTCAGCCTGGCCAGTTACGGGGCTATTGTCGGCTGCGTCAGTGCTGGCGCTGGGGTGGCGTTGGTACCCAAGGGCGTGTTCGAGCAGTACGCCAAAGGCGCGGGCTGCGTGGGGTATGAGTTTGCCGAACTGACGGCGATCGAGAATTTGTTCTACTGGCATGAGAATGCCGGAGTGCACCCGGCGCGGGAGGCGTTTGTGGCGATGTTGCGCGAGGAGTTTGCCGAGGCAAGTTTGCGACAGTGACCGTTCCCACGCTCCGCCTGGGAACGATCAAAATCAGAAGATCGCAGCCTTCGGCAGCTCCTGCAGAGGCGTGTTTTCAGCGTTCAATCGGGGCCAAATCCCGCATCAACAACCCAAAACGCAAATCCACCGCGTCCGGTATCGGCACGTAAACCGTATGCCCATCCCCCGGCGCCACCTCGATCGCGTCCCCGCAGGCACTCTGCAACTCATGCAGATCAAAATGAAAATTGCCTTTGGGCGTCATCAACTCCAGGTGGTCGCCCAAGGCAAACCGGTTCTTCACTTTCACCTGCGCCAAGCGATCCCTTCGCTCGCCGGTCAGTTCTCCAACAAACTGCTGGCGCTCCGACACCGAACTGCCGTGCTGATAGTTCTGGTATTCGTCATGCACATGCCGGCGCAGAAAACCCTCGGTGTAGCCACGCTGGGCCAGTGATTCCAGATCAAGCATCAGGCTGCGATCGAACTCGCGCCCGGCCACGGCATCATCGATCGCTCGGCGATACACCTGGGTGGTGCGTGCGCAGTAAAAATGCGATTTGGTGCGGCCCTCAATCTTTAGCGAATGCACGCCCATGCGCGTCAACCGCTCGACATGCTGCACGGCGCGCAGGTCCTTGGCGTTCATGATGTAGGTGCCGTGTTCGTCTTCGAAGGCCGGCATCAATTCATCCGGGCGGTTGGCTTCCTGAAGCAGAAATGCCCGATCAGTCGGCGCGCCGAGGCCTAGGGTCGGCTCGGGTTCAAAGGTCTGGACGATCTCGCCGAGCTGATTTTCCGTAGCTTCGTGCGCCGAGTACTTCCAACGGCAGGCGTTGGTGCAAGTGCCTTGGTTGGCATCGCGCTTGTTCATGTAGCCGGAAAGCAGGCAGCGCCCGGAATAAGCCATGCACAACGCGCCGTGCACGAACACTTCGAGCTCCATGGCCGGTACCTGCTCGCGGATTTCACCAATTTCTTCCAGGGACAATTCGCGCGACAGAATGATCCGGCTCAGCCCCTGTTGCTGCCAGAACTCGACACTCGCCCAATTCACCGTGTTGGCCTGCACCGAGAGGTGAATCGGCATCTGCGCAAAATGCCGGCGTACCAGCATGATCAGGCCAGGGTCGGACATGATCAGCGCATCGGGCGCCATCTCGATCACCGGCGCCAGATCCTTGAGGAACGTCTTCAACTTGGCGTTGTGCGGAGCAATGTTGACCACCACATAGAAACGCTTGCCCTGCGCCTGCGCCTCACGAATGCCCAGCGCCAGGTTGGCGTGATCGAATTCGTTGTTGCGCACCCGCAGGCTGTAGCGCGGCTGACCGGCGTAGACCGCGTCGGCACCGTAGGCAAAGGCGTAGCGCATGTTTTTCAGGGTGCCGGCGGGGGCGAGGAGCTCGGGGGCGATGAGAGTTGGCATCTGGGCGTCGGTCGCAAAAGCCGCGCAGGGTAGGTCAGCTGTCGCGAGCGTTTATTGATCTGGATCTATGCTCCATGAATAAACATGGCACTCGCGCGCGCGGCGGCTGACTAAGTGGGGCAGGCGTGCGTGACGCCTGACTGACATGGACCGGATATGAACGAAAAGAGTCTGCAATTCAAATCCCTGACAGTGCTGCTGGTACTGGTCACGGTGGCCTTTATCTGGATTCTGTTGCCGTTCTACGGCGCGGTGTTCTGGGCCGTCATCCTTGGCATTCTGTTTGCGCCGGTGCAGCGCAAGTTGCAGTTGAAATTCGGCTGGCCACGCAACGTCACCTCGCTGTGCACCTTGAGCCTGTGCCTGGTGATGGCGATTCTGCCGGTGATCATCGTCAGCATTCTGCTGGTGCAGGAAGGGGCGACGGTTTACAAGAACATCGAAAGCGGTGAGCTGGACATCGCCGCGTATCTGGCGCAGTTCAAGCACAGCTTGCCGCCATATTTTCAGCATTTGCTCGACCGCTTTGGCATGGGCGAACTTGACAGTCTGCGGGAGAAAATCGTCAAAACGGCCATGCAGGGCAGTCAGGTGCTGGCGACGCAGGCGTTCAGTTTTGGCCAGGGTACGTTTGAGTTCGTGGTGAGCTTTTTCATCATGCTGTATCTGCTGTTTTTCTTTCTGCGCGATGGTCCCGAGCTGGCGCGCAAGATGCGCACTGCCGTACCTCTGGAGGAAACCCACAAGCGCCGCCTGCAATTGAAGTTCAACCGCGTGGTGCGCGCGACGGTCAAGGGCAACGTGGTGGTGGCCGTGACGCAAGGCGCGCTGGGCGGGGCGATTTTCTGGTTTCTCGACATTCCCAGCGCGTTGCTCTGGGCGGTGCTGATGGCATTTCTGTCGCTGTTGCCAGCGGTGGGGGCGGGGATTGTCTGGGCGCCGGTGGCGATCTACTTCCTGCTCAGCGGCATGATCTGGCAGGGCGTGGTGCTGGGCTTGTTCGGCGTATTCGTGATCGGCCTGGTCGACAACGTGCTGCGCCCGATTCTGGTGGGCAAAGACACGAAAATGCCCGACTACCTGATTCTGGTTTCCACACTCGGCGGCCTTGCGGTATTTGGCCTCAATGGCTTTGTGATCGGTCCGCTGATCGCCGCGTTGTTTCTGTCGAGCTGGGCACTGTTTGTCGAGACCAAGCCCAAGGTGCAACTGCCTTAGGCATGAAACGCGCTGCTGGCGACTTGTTGCGACAAGGCCTGAGCCGCTGGCAAGGAGGTGAGCGGACCGCTGATCGGCTCGCCATCGCGCACCAGATACCAACAGGCGAGCAAACCGGATGCACGCAGCGAAGCGGGAACTGCGCTGCCGATCACCGACATGATTTGAACCTGAGCCATGGGAAAACCTCCATCAAACTGATGGGGCTACCTTAAGGATTTGCCGGCACGACGGACAATCAACGCTTTCGATAGTGGTCATTGACGCCAGTGAGGTCTGGCTTCATTCGACCACTTGATCGAGCATGTGCATGACTTCGCGTTCATTGAGCAGGCCCTTGTGCACGAGGTTTTCGGCGAGCAGGGACAGCAGCTTGGCGCAGCGATGGCCTTCCAGATGCTTGAGCTCGGTGAGCGCGCCGTACACCTTGCTCGAGGTGCACAAACCGACGATGCGGTGCGGATTTTGGGTGGGCATACAGTCGTCCTTGTTGTTATCGGTCTGTTGTTTACGGACGGATTCAGATTGCGGTTCCGTCATGACAAAACAGTGACCGTTTGATGAAAAAAGTGCCAACGGTCGAGTTAATCATGCCGACTTTAGCTGCTCAAACTGTCCTCACAGCGACCTTGGCGAGATTTTTTCAGACGTTGGCCGACCAGCGGTCATTAAAAAGCCCCGCTCGAAAGCAGGGCTCTGTGTTGCGCTTACCAGCGTGGACCGCCGTAATAGCCATGCGGGCCGCCGTAGTAGCCGTGGGGCCGACCGTAATAACCACGAGGCGGGCCGTAGTAGACCGGCGCCGGCTGCACGTATACCGGTTGTTGCACATACACCGGCGCCGGTTGGTAGTAGACCGGTGGCGGCGGTTGCTGCACGTAGACCGGTTGCGGCTGAACATAGACCGGCTGTTGCTGCACGTACACCGGCCGATCCTGGTTGATCAGTGCCGAGCCGATGATGGCCGAACCGACAATCGCGCCAAACACTGCAGGGCCCTGCCAGCCATGGCCACCACCCGCTTCAGCCTGTCCGGTGACTGCGAGCGCGCCAATCAACAAAGCCATGATGGGAAGTTTACGAATCATGATAAGTCCTCGGTTCATCGACCCGGCGCCGCGGCCTGAATCAGGCCCACAGTTGTCGCGGGGATACAGCTAAGACAGCAAATTCGCGAAATTCAGCACAGCCGCTGGGTAAATTTTGTGTAAGGTCTGTAGCGGCTTCTTTACCCGGCTGCGCGGCGCCGCAAACAAGCCGAAATGATGATTCAGAACCCGGTGGGCCGGCCAATGCTGCCCATCCGAAAGTGCGTTTGAAGGAGAAGTTGCATGCAGATGAACCCGAACAAAGACACCCAACTGTGCATGTCCCTGTCCGGGCGGCCAGGGAATTTCGGTCTGCGTTTTCACAACCATTTGTATGAACAGCTGGGCCTGAATTTCTATTACAAGGCCTTCAGCAGCCGGGACCTGACCGGCGCGGTCGGTGGCATCCGTGCCCTGGGCATTCGTGGCTGCGGCGTGTCGATGCCGTTCAAAGAGGCCTGCATTGCATTGGTCGATGAGCTCGATGCCTCGGCGGCGGCGATCCAGTCAATCAATACCATCGTCAACACCAATGGCCACCTCAAGGCTTACAACACCGATTACATCGCCGTCGCGCAGTTGCTGGCAGGGCACGCGGTGCCCAAGGATTCCACGTTCGCCCTGCGTGGCAGTGGGGGCATGGCCAAAGCGGTGGCCAGTGCCTTGCGCGATGGCGGTTACCAGAACGGCTTGATTGTCGCTCGCAACGAACGCGCCGGGCGTGCTTTGGCGGATTCGCTGGGCTATCGCTGGCAGGCCGAACTTGGCGCCGAGCGCCCGCAGATGCTGATCAATGTCACCCCCGTGGGCATGGACGGCGGGCCGGAGGCGGGGCAACTCGCGTTTGAGCCTGAAGTGATCAAAGCGGCGGACACCGTGTTCGATGTGGTGGCGATCCCTTCGCAGACGCCGCTGATCGTGCGCGCGCGGGCCGAGGGCAAGCGCGTGATCACTGGGCTTGAGGTGATTGCGATCCAGGCACTGGAGCAGTTTGTTCTGTATACCGGCGTGCGGCCGAATGAGGCGCAGTTTGCGGCGGCGGTGGATTTTGCGCGCAGCTGAGTCTTGCGGTGGCTGCGAGGCGCTCATCGCTGGCTTGCCTGCGATGAGGTCAACTCGGTTTATCTGGTTGTCTATTATTCAAGGCCGGCAAACACACACCTGCCCACCACAAAAACCATAACCGAGGCCGCCCATGCATCCGCCGATCATTAATCTCAACGAGGTCGAACTTCAAGCTTTGCCCGAAGCCCTGGCTCCTGAAGGCGAAACCGCCGGGCGCTATCAGCAGCGTATCGCGCGGATCGGTCAGCAACTGGGTGCACAAAAACTCGGTTATCGTCTGTATGTGCTGCCACCCGGCATGCGCGGCAGTCCATTCCACAGTCATCGGGTCAATGAGGAAATGTTCTACGTGGTGGCCGGGGAGGGCGAAGTGCGGTTGGGAGGCGAGCGTTTTCCGATCCGCGCCGGTGATGTGGTCGCCTGCCCACCGGGCGGGCCGGAGAAGGCCCATCAGATCATCAATACCAGCGCCGGCGAATTGCGTTATCTGGCGATCAGCACCCAGCAGCAACCTGAGATTTGCGAGTATCCGGATTCGAACAAATATGCGGTGATGGATAACTTCGCGGTTGATGCAGAGGGCAATCCCACGGGATTTGTCGCCGTCGCGCGACAGGCCGATGGCGTGGATTACTGGGACGGCGAATAGCACACAGATCCTGAATTGGATGAATAATCCCCTGTGGCAGCGGGCTTGCTCGCGAATGCGGTGGATCAGTCAAATCACCTTTGAATGACACACCGCATTCGCGAGCAAGCCCGCTCCCACAGTTGAACTGTGTTGGTTATTCGAGGCGGGCCAGGCGTTCTTCCAGTGCCGCGATGCGGGCCTCGAGTTCTTCGATACGCTCCAGCGAGACGCCGCCGCTCGAACGCTCTGCGGGATTCTGCCGCGCCGCCAATATCGCCTCGATGTCCGCCGGATCGCCCAGCGCGTGGGTGTAGCGATCCTCGCGCTGCCCGGACTGACGCGGAATCAGTACCGCCAGTCCGCGGGCGATCAGGCGTTCAAGCTGATGCACCACTTGCTCGGCGTCCTCGAACTCGTGCATGCGTGCGCTGCGGGTCAGCAGTTCGTTGACGGTCTGCGGGCCGCGCAGAAACATCAGGCCAGTCAGAATCACCTGCGCCGGCACCAGCTCCAGCGCCTTGTCGACCTTGTGCTCCCAGCGGTCGGCGCGGCTGCCCATGACCAGCCGGGTAAAACCGCGACCTTCCAGCGCCCGCAGGCTCTGGCCGACCTGGCCCTGATTGAGGTTCATCACCGGTTCGCGGCTGGTCTTCTGATTGCAGGCCAGCACCAGCGCGTTGAGGGTCAGCGGATAGGTTTCCGGGCTGGTGGCCTGTTTTTCGATCAGCGCACCCAGAATGCGGATTTCCGTGGCAGTGAGCCGTAGCTGTTCGGAGGTGGATTCTTGTTCGTTACTCATCGCGCGTTCCCTCTGCAGTCGAAGCCGCCTAGCCTAATCCTTGCCAAACAAAAGGCAAGTCGTGCGGTCATCAAGCATGGCTATAATCGCCACCACGTATTACCCAGCCATCACATGAGACTGCCATGACCATTTCACTCTACGCCGCATCCGTTCCGGTTTTTCAACAAATGCTCAATGCCCTGAGCGATGTGTTGAAAAAGGCTGAAGCCCACGCCAGCGCGAAAAACATCGACCAAAGCGCCTTCCTGCAAGCGCGTCTGTACCCGGACATGTTCCCGCTGGTGCGTCAGGTGCAGATTGCCGTGGATTTCGCCAAAGGTGTTTCGGCGCGTCTGGCCGAAGTCGAGCTGCCGAAGTACGACGACACCGAAACCACCTTCGCCGAGCTGCAAGCGCTGATTGCCAAGGTTCTGGCCTTCATAGGCGAGATCAAGCCAGAGCAGATCGACGGCAAGGAAGGCATCGAAATCGTTACGCGCCCGGGTACGCCGAAAGAGAAGCGCTTCACTGGGCAGGCGTATCTGCTGACTTACGGCTTGCCGCAGTTCTTCTTCCACGTCACCACCACCTACGCGCTGCTGCGTCATAACGGCGTTGAAGTAGGTAAGCGCGATTACATGGGCGCGTTCTAAACACCCGGATACGAAAAAGCCCGCCAAGGTTCGCGCCTTGGCGGGCTTTGATCGTTCCCACGCGCAGCAAAGGAATGCAGCCCGGGACGCTCTGCGTCACATCCAGAGCCGAACGCGGAGCGTCCGTTGATTCATTCCCACGCAGAGTGTGGGAACGATCTGCAAAACTCCCACGCTCCCCGTTTTTCCTACAGCACGATCATGCGCGCTGAGCTTTCTCTTCTTCGCCCAGGCAAGCCGCCGCTGTAAACAGCACGTCAGTCGACGAGTTCAACGCGGTCTCCGCCGAATCCTGCAGCACGCCAATAATGAAGCCCACCGCCACGACCTGCATGGCAATCTCGCTCGGGATGCCGAACAGGCTGCACGCCAGCGGAATCAGCAGCAGCGAGCCACCGGCTACACCCGAAGCGCCACAGGCGCAGACGGCTGCGACGACGCTGAGCAGGATCGCGGTCGGAATGTCCACGGCGATGCCCAGGGTGTGTACGGCCGCCAGGGCCAGCACGGTAATGGTGATCGCCGCGCCGGCCATGTTGATGGTGGCGCCCAGCGGGATCGACACCGAGTAGGTGTCTTCGTGCAGGCCCAGGCGTTTGCTCAATTCCAGATTGACCGGAATGTTTGCCGCCGAGCTGCGGGTGAAGAATGCAGTAATGCCGCTTTCACGCAGGCACATCAGCGTCAGTGGGTACGGGTTGCGGCGCAGCTTCCAGAATACGATCAGCGGGTTCATCACCAACGCGACGAAGAGCATGCAGCCCAACAGTACGGCGAGCAAGTGCGCATAACCGAGCAGCGCGCCGAAACCGGAGGTGGCGAGTGTCGAAGCCACCAGCCCGAAGATGCCCAGCGGGGCGAAGCGAATCACCACGCGTACGATCACGGTCACACCGTTGGACAGGTCGCCCAGCACTTCGCGGGTCGTGTCGCCGGCGTGGCGAATGGCGATGCCCATGCCGATCGCCCAAGCCAGAATGCCGATGAAATTGGCATTCATCAGCGCGCTGACCGGGTTATCCACGACGCTCAGCAGCAGGCTTTGCAGGACTTCGCCGATACCGCCGGGTGCGGTCACGGCAACGTTTTCGGTGGCCAACACCAGATTCGACGGGAACGCCATGCTGGCGACTACGGCCGCCACCGCAGCGCTGAATGTACCCAGCAAGTAAAGGAACAGGATCGGCCGGATATGGGTTTCCTGACCGTGCTTGTGGTTGGCGATCGAGGCCATCACCAGCACGAACACCAGAATCGGCGCCACGGCTTTCAACGCCGAGACAAACACTTTGCCGATGAACGCGGTGGACTTCGCCAGCTCCGGTGCAATCAGGGCCAGGGCAATACCGGCGATCAGACCAATGACGATCTGGCTGACCAGACTCAGGCGTTTCAGGCGTTGCAGTAACGAAGGGGATGAAGCGGTCATAGCGGCATCTCTGTTTTTTATAGGGTGCGAAGCGTCGTGGGCAGTCACGAAACGCCTGTCGAGGTGATATCAGCGCGGCTAAACGCAGCGTTGAGCAGCTGTACGATTTTCAGGGCGCGGACTTTATCACAGCGTAGGCGTGAACCTTCAGGCCTGTGACGATCTGCCACCGGATCGGCACGGCAGATCGGCAGTTTTGGGCAACTCAGTGCGGACACAGTCTGTTAAGATTCGCCATCCTCATTTTCAAATTTGCCAGCGGACCTCCGGGTCATCGCTGGTGTCGTCGTTTTGCTGGAGTTGCGCATGCTGTTGCCTATTCTTCTGTTGTCCGCTGCCGGGTTCACGGTGCTGACCACGGAATTCGTCATTGTCGGCCTGCTGCCGGCGATCGCCCGAGACCTCGAAGTCACTATCCCGCAGGCCGGGCTGCTGGTGACCTTGTTCGCCTTCACCGTGGCACTGTTCGGCCCGTTCCTGACCGCGTATTTCGCCCGTTTCGAACGGCGCAAGCTGTTCATCAGCATTCTGATCATGTTCGGTCTGGCCAATACCGTTGCAGCATTGGCACCGAACATCTGGGTGATGGCCATTGCGCGTTTGATTCCGGCGCTGGGCTTGCCAGTGTTCTGGGCATTGGCCAGTGAAACGGCGGTGGATATCGTCGGCCCGGATTTCGCCGGTCGTGCGATTGCCAAAATCGGCTTCGGTATCGTCTGCGCGACGGTGTTCGGCATTCCGGTCGGCACGCTGATTTCCGACGCGTTCGGCTGGCGCAGCGCATTCGGCATTCTAGCGTTGATCGCATTCGCCAAAGCCCTGCTGCTGTTTGTCTACCTGCCGAAAACCAGTCTGCACCAGCATCAGGTCAGCTTCCGTTCGCAGTTCAAAATCCTGCGTAGCCCCTTGATGATCGGACATATCGTCCTGTCGATTCTGGTGTTCAGCGGCATGTTTACCGCTTACACCTACCTGGCCGACATCCTCGAACGCCTCGCCGGTTTCAATGGCACCGTGGTCGGCTGGTGCCTGATGGCGTTTGGTGCAGTCGGCTTGATTGGCAACTCGCTCGGTGGGCGTGCGGTGGATCGGCATCCGCTGGGAGCGTCGGTGCTGTTCTGCGCGTTCATGATCGCCGGCATGGTTTCGCTGGTGCCGAACATACATTCGCCAGTGGGTCTTGCGGTGGCGATGGGCATCTGGGGCGTGACCCAGGCTGCGTTGTTCCTGGTCAGCCATGTGCGCCTGATGAAAGCCGCGCCGCAAGCGCCTGCGTTTGCCGCGTCGCTGAACATCGCCGGGGCCAATCTCGGCATTGGTCTGGGCGCGATTGTCGGCGGCCGGGTAATCGACAGTGCCGGTCTGGGCTTCCTGGGCTTCGCCGCTGCCGGCTTCATTCTGCTCTCGGTGTTCCTCGCCATGGTGCTGATGACGCTGAATCCGCGTGAGGCCTGCGCTTCATAACCCGGTAAACAGCTCGCGTCGGGCACCTTCGGTAATCGCAACGATGCCCGGGTGCTTGACCTTGCGTTCCACCGAGATGGCATAGAACGACTCGCTCACCGCATCGGTCTGGCCAATCAATTCGACGCCGTACTGGCGCTTTACTTCCTCGGCAATCACGCTCGGGCCGATAAAGATCCCGCTGCCGGATTGGCCGAAGGCCTGCATCAAAGCACTGTCATCGAACTCGCCGACGATCTGTGGCTGGATCTGCTGTTCAGCGAACCAGCGCTGCAATCGGCTGCGCACCACGGTTTCCGCGCCGGGAATCAGCAGCGGTGCGCCGTGCAGGCTGCGCGGGAAATCCTGCCCATACTGCGCGGCCAGTTCAGCGGTGGCGAAAAAACTGATCCCGCATTCGCCGAGCTTCTGGCTGTAGCCTTTGATGTCCAGATGCGAAGGCATAGGACTGTCGGAAATCACCAGATCCAGACGCTGGATCGCCAGGTCGGCGAGCAGGCGTTCGAGTTTGTCCTCGCGGCAGGTAATACGCAGCGGTTCGCTCAGCTCCATGGTCGGCGCGATCAGTCGATAGACGATGGATTTCGGCACCACATCGGCAACGCCGACCCGGAACAGGATCTGCTGTTCGTTGGGCTGCGCTCGCAGCATCAGCTCCAGCTCGCCGCCCAGTTGAAACATCTGCTCGGCGTAGGGCAGGGCCTGACGCCCGGCTTCGGTGAGCTCCAGCTGCCGGCCAACCCGGCGGAACAATTCCACGTTATAGGTTTGTTCGAGCAGCGAAATTTGCCCGCTGATGGTCTGCGGCGTCAGGTTCAGCTGCTCGCATGCGCGGACGATGCTGCCGGTTTTGGCTACAACCCAGAAGTAATGCAGTTGCCGGTAATTGAGCATAGTGATGGCCACTTCGTGAAAACCGAAGTATAGCCGCTAAAAATACGAATTTTCCTGAAGTGTTCATCTGCCTAGAATGCCCAGCCATCGACGGCCGGTGTCTGCGCCTGTCTGTTCATTCGAAGGAAACCTTATGAAATACACATTCCCTGCATTGATGTTTGCGTCTTTACTGGTTCTGGCCGGTTGCGATCAGGCCGAAAAAAGCGCTCAACAATTGATGGGTGCGGCGGCTGAAACCGCCAAACAAGCGATCGACGACACCCATAAGGCCGCCGAGCAAGCGCTCAGCGATGCCACCGGTGGCTTGATCCAGAAAAAAGAAACACCGGAAAAACAGGCTGAAGAATCCGAATCTTCCTCCAAGACCATCTGAACCGTCTTACACAGAGTCAGGACTGACCCATGGAATATCTGTTAGAACTCGCCGCCAGCCCCACCGCCTGGGTTGCTTTGGCCACATTGGTGGTGATGGAAATCGTGCTCGGCATCGATAACCTGATCTTTATCTCGATCCTGACCAACAAACTGCCTGAACAGCATCGGCAGAAGGCGCGCCGTATCGGTATCGGCATGGCCCTGATCCTGCGTCTGGCGCTGTTGAGCACCATCGCCTTCATCGTGCAGTTGACCGAACCTGTGATCGAAATCCTTGGCCAGGCGTTCTCCTGGAAGGACATGATCCTCATCGCTGGTGGTCTGTTCCTGGTCTGGAAAGCCACGACCGAGATCCATCACAGCATGGATCCGGCGCCGGAAGATCCGAAGACTGCGGCCTCGACCGTGACCCTCGGGTTTGCCGCAGCTATCGGTCAGATTCTGATGCTCGACATGGTGTTTTCCATCGACAGCATCATCACCGCCGTCGGCATGACCGAACACTTGCCGATCATGATTATCGCCGTGGTGGCGTCGGTGCTGGTGATGCTGCTCGCGGCTGATCCGCTGGCCAAGTTCATCAACGACAACCCGACCGTGGTCATGCTGGCGCTGGGCTTCCTGATCATGATCGGTATGACGCTGATCGCCGAAGGCTTCGGCGCCCATGTACCGAAAGGTTATGTGTACGCGGCCATGGCCTTCTCGGCCGGCATCGAGGTGTTGAACATGATGTCGCGGCGGGCGAAGCAGAAAAAGGCTGCTCAGCAGGCTTAATCGCTGACCACACCAAAGCCGCCTGGGCTTTTAAGCTCAGGCGGTTTTTTTATTTACGTTTTTTCGATTGCCGAGAGCGCTGCCCGGCGCTGGTGTGAGGGTAAATCTGGCTGATATTCAGTGCGCAGCAACGTGCCGCACTGAGTTCTCGTCTGTCTTATCGACTGGCGGCGTCTGTACCGGATGATGGTGCCGCCGTGAAATCCGCAGCACGCCCCACAACATGGCCGTCGCCACGGCCAGCCAGCCGGCTATCAACATCACAATGGTCATGGTCAGGCTCATTGGTGCCTCCTCTTCGCCCTGCATCGGGCGCCGCTTTTCGCAATTCGCTCTATTTCAGTGACAGTCTAGTCAATGGGGTGTTTCAAGCTATTGACCAAAGGTCGTTAGCAACCAATCAGTTCGCTCTATGCAATCGCAGCGTCTGCCGTTTAAGGCTATACCTGGGGCGGGTGCGGCTCTATGATCGCGAGCGTTGCCGGAACACGATGACCGGCGTCTGGAGGAGAGTGACGATGGTGCAGGTATTTTCTCGAGTGCGCGGTGCACTGTTGGTCGCCGTTTGCGTGGCGGCGCTGGGCGGATGTGCGGGCAATGTGGCGCCGGAAGTCAAACGCTTGCCGGAACGGGTCGAACTCAGCGGCACTTTCTATCGTGGCGAAGCCAACCAGAGTGGGCCACAGGTGCTGGCCAGTTTGCTGTCGCAACAAGGCATCGTCATTACCCCGGGCCTGCTGCAAAAACCGCTGCACTTACCGGGTGCCGAGGACAAACTGCAGCAGAATATGCAGAACCTCGCTCGCGAATACGGCCTGGTCGTCTATCCGTTGGACGCCAGCCTGCCCGCCTTGTTGACCCAAGTCGCTGCGGGTTATCCGGTCATGGTGCGCTTCAGCGAAGGTTCGGCATTCTGGGCCGAGCCGCGGTACGCAATCCTGTCCGGCTACGACCGCAATAAACAGAAGGTCCTGCTGCGTGCCGGCATGAATCGTCGGCAATTGATGGATTTCGGCAGCTTTGAGTCGGCGCTCGAGAAGTCCGGTGGCTGGGCGATTCTGCTTCAGAAACCGTCGCAGATTCCCGCATCCGTCGACCGTGCCCGTTGGTTGAAAGCCGCCGATGAACTGGCGCAGGCCGGTGAAGAAAACGCTGCGGCGCAGGCGCGAAAGGCGCTTGCGGCGCAGTAGAGCTCCGTTCGTCATCTGCCGGGCACGACTGCGCCCGGCGAGCCTCTGAAGATCAGTGCCCGTGCGTTGCGGGCGTATCAAGGAGGCAACATGGCAGATTCCTCAACCCCGAAAGGCCCGCATTCATCCGAACACTCTTCGGGTGATGATCTGGGATTCGATCCGGATTCGCCGGATCTTGACGATCCGCAAGTCGATCCCGTCGGCCCGGCAAAGGCTCCGCTGGATGTCGAGCCCGGTGAAGATCCGAAGAAACCGGCCAAGCCCTACGATCCGATGGCCGATCTGAAACCTTGATGTGAGGTGCGTATGAGTACCGATTCAAGCTTCGATGACCAAAAACCCGACAGCGTGCCGACCACGCCGGAGCCGGAGGTCGACCCTGTGCTGGATCCGGACAGTCCGATGCGCGACCCGCTGGCGCGACCCAACGTGCTGACGCCGGACGTTTCGCCAGAGCCGAGCTCGGGCGATGGTATTCCCGATGACGACAAGATGCCGCTGCCCAACGACTGATGCGCAGACGAAAAAAAGCCCCGAACGTTCGGGGCTTTTTCATTGCCGCTGGATCTACTTCGCCGCTTCGACTACGCCGCTCTGACGGCTTTTGAGGTTCTTGTCGGCTTTATATTGCTGTGCCACCGCAGGAACAGCGGCGCTGCGCCCGGTCTCGACCCAGCTGCGGATACGGCTGGCATCGGCAAAATGCGTGTACTTGCCAAACGCATCGAGAATCACCAGGGCGACCGGACGGTTGCCCATTTTCGTCACCAGAACCAGGCAATGGCCGGCCGGATTGGTGAAGCCGGTCTTGGTGATCTTGATGTCCCAATCGGCCTTGTTGACCAAGTGGTCGGTGTTGCGAAAGCCCAAGGTGTAGTTGGGCTTGCGGAACGCCACGGTTTTTTCCTTGGTGGTGGTCAGTTGCACAAGTAGCGGCTGCTTGTGCGCCGCCACCAGCAATTTGCTCAGGTCGCGAGCGGTGGAAACGTTGCGCTCCGACAGGCCGGTCGGCTCGACGAAGTGAGTGCTGGTCATTCCCAGAGCCTTGGCCTTGGCGTTCATCGCCGCGATAAACGCGGCATAGCCACCCGGATAATGGTGGGCGAGGCTCGCGGCAGCGCGATTTTCCGAAGACATCAAGGCGATCAGCAGCATATCGCGGCGCGGCAGTTCGCTCTTGAGTTTGACCCGGGAGAACACACCCTTCATTTCCGGGGTGTTCCTGATATCGACATCGATCCATTCGTCCATGTTCTGTCGAGCTTCCACCACCACCAGGCCAGTCATCAGCTTGCTGACAGAGGCGATCGGTACGATCACGTCAGGGTTGCTGGAATAAATGACTTTGTTGGTCTGCATATCCATGAGCAGGGCGCTGCCGGAAGCGATCTTCAATGTCGAAGCGTCGCGTGGGGCAGCGGTGGTTTCCGCAGCGTTGATCGTTGGCGTGATGAATGTGCCTGTAACAGCAAAAAACAGGCTCAGAATCGAGAGACGAATTTTCACGCGGGCGAACTCTGAAAGGTTGGATATACCGTTAGTTTGTAACGGGTTATTTCTTAAAGCCGGCGCATTTTAGGAGTATGGCTGAAGAACTGTCGATGGTTGTTTTAAAGACCTGAAAATCTCGTGAAAATGCCTGTAAAAAGAGCGGTTTCCGGCGAACGGTTCGAGTTTTTTCTCAGGCATGAAAAACCCCGCACGAGGCGGGGTTCTTGTGCAGCGGAAAAGACCGGTCAGACGTGCAGGGTTTCTGCCGCATACAGGGTGTTTTCCAGCAAGCAGGCGCGGGTCATCGGACCCACGCCGCCAGGCACTGGAGTGATCCAGCCAGCGCGGGGCAGGGCAGTTTCGTATACAACGTCACCGACCAGTTTGCCGTCGTCCTGACGGTTGATGCCGACGTCGATCACGATCGCGCCTTCCTTGATCCATTCGCCCTTGACCAGGCCAGGTTTGCCAGCGGCGACGACCACCAGGTCGGCGCGGCCGACGTGGCCGGCCAGATCCTTGGTGAAGCGGTGGGTCACGGTGACGGTACAGCCGGCCAGCAGCAATTCCATGGCCATGGGGCGACCGACGATGTTTGAAGCGCCGACAACGACAGCGTCCATACCGTAGAGATCAGCCCCGGTGCTTTCCAGCAGGTTCATGATGCCTTTCGGGGTACAGGGGCGCAGTAGCGGGATACGCTGGGCCAGGCGGCCGACGTTGTACGGATGGAAACCGTCGACGTCTTTGTCCGGGCGAATGCGCTCAAGCAGCTTGGACGCGTCGAGGTGTTCGGGCAGAGGCAACTGCAGGAGAACGCCATCGATGGCCGGGTCGTCATTAAGGCGATCGATCAGATCGGTCAGGGCGTCCTGAGTCGTGTCGCAGGGCAGATCGTAGGCTTGAGAGAGGAAGCCAACCTCTTCACAGTCTTTACGCTTGTGCGAGACATAAACCTGAGAGGCAGGATCGCTGCCGACCAGGATCACCGCGAGGCCGGGGGTGCGCAGGCCTTGCTGGCGACGCTCGGCAACTCGTTGGGCGATCTGCTGGCGCAGGCTGGCGGCGATCGATTTGCCGTCGATTAGTTGTGCAGTCATTGCGCGTGATTAACCATCGAGAGGGGAAAAAATGAGAACGCATTCTCGCATGTCGAGCGGTGAGGGCAAAGGCGCTTGGTCAGCAAATTCCTCTAACTCCTTTAATTAAATGAATTTTTTTCAAAAAGGATTTGACGACCTTTGGAGCGCTCTATACTATTCGTCGCACTTGTCGGGCACAGCCTAGCACTGGTTAAGAAGGCGAAGCGGAATCAAGGTTCTGTGACGCTGGAAAGCACTTAGTTTGTAGTCCTTTAAGAGTACAGATTAATAAGGCGCCCGTAGCTCAGCTGGATAGAGCATCCGCCTTCTAAGCGGATGGTCGCAGGTTCGAGTCCTGCCGGGTGCGCCATTAGGCAGCTTTGGCACAAGTAACGCGATATGGTGGGCGTAGCTCAGTTGGTAGAGCACGGGATTGTGACTCCCGTTGTCGTGGGTTCGATCCCCATCGTCCACCCCATATTTCGAAAGGCGCCAGATTTAACGGTCTGGCGCCTTTGCTTTAAAAGCTTCATCCGCGGATGTGGTGGAATTGGTAGACACACTGGATTTAGGTTCCAGCGCCGCGAGGCGTAAGAGTTCGAGTCTCTTCATCCGCACCAAATAAAGCTTCATCTGTGCCTCGGGCCTGATGAGGTTTCGACAAAGAAGTTATTTGGCTTTTTTGTTACGCAATATGGTGGGCGTAGCTCAGTTGGTAGAGCACGGGATTGTGACTCCCGTTGTCGTGGGTTCGATCCCCATCGTCCACCCCATATTTCGAAAGGCGCCAGATTTAACAGTCTGGCGCCTTTTTTGTTTTAGCGGTTCGAAATCCGGCCAGAGTCGATTCCGAGTCGCGGGGCAGGGCACTTCATCGCTTTTAAAGGATCGGATGACGCTGAACTGCTCGTCGCTCCGGTTTTGCTGGAGCGGCTGTCGGGGCGTATCTGATAGTTGCTTCTATATATAGAAGCATTGATGCAGAGCCCTGACCTGAGCACTTGTATTCGCCTGTGGAGTGCACGGCATTCGTGCGGCGCTCCCTATAAATTGCCTGCTGTTTTTTTACCCGTTTCCAGTAGGGTGACTTCTTGAGTTTGACCCACTAGAATGCATGCCCTTGATTCTGGGGTCGGAAACGGCCGGCTAACGTCTGTGCAACGAGGAATATCCATGCAAGTTTCTGTTGAAAATACTACTGCTCTCGAGCGCCGCATGAGCGTCACCGTGCCGGCAGAGCGCATCGAGACTCAGGTCAACAAGCGTCTGCAGCAGACTGCCCAAAAGGCCAAAATTGCTGGCTTCCGTCCAGGCAAAGTGCCAATGAGCGAAATCAAGCGCCGTTTCGGTGCTGATGCTCGTCAGGAAGCGGTAGGCGACGTCATCCAGTCTTCGTTCTACGAAGCCGTGGTTGAGCAGAAGCTCAACCCTGCCGGTTCGCCTTCGATCGAGCCTAAGTCGCTCGAAGCGGGCAAGGATCTGGAATACGTAGCTGTATTCGAAGTGTTCCCGGAATTCACCGTTGCCGGCTTCGAAGGTATCACCGTTGAGCGCCTGAGCGCTGAAGTGGCTGACGCTGACCTGGACAAAATGCTCGACATTCTGCGCAAGCAGAATACTCGTTTCGAAGTGGCCGACCGTGCCGCCCAGAACGAAGATCAACTGAACATCGATTTCGTTGGCAAGGTTGACGGCGAAGTGTTCGCTGGCGGCTCCGCCAAGGGCACTCAGCTGGTACTGGGTTCCGGCCGCATGATCCCTGGCTTCGAAGAAGGCCTGGTTGGCGCTAAAGCTGGCGAAGAACGCGTTCTGAATCTGACCTTCCCTGAGGACTATCAGAACCTGGACCTGGCTGGCAAAACTGCCGAGTTCACCGTGACCGTCAACACGGTGTCCGAGCCTAAGCTGCCTGAGCTGAACGAAGAGTTCTTCGCTCAATTCGGCATCAAGGAAAGCGGCATCGACGGTTTCCGCACCGAAGTTCGCAAGAACATGGAGCGTGAACTGCGTCAGGCGATCAAATCCAAGGTCAAGAATCAGGTCATGGACGGTCTGCTGGCCACCAACCCGATCGAAGTGCCAAAGGCTCTGCTGTCCAATGAAGTTGACCGTCTGCGCGTGCAGGCTGTTCAGCAGTTCGGCGGCAACATCAAACCAGACCAACTGCCGGCCGAGCTGTTCGAAGAGCAAGCCAAACGCCGCGTTGTGCTGGGCCTGATCGTTGCTGAAGTGGTCAAGCAGTTCGATCTCAAGCCTGATGAAGCTCGCGTTCGCGAAATGATTCAGGAAATGGCTTCCGCTTACCAGGAGCCAGAGCAGGTCGTCTCGTGGTACTACAAAAACGAGCAGCAACTGAACGAAGTGCGTTCGGTTGTGCTGGAAGAACAAGTTGTGGATACTGTTCTGCAGAAAGCTAGTGTGACCGACAAATCGGTCTCCTACGAAGAAGCAGTCAAGCCGGTAGAAGCTCCAGCAGCCGACTGATTGATTTTGCGTTAGAAGTGCACACCATAAGCCAGCTCTCGAGCTGGCTTATGCGTATTCAAGACATAACTATTTGGGAGCGACTGCAGAGCATGTTCCGTAATTCTTATATTCAGCAGAACTCTGATATCCAGGCCGCCGGCGGCCTGGTCCCGATGGTTGTCGAGCAGTCCGCTCGTGGCGAACGCGCCTACGACATCTACTCGCGCCTGCTCAAGGAGCGAGTGATCTTTCTGGTGCGCCCGGTAGACGCCTACATGGCCAACCTGATCTGTGCGCAACTGCTGTTCCTTGAAGCGGAAAACCCGGACAAGGACATCCATCTGTACATCAACTCGCCGGGCGGTTCGGTGACTGCAGGCATGTCGATCTACGACACCATGCAGTTCATCAAGCCGAACGTATCGACCACTTGCATCGGTCAGGCCTGCAGCATGGGCGCATTCCTGCTCACCGCAGGTGCGCCGGGCAAGCGTTTCTGCCTGCCAAACTCGCGCGTGATGATTCACCAGCCACTGGGTGGTTTCCAGGGCCAGGCGTCGGATATCGAAATCCACGCCAAGGAAATCCTCTTCATCCGCGAGCGACTGAACATGCTGATGGCCAAGCACAGCGGCCGTACTCTCGAAGAAATCGAGCGCGACACCAATCGCGACAATTTCATGAGTGCCGAAGCTGCGAAGGAATACGGCCTGATCGACGAAGTGATCAACCAGCGTCCAGCTTAATATAAGCATCGCAAAACAGGCCTGATCGGCATGTCCAATCAGCGGCGGGCTTGAAAAAGCCCGCAATAGCCTTCATCTTGTGTTGCAAGCCTATCGGATTTGGATCGAACGAATGACTGACACCCGCAACGGCGAGGACAACGGCAAGCTGCTCTATTGCTCCTTCTGTGGCAAAAG